>NZ_JACNDE010000036.1:0-71406 GCF_017351415.1 Pseudomonas sp. FW305-25 | reverse complement strand
TTGCCAAATATTACAGAGAGGCTGCCTCAGGTCAGTGTTTGGGTGAATCCTTTAACCTCTGGTCGTAGGAGCGAGGCTTGCCCGCGATGAGGTCATGACAAACGCTACCGGGCCAGGCTCCTGACACGGTTGGGTAATCACCGGCGCCATCGCGGGCAAGCCTCGCTCCTACGACATGCGGCGGCCTACATATCCTGGCGCTTGCGAAACGCCCAGCGGCCGGCGATGACGGTGAAGGTGGCGACCAGCGCGACGAGGATCCAGAAGCCCTCCGGGTCCTCGGAGAAGGGAATGCCGCCGACGTTCATGCCGAAGAAGCCGGCGATGATGTTGATCGGCAGCGCCAGCACCGTGACCACGGTCAGGGTGAACAGGGTGCGGTTGGTCTGTTCGTTGATATTGGCGGCGATTTCTTCCTGCAGCAGCTTGATCCGTTCGCCGAGGGCGGTGAGGTCGTTGATGATCAGGGCGAACTCCTCGGTGGACTTGCGCAGCTCCTTGACGTCCTCCTTCTGCAGCCACTGCGGCGGACGGTTGAGCAGCCGCAGCAGCGAGCCCGGCTCCAGCGCCAGCAGGCGTTGCAGGCGCACCAGCACCCGGCGCATGGCCCCCAGCTCGGCACGGTTGGTGGAGATCCGCGCGGCCAGCAACTGGTCTTCGATCTGGTCGACGTTGAGGCTGGTCTTGCGCACGATCTGGGTCAGTACTTCGCCCTGGTCGCGCAGCAGGTGCACCAGCAGTTCCAGGGGCGAGCGAAAACGTTCGCCGGCCTTGACCGAGGAGCGCAGCTTGTCCACCGAGTGCAAGGGTTGCAGGCGTGCGCTGACGATCAGCCGGCTGCGCACACAGACCCACAGGGTGGAGATGTCCGAGGAAACCATGCTGCCGAAGTTGAACACCACGTCGTTGACCACCGCCAGCAGGGCCGAATCCACATGCTCGATACGGGTCGAGCGCGAGCCTTCGTGCAAGGCCTCGAAGAATTCCTCGGGCAGGGCCAGGTGCGTTTGCATCCAGCGTTCGCAGGCGGCATGGGCCAGGTTCAGGTGCAGCCAGAGAAACGCCTCGCCATCGTCCGGCTGTTGCAGGGCTTGCAGGGCCTTGGCCGAATCCAGTTCGCGACCCCGCTCGCCGGGGCGAAACGCAAAGCCGTAGAGCAGGCCGAACAGATCCGAATCGCGATGGGCATGGTCGATGCTGTGGTTCATGGAGGCTCGCAGGTGGGAAGGCACCTGTAGGCGGTTTTACAGGTTCACTTGAGCCCGATCATCGCAAGGCTTCATGACTATTTTGTGACGATTCGAAGTGCAATATTCGGCGGTTATAACCGGCTGTCGGAGGCGCTCAAGAAAGCCTCTTTCAGGCCGATCACGCCTACGACGACTGCGCGATCGGCTTGCCCCGGTTTGCCTGACAGGGATGTTCGCACGCTACCCATGCCCGCCTCGGGCGTGCTCTATCCCTGTTGAGAGATCTCATTCGATGTCCTTGCAAAAATCCCTGAGAGCGCAAGTTCTGGCTTTGTTGAGCGGCAGCCTGCTGGCGGTGCTGTTGATCGCGCTGGCGTGTTTTCACTTCCTGTCCAACGGCGTGCAAAGTTATCGCGAACTGATCGAGGGGCCGTTGCGCACCTCGCAGTTGATCGATGAAGCCAACCTGCAATTCAAGGTCCAGGTGCAGGAATGGAAAAACGTGTTGCTGCGTGGCAAGCAGAGCGCCGACCTGAGCAAATACTGGCAGCAGTTCGAGGATCGCCAGCGCGATGTGCAGGGCATTCTTGGCCAGCTGGCGGCCGAGCCCGGCATCGATGCGGCGCTCAAGGGCCGTATCGAGCGCTTGCGTGAAGAGCACCGGCTGCTGGGCACGGCGTACCAGAAAGGCCGCGATGCCTTTGTCGCCGCCGGTGCCGATCCGGCCGCCGGCGATGCCGCGGTCAAGGGCGTGGACCGCGCCACCAGCGAGCAGATGAGCGAACTGGTGAGCGAGCTGCGCAAGCAGGGCAGCGAGCGGTCGCGCGACATCAGCGCCGCCGCCCAGCGCACGGTGTGGATCGGCCTGCTGGTGATGCTGGCCTCGGGTTTGCTGATTGGCCTGCTGAGCCTGTGGCTGGTCAACCGCAGCCTGGTGGAGCCGATCCGCCAGTTGATCGACTACGTGGCGCAACTCAGCCGTGGGCGGATTGCCGAGCGCGTGGCCAGCAGCCGTCAGGACGAGCTGGGCAAGCTGGCGGTGGCCGCCAACACCTTGCGGGATTTCCTCGCTGAAACCTTCAGCCGCCTGCAGCGCAGCGCCACCGACCTGGACAGCTCCAGCGGCGAGCTGAATGCGATTGCCACCCTGATGTCCCAGGGCACCAACGATCAGTTCAATCGCACCGATCAGGTCGCCACGGCGATGAATGAAATGTCCGCCACCGCCCAGGAAGTGGCGCGCCATGCGGCGGATGCGGCGCGCGCCGCCGATGACGCCGACCAATCGGCCCAGCAGGGCGAGCAGGTGATGCAGGGCACCATCCACACCATCACCCTGATGCGTGGCGAAATCGCCAACACCGCCGAGGTGATCCGCCGCCTGGAGGCCGACAGCGGGCGTATCGGCAAGGTGCTGGAGGTGATCCGCGGCATCGCCGAGCAGACCAACCTGCTGGCGCTCAACGCGGCCATTGAAGCGGCCCGGGCCGGCGAGGCCGGGCGTGGTTTCGCTGTGGTCGCCGACGAGGTACGCAGCCTGGCGCAGCGCACCGCGGCGTCGATCATCGAGATCAACCAGATTATCCAGAGCGTGCAGACCGGCGCGCTGGACGCTGCCCATGCGATCGAGAGTGGCCAGGCGCGCAGCGATGCCAGCGTCGAGCAGGTGACCCAGGCCGGCGCCATGCTGGAGCGGATCACCGAGGCGGTCGAGGCGATCCGCGACATGAACCGGCAGATCGCCACGGCGGCGGAAGAGCAGACCTCGGTGGCCGAGGACATCTCGCGCAACCTGACGGAGATCACCACGATCGCCAGCACCAACCTGGATAACGTGCAGCGCACCGAGCGCGCCAGTCAGAACCTGCACGAGCTGTCGGGGCAGTTGAATGAGGTGACGGCACGCCTGAGTGCCTGATGCGCCAGGGCATGAAAAAGCCGCGTGGCCTTTCGGCCACGCGGCTTTTTTTGTCCTGAAGAATTACTTGTCTTGCTTGTTGCTCAGGACCTTGCCGGTCTTGGCATCCAGATCGACGTCCCACTCGACGCCCTTGGCGTCACGCAGTTCCACCTGGTAGACGTAGGCGCCGGCCGCGGTCTGCTCAAGCTCGGTATCGGTGATGTTGGCGGCGGTGGTGCCTGGGTGTTCGGCCAGGGCCGCCTGGTTGAGTTTTTCCAGGTCCATGATGGTGCCGGCCTTGAGCAGGCCCGGGATCAGGTCCGGGCGCACGTCGGCCTGGGCCAGGCCAGCGGTCAGGGTCAGGGCGGTAGCGGCGAACAGGGCAGTCAACGTTTTCATAGGGTCTTTCCTTGGGGTGATTCGTTTAAGTGGGTTCAGGTTAGCCGGTACAACTTAATTCACCCTTAATTCAGCGCAAGCTTTGCGCCGTTTGTTCAATCGCAGTGGCCCTCGGGTTTTTCAAGCTGTGCTCTCGAACAGGAGAGGCAGTGATGAAAGCAATGATCAAAGGCTTGTACGGTCCGGCGTTTTTCGCCGGCTTCATCGGCGCTGGCGTGTGGGTGATGGGCTCGCCGGGGCTGGCCCCGGGCTGGTTGCTGCTGGTGTTCGCCGGGGCGCTGGGGGTGTCCTTTGTCGCGGAAGGGTGGTTGCCCTATGAGGTGGACTGGAATCGCCCGCGGCAGGATCGCTTGCGCGACGTGTTGCACGCGCTGGTCAATGAAAGCCTGAACGCCCTGGGGTTGCTGCTGTTGCCGGGGCTGGTGAGCCTGCTGGCGTTCGATGGCCTGTGGCCGCGCGGCTGGTCGCTGTGGGCGCAGTTGGCGCTGGCGATGGTCATCGCCGACTGCGGCCTGACCCTGGCGCATTACTTCAGCCATCGGCTGCCCTGGCTGTGGCGCCTGCATGCGGTGCATCACAGCGTGCAGCGCTTGTATGGCTTCAACGGCTTGATGAAGCACCCGCTGCATCAGTTGCTGGAAGCCAGCGCCGGGCTGTTGCCGCTGCTGTTTTTGGGAGTCCCCTTGCCGGTGGCGCAACTGCTGGCGTTTGCCATTGCCATCCAGCTGCTGTTGCAGCACTCCAATGTCGACATGCGCCCCGGTCCCCTGGGCTGGGTGTTTGCCTGGGCGCCGATGCACCGCTTTCACCACATGAAGTACGGCACCGCCGGCAATGTGAATTTCGGCCTGTTCCTGAATGTCTGGGACTGGCTGCTGGGCACGGCGTTTTATTCCTCGACCTACCCGATCCGCCAGGGCGACCTGGGCATCGGCAGCCAGCCGGATTATCCGCAGGCGTACTGGCGACAATTGTTGGCACCCTTCAGCAGGCAAGCCGTGCATGAGGAACCGCCGGTGCCCTTGCCGTTGCGCCGTTGAGTCAGTCCAGCAGGCGCAGCTCGATGTGTTGCAGGGCTTGGCGCGCGGTGACACCGAACAGGGTTTTCAGGGTACGGGAGAAGTGCGCGGAATCGGCAAACCCGGCGCCATGGGCCGCCTCGGTGATGGCCTGGCCCGCCAGCACCAGGCCCATTGCCAGGCGCAGGCGCCGCCACAGCACCAGGCGCCGCACCGGCAACCCGAGCTGGCCGCTGAACAGCCGTTCGAGCTGGCTCAGGGACAGGTGCGCATGGGCCGCCAGGGCGCTGGCCGAGACCTTGCCGGCCAATTGTCGGTCGAGGGCGGCCAGGGCCTTTTCAATCCGTCGGTCCTGCAAGATTCGGCGCGGGCAACGCTGCAGCGCCTCGGCCAGCGCCGGCAGCGTCAGCTCGACCCCCAGCAGGCTGTGTTGCAGGACCTGGGCGTCAATCGTCAGTGGTTCGGCGTAGAGGGTGAACAGGGTCCCGGGCGCGTCGAGGATCGCATGCCGTTGCATGGCCGGGATGAACACATGCTTTGCGGTGCAGGGCTGGTCGTCGAGGCTGACGGTGACCGGTGCGGCGGGGGCGAGGATCAGTTGATGGGCGTAGTGGGCGTGGGGCGCGGTACGCCCCAGCTCGCCCTGGATCAGTCCGTAGTCACGCCCGAGCCACAGCTGGCCTGTCCACTCGGGCGTGCGCACGGCGACCGGCTCAGTAGCCGTTGGCCTCGAGCAGCTGGCTGACGCTGCCGCTGGCCGGACGCTTGGCGTACTTGAGCAGCTCCGCGGCGCGGTTGGTGAAGATACCGTCGACACCGGAGTCGAGGACCTTCTTGAAGTCCACCGGCTCGTCGATGGTGTAGACGTGCACCAGCAGGCCCTGGTCGTGGGTGAACTGGTTCATCCAGGGTTGCACCAGGTCGAAGTAACTCTGGTCGCCGCCATTGGTGAGTGCCGCCGACGGGCCGGTGCCGATGGCGCCCTGGGCCTTGGCGTAGCTGACCCACTGCTCGAACTCGGCCTTGTCCTTGGGTTCCTGCTTGGCGTAGTAGGCCGCCTTGTCCTTCTCGCCGCTGTTGGCGAAGGTTACGTCGGACTTGGGCTGCATGCCGCCTTCACCGATCCACAGCAGGAGGATCTTCGGCACCTTGGGCATTTCTTTCTGCAGCAGTTCCAGGCTGCTCTTCTCGAAGGTCTGCAACACCACCTTGCCTTTGCCCTGGCCTACCGCCAGGTCGCTTTTCGCCAGCTTGGAGCCGGCCGGGCTGAGCCAGCCGCGGTCCTGGAGTTTTTCCTTGAGGTCGTGCTCGATGCCGGGGAACTGCTTGGGCTCCTTGGTCTCGATGTACAGGCCGGGTTTGTGATGCGGGTTGCTCTGGGCGATGTCGATGATTTCGTCGAGGGTCAGGATCTTCAGGCCGACGTAGCTTGCACGGGCACGGTCGGGATAGGCCTGGTTGAACCAACTGCCGGCGTCGAGGGTTTTCAGCTCGGCCATGGTGAAGGCGTTGGCCGGGCTGTCCTTGCGCTCGGGAAACTTGCTGGCGACGTCGGTGGTGCGCTGCAAGTTGTTGTCGTGCAGGGCGAACAGCACGCCGTCCTTGCTGCGTTGCAGGTCCATTTCCAGGTAGTCGGCGCCCAGGTCGCGGGCCAGTTTGTAGGCGGCGGCGGTGGACTCCGGTGCATCGAAGGACGCGCCCCGGTGAGCGATCACCGCGGGGTGTGGAATGCCTTGGCTGACAGCCAGTGCGGTGGGGCTTGTGCTGGCGGCCTGTGCCTGGCCCAGGCCAAGCATCAGGCTCAGCATCAGGGCGCTTTTGGTGAAGGTGGCAGGCATGGTCGAGGTCCTTTCGTGGAGGGCGATTTTCAAAGGACTACCTTTTAACAATTGAATGGCTGTTGTGCTATCGCGAAACCGACATAAATCTGCAGGTGCGGCAAATTTTCCGACGCTTTTGTGGGGTGCTTTGCAGTACGCTTGCGCCCTGAAGTTTCCCCGTCAGAGGGAAGCGCGAAAACATTTCCACCCTTGCCTGGCGTGTAAACCATCGATCACCTGTCCTTCGGGACACTCAGTGAGGTTTACCATGCGCATCACATCCGAACTCATCTGCCAGGCCGCCGACCAGCTCAAGGGTTTTGTCGGTTTCAACCGCAAGAGCGGCCAGCACATCGTGCGCTTCAGCGAAGACTCCTTCGGCATGGACGTCGCCGACGACGCCATCACCCCCGCCAGCGAATTCGTCTGGGCCAGCGCCGAGGGCCAGGTCATGGTGCTCAAGCGCGAGCTGATCCAGTTGCTGCTGGAACAGAACATCGACGACCGCATCAACATCAGCGAACCCTTGCGCGTGTACATGCGCCGCACCGACCTGCCGGAGATTTCGGCGGTGCGCAGCCTGGTGCCGGCGGCGCAATAACCGGGATGCGCGGTGGCTGGGCTGGCGATCAGGTCTCAGCGTTCGAACAGGTAGGCGCGTTCGACCTTGCATACCCGGGTGTGACAGGCCGCGTACCAGTCGCTGCGCCCGCGTTCGCGGGCGATGCGGTGTTCGGCATGCTGCTTCCAGGCGAGGATCGAGGCCTGGTCCCGCCAATAGGAGACCGTGATGCCGAAGCCGTCCTCGTTACGCGCGAACTCCAGGCCGAGAAATCCCGGTTGCTGCCGCGCCAGTTCGACCATGCGTTCGGCGGCCTGCTCGTAGACCGGGTCCGGCTCGCGGCGCTGGGCGCTGAAAATCACCGCGTAATAGGGCGCCTCGGGGGTACGGGCGATCATGTATGACGCTCCAGGCAAGCGGCGAGCAGGGCGCTGACCAGGGGCGGCACGACGCCTTTGAGCGCTGCCCGTTCTGGCTGGAACAGGGTGGCGACAAAGAACCGATGGTCGCGCAGTTCCACCGCCCGCAGGTCGCCGGCCGAGTCGTAGCCGCTGGGGCGCAGGTCGTGCTTGAGCAATTGCGCCGCGAACTGCGGATTGACCCCGTAGCGACAGCGATAACCTTCGCTGATCTGCTGCTCGCCGTAGGCTTCGGCGATGCGGCTGCCTGCGCACAGGTGAATGCTGTCGGTGGCTTCCACCAGGGCGCAGGTCAATGGTGTGAGCACGGCGCGCTCGGCCTCGGGATGGGTTTCGCCGTGTTCGGCATCGGCCCAGCCCAGCACATTGCGCGCGTACTCCAGCACCGCGTGCTGAAAACCGCCGCAGGTGCCGAGGAAGGGCCGCTGCTGCTCGCGGGCAAAGCGGATCGCCCGCAGGGCACCGTCCATCGAGCGGTAGGGGCTGGCGGGCACACACCAGATGCCGTCGAACTCTTGCAGTGGCGCGTCGCTGGTCAGGCTATCGGTGGCCAGCCAGCGGTAGTGCACCTTGAGGCTGGTTTCCTCGGCGGCCATTTCCAGGGCCAGGGGAATGGCCTGGTGCGCGATGACCTGAGGGTCGTAGTCGCCCACCAGGGCGATGTGCAGGGTCGGCGGATGTGCGATGTGCGGCATGGATTTCTCCTGGTAGGGCCAACGCTTGTCGGTTGCTGGACACCACTATAGATTGGCGCTCACGCACTTAATATTGGCGTTTATCCAAGTGATTAATGCAGCCACGCACTATCGGCTCGACTACTCCGACCTGTCGCTGATCCTCGCCCTGGTGCGTGGCGGCTCCCTGGCCCGCGCGGCGGCGTTGTTGAAGGTCGATGTGTCCACGGTGTTCCGTGCGGTGCGGCGCCTCGAGGCCGCGCTGGGCCAGCAGCTGTTCGACAAGAGCCGCGCCGGCTACCTGCCCACCGGCCTGGCCCGCACCCTGGCCGAGCAGGCCGAACGCGCGGAACAGGCACTGGACGCGGCACAGGTCGGGGTGGAGCAGGGCGGCGCGGTGGTCAGCGGCACGGTACGCCTGACCTGTACCGACTCGGTGTTGCAGGGCCTGTTGTTGCCGGCGCTGGCGCACTTCATGCCGCGTTACCCGGCACTGGCCCTGGAGCTCAGCACCTCCAATGATTTCGCCAACCTCAGCCGCCGCGATGCCGACCTGGCCCTGCGCCTGACGCGCACGCCACCCGAGCACCTGGTGGGCCGGCAGTTGCGGGCGGTGTCTTACCGGGTCTGTGCCAGCCCGGCCTACAGGCAGTCGGTCGCCTCGACGGATCTGGCCGGGCTGACCTGGATCGCTCCGGACGATTTTCTCCCGGACCACGCCACGGTGGCCTGGCGCCGGCAGGTGTTGCCCGGTGTGGTGCCGGGCTATCGCTGCAACAGCATGCTGGCGGTCAGCGAACTGGTGAAGGCCGGGCTGGGGGTGGCGGTGTTGCCGGATTTCCTGCTCGACGACACCACCGCCCTGCAACCCCTGAGCGACCCGCTGCCGGGGTGCGACACCGCGCTCTGGTTGCTGACCCGGGCCGACTGCCGGGCGTTGCGGGCGGTGGTGACGCTGTTCGACGAATTGAGCCAGCGTCTGCGCGCGCCGCAGTGAGTCATGCCTGGGGCGGGTCCTTGTGCAGGACGTGCCGGTGCATTTCCGAGGTCAGGCCCTCGATGCGTTCGCTCAGCTGTTTGGTCATCTCGGTCAGGCGGGTGTTCTGCTCCAGCAGTTCGAGCAGTTGCGCGCTGTGTTGCGCGGCTTGCGCCTGACGTTCGCTGTTGGCGATAGCGATGGCTTCGCGGTGCTGGGCATCGGCGTCGGTCTGGGCTTTGTCGCGCGCGGCCTGGCGAGTCTGGGCCAGCAGGATCAGTGGCGCGGCATAGGCCGCTTGCAGGCTGAAAGCCAGGTTGAGAAGGATGAAGGGGTAGACGTCGAAGTGCGTCACCCCGCTCAGGTTGAGCCCGATCCAGATCAGTACGATCAGGGTTTGCGCGCCGAGAAAGGTCGGGGTGCCGAAAAAGCGGGCGAAGGCTTCGGCCTTCAGGGCAAAGCGGTCGGTGCCGAAGGTCGGGGCCAGATGGGCGTGGGGACGGTGGAAACGCAGGTGGTCGACAGGGGCGGCTGAGGCGGTTTCGGATGGGGTCGGGTTCATGACGGGCTCGGGGCGATGGGACTGCCGGTCACTATAGCCCGTTGCCCGACGCCTTCCCTGGCGTCGCCACCGTTGATTCAGAGGCGCCGGTTCAGAGCGCGGTACGCTCGTTGGCGAACATGCTCACCGCCTGTACCGCCTCGCTGGCACCGTCGCGAATCTGCAGGATCACCGTGCCGGCCAGATCCGCCAGGTCCACGCCCTTGGCCGCCCGGTCCCGGGTCCCGTCCATGCTTTTGATGGCCTGCTGGGTTTCTTGCTGGATCATGTCGATCATCCCCGAGATTTCCGCGGTCGAGCCGCTGGTACGGGCGGCCAGTTGCCGGACTTCGTCGGCGACCACGGCAAAACCCCGGCCCTGTTCGCCAGCACGCGCGGCTTCGATCGCGGCGTTGAGCGCCAGCAGGTTGGTCTGCTCGGCGATCGCGCGGATGGTGTTGACGATGGCGGTGATCTGCTCGGAGCGCTCGCCGAGCTTGGCGATCAGGGTCGAGGAGTCTTCGATGTTGGCGGCGATCTGGCGCATCTCGCTGGCCGCCTGCTGGATCACCGCGGTGCCCTGTTCGGCGACTTGCCGGGTTTCCACCGAGATGTGATAGGCCTGGGTCGCGCTCTGGGCGTCCTGGGCGTGTTTCTCCACCCTCGCGGTCACGTCGGAGGCGAACTTCACCACCTTGCACAGGCGCCCGGCGGCGTCGTACACCGGGTTGTAATTGGCCTCCAGCCACAGCGATTGCCCGCGTTTGTCGACACGCTCGAACTGCCCGCTGAAGAACTCGCCCTGGTTGAGACGCTGCCAGAAGTCCTGGTAGGCGCTGCTGTTGGCCAGCTCGGGCTTGCAGAAGATCCGGTGATGCTTGCCCTTGAGTTCGGCGAGGCTGTAGCCGAGGCGATCGAGGAAGTTCTGGTTGGCCGTGATGACGCTGCCGTCGAGGTTGAACTCGATCACCGCCATGGCGCGGTCGATGGCGTGCAGCTTGCCCCTGGACTCGCTTTCCTGTTGGACCTTCTCGGTGACGTCGAGAGCGTACTTGACCACTTTGAAGACCTTGCCGTCGGCATCCCTGATCGGGTTATAGCTGGCCTCCAGCCATACCGGCTGGCCTTGGGCATTGACGCGCTCGAAGGTCCCCGATTGGAACTGGCCGTTTTTCAGGCGCGTCCAGAGCTCGCGGTATTGATTGCCGCGGGCGAATTCGGCACTGCAGAACTGCCGATGGGGGTGGCCGATGACCTGCTCCGCGCGATAGCCCATGGTCTTGAGGAAGTTGTCGTTGACCCGCAGGACCGTGCCCTCCAGGTCGAACTCGATCACCGCCATCGAACGGTCGATGGCCGCAAGCAGGCTGGCTTGCTGGGCGATGGTGTGGTGCAAGGCGTCGATGGTTTTGTTATGGCGGTTGAATAGCATGATGGCTGGTGCTCAGTGGGAAAAACCTGGAGTCAGTCCCTTTGGTGTGCGCCTGCATGCCGAAAGCCCCCTGGGCCTCGGCCTTGTCTGCTCAATGCCAGCATTCCATGACTGACAGATACCCCTTGGAAGGGCACGCCCCTGTCCGGCGCGTACCCTTGCTCAACGCCTGAGGTGAGACGCTGGGCCTGCGAGTCAATTTAGGGACGTTATGTTGCACGGCGGCGAATGTGCCTCGCGGCTTTTTGGGTAACCGCATGGCGGCATTATGCCGGCTTGGTGTGGAGCGATGCGGGTGAAAATTGTACAAAACTGCGGTTTTTTACATTTTTGTACAACTTTTCAGGAGTCGCTGGACACCGCGAGGAGCGCGTCGTTGATCGGGCTGGCGGCAGCGACTTTGTTGCGCCCGGTGTTTTTCGCGGCATACAGGGCCTTGTCGGCCTCCATGAGCCACATTGCGGCATCGCGCAGCCCCGGGTGCCAGGCGGCCAGGCCGATACTCAGGCTGACCCGGAGTGGCGGCACGCCTGGATGGCGATAGTTGCTGAAGACTTGCCGCAGTCGTTCCATCACTTCGTGGGCCTGCTGGATCGAGGTCGTCGGCAGGATCACGCAGAACTCGTCGCCGCCATAGCGCCCGGCCAGGTCGTCCTGGCGCAGGTTGAGCTTGAGGTCCCGGCTCAATTGATGCAGCACGGCATCGCCGAGGATATGGCCGTAGCTGTCGTTGATGTGTTTGAAGTGATCGATGTCGATCAAGGCAATGGTGCCGTGACAGCGTTGCTGCTGGCACTTGGTGAACTTGAGGTGCAGCAGGTCTTTCCAGGCACCGTGGTTGAGCAGGCCGGTCAGGCTGTCGGTGCGGCTCAGCGCGCTGAGGGTGCGCTTGTGCTCGGAGAGCTTGATCGCCAGCCGGTAGCAGACCATACCCACCGCCATCGGGTAGAGGGTCAGCATCGGCAGGCAGGCGTAGATCTGCAGCTGGGTGGCATCCCCGGTGAAGGCAGGACCGAGCAGCAACCACGACAGCAGTACCCCGCTCAGTTGTGCCATGGAGCCATGGATGAACAGGCGCAGGCCACCGGCCGCGACGTTGTTCATCGCCATCATGGCCAGAATGGTCACCGTGGGCAGCGGATTGAACTGCATCGCCGCCGCCCAGAAACCACCGAAGAGCGAGTCGCACAGCAGGTTGCGGCGTTCGGCCTGGTAGGGGAAGGCCGCGCGGCTCGAGATCAGGTACGCCAGGTGCGGCCAGATAAAACCGTTGAACAGCAGGAACAGCCAAACCCAGGTCGGTTGCGGCAGCGGGTACAACCCGGCGAATACGCTGAGGCTGCCAATCCCCAGCCCGACGATCCTGGGTAGGTAAATACGTTTGGCAAACGACAGCCCTTTGCCTTGTTGGTTATCCATAAAGTTCTGCGCGAGCCCGGGTTTGAAACACTTTGTGGTGTTTTTATTGGCCGTCACCCTTCATTGGGCAAGGCGGCGAATATTGTCATTTATTCCAACAAGAATAATCAGTGTCCTTGCAGGCCATTTAGTGGAACGAGCGTACGCAAATGCCCATTGCAGAGCACTCGGTGCAAGTCATGGCGGTCGGCAGATCCGCTGTCGGAGCAAACCGAGGGAGAAGGGAATCAGGCTTGATAGCAGGCCAGGAACATGTCCAGCGTGGACTCGACGACGCGCTGCTGTTCGTCTTCCTTGAGGGGCGGCCGGTTCATGGTGATCTGTGGCCAGAAGGCAAACGCCTTGAGCATGCCGTGGAGCTGCTGGGCGGCGAAGTCCGGGTCCAGGGGCTTAAGTCGGCCGTCCGCCCGGGCCGAGCGAATCCACACCATCAGGCTTTCTTCACGCTCGCCCATGCGCGCCACCATGTACTGGGCACGCTCGGGGGAATGCAGGGTCGCGGCAATGGCGACCCGCGCCAGGTTGAGGAAGTTGTCATCGGCCAGCAGTTGCAGCTTGGCCATCAACAATTCCCGCAACTGTTCACGCAGGGTTAATCCGGGGTGGTAAAGAATGTCCGTCCGCGCCCTGATGCTCGCCCATAACTTATGCATGATCTCGGTGAACAACTCCTCCTTGCTGGGGAAGTGGTTGTACACCGTGCGCTTGGACACTCCGGCGGTTGCCGCGATCTTGTCCATGCTGGTGATATCGAACCCGCTGGCATGGAATTCGGTGATCGCCGCCTGGATGATGGCTTCGCGTTTGAGGTCGGTCAGGCGCTTCGGAGCTGTCATAAGTTGGGTTCGATGGCGGTCGTTGGCAGTTATCCGGGGGCAGTTTACTTAGTCCCGGGTTTGTTGCAATCTAGAAAAACTACACTGTGCAGTGTAGTTCATGACAGAAAAAATGATGGTCGGCTGACGCTTGCGTGCATTGGCCTTTGTCGTTCCGCAGAGAATCACCGGAGCCTTTTCGGGTTCCTTGGAGTCACTGATTCATGGCCACTCTCTCTTCCCGTGCAGACAGCGCCTCACGTCCCGAAACGTCCCTGCAGGAACAAGGTGCGTTCCGTAATCACACGCCGGTCCGGCGTGCCGGGCTGGGCAAGACGCTGGGTATTTTCTGGCGCATGCTGTTCCACAAACCGCGCAACACTCGCCCCACCGGGGCCATTCCGGTGCAGCCATTGACCCACGAACAGCTGCTGGCGGCGCCGAACCAGAGCGTCTACCGCCTGGGGCATTCGACGGTGCTGTTGAAGCTGCATGACAAGTTCTGGATCACGGATCCGGTATTCGCCGAACGCGCATCGCCGGTGCAATGGGCCGGTCCCAAACGTTTCCACCAGCCGCCTATCAGCCTGGAGCAATTGCCACCGATCGAAGCGGTGATCCTGTCCCATGACCACTACGATCACCTGGACCACCAGACCGTGCTCAAGCTGGCGGACAAGACCCGCCATTTCCTCACCCCCCTGGGCGTGGGCGATACCCTGGTGAAGTGGGGCGTGCCGGCCGACAAAGTGCGCCAGTTGGACTGGTGGGAAGGCACGGAAGTCGATGGCATTCGTTTTATCGCCACGCCTTCCCAGCATTTCTCCGGCCGTGGCCTGTTCGATGGCAACAGCACGCTGTGGGCCTCCTGGGTGATGATCGATGGCGACAGCCGGATCTTCTTCAGCGGTGACACCGGTTACTTCGACGGCTTCAAGCGGATTGGCGAGCGTTATGGCCCATTCGATCTGACCCTGATGGAAACCGGCGCCTACAACGTCGAGTGGCCGGGTGTGCACATGCAGCCGGAGCAGACCCTGCAGGCGCACATCGACTTGAAGGGCCGCTGGTTGTTACCCATCCACAACGGCACGTTCGACCTGTCGATGCATGCCTGGTACGAACCGTTCGACCGCATCCTCTCGCTGGCCTGGGAACGCAGCATCGCTATTACCACGCCGCAGATGGGCGAGGCCTTTAACCTGTCGCACCCGCAGCGGGGGCACGCCTGGTGGATGGAGGTCGACCCCGTGGCCGAGCAGGTAACGGCAAGCGATCTGTAGACCCTTCATCGGCGACTCCCCGAGCCCGGCTATTGCCAGGTTGCCGTGTCCGGGCCTGGGGAGTATCTAGAGAACTCCCCCAATGCCCCGACGGATCTGGTAATGGCTTATCGGCTTCATCTGTTTGGCGCATCCGGTTCCGGTACCACGACCTTGGGCCAGGCGCTGGCCCAGCGTTTGGGGATCGCGCACTTCGATTCCGATAACTTCTTCTGGCGCTCCAGTGCACAGCCTTTCAGCCTGCGCCGCCCCCGGGACGAGCGCATCCAGCTGTTGCAGCAGCAGGTGGCCGGGTTGGACAGCTGGGTGTTGTCCGGCTCCTTGTGCGGTTGGGGCGACCCGATGATTGAGGCTTTCACCCATGCCATTTTCCTCCGCCTGGACCCCGAGGTCCGCCTGCAGCGTTTGCGGGTGCGCGAGTTTCAGCGTTACGGCGAGCAGATCCATGAGGGCGGCGAACGCCATCTCGCGACTCAAACCTTCCTTGCCTGGGCGGCTGGCTACGACACGGGTGGACAAGGTACGCGCAGCCTGCGCCGGCATGAGAGCTGGATCACCGGGCTGAGCTGCCCGGTAATCCGCCTCGATGCCACTCACCGCTCGGTGCAGGCATTACAGGAAGAGGTATTGAGCGCCCTGGATCACTCGATCATGGCGTAGTCGGGCCGTTCCATTGGGTTGGGCGTCGCACCCTTGATGTTCATGCCACGCCCCGGAGCGAAACCGGGGAAGAACACCAGGCCTTCTGCTTCCAGGCGAAAGGCCAGGGCCAGTCGGGTCACGTCGAGCAATTCGCCGCCCGCCTCGAAGCGGTGAATGGCGGCTATCGAGACGCCGGATTCCTGTGACAGCTGTTCCTGGCTCCACCCCAGCATGGCGCGGGCCTGAATGCAGTGTTCTGGGGTGAACTGGAAGAGGGCGATACGTTCCAGGGTGACTTTCATCGCGAGTGAGGCCATGGGATTTCTCCGGAAGCGGGTGAAAATGAGTCAATAAAGTACTGTTTATTTGTACAGTTGTTTTGCTCCCGGATCAAACTCATTTTGCCGATCGCCTCAACGTCTTCGTGACAAGTCTTGTCCCGGCGCTATGCCCCGGTTTCCAGGTAGGCGCTGGGCGGTTGCCCCGCTACCCGGCGGAACATGGTGGAAAAGGCGGCGGGGCTGTCATAACCGAAATCGAGGGCGATTCGCGTCACCGACTCGCCTGCGGCCAGTCGGGGCAAGGCCCTGACCACGCAGGCGCGCTGGCGCCACTGGACGAAACTCATGCCGGTCTGCTCGCGGAACAGGCGGTTGAAGGTGCGCAGGCTGATGTGCAGCTGTTGCGCCCATTGCTCGGGAGACTGGTGGGCATCGGGTTGTTGCAGGAAGGCCTGGCACAGGGTGAGCAGGCGTGGCATTTCGGGCAGGGGAATGTGCAGGGGCAGGCGGGTGGTACGGTTCAGTTCATGCAACAACAGGCTGACCAGCACACCGTCGCGTCCGTTCTCGTCGTACGCCAGCGGCAGATCCACCGCCTCCATCAGCAACTGGCGCATCAGTGGCGACACGCTGATCACCTGGCACTCATCGCCCAGGGTCGGCATGGCCGCCGGTTCGATGTACAGGCTGCGGGTACTGACTCCGAGCATCAGCACTTCATGGGCCACCCGGGGCGGAATCCATACCGCACGCTGTGGCGGCACCACCCAGCGGCCATTCGTGGTGCTGACCTGCATCGCCCCGGTGGCGCCATACAACAGTTGCGCGCGACGATGGCTGTGGCTCGGCAACAGGTGGCCCTGGGGGTAATCGGTGCCGATCGCCACCACGGCGCGTGGGGTGTGATCCAGCAGGTCGATCGAAGTGTTACGCATGGCGTCGGCGTCCGCGGGGTTGGCGTGAATGCAAACAGTATTGGCTGACTTGCTAAAGCCGGCCAAGCCCTGGCGCTCTATCGTCGAGGTCTTCTGCTAACGGAGAACCCTTCGATGTTTTATCTATGGCTGGCGGTGTTCGGCTGCATGAGCGGGATCAGCGCGGTGCTGTTCGGTTTTGGCGGCGGCTTTGTGGTGGTGCCGCTGCTGTATCGCATGTTGCTGAGCGGCCATGGCGCTGACGATGCCGTCGCTCAGTCGGCCATGCATATAGCGGTCGCCACCTCGACCTGCGTGATGATCGTCAACGCGCTGATGGCCACCGGCAAACACCGCCGCGCGGGCAACCTGATTCGACATTATCTGTGGCCGCTGGGTGGCTACATCGGGCTGGGAGCTATAGCGGGGGCGGTCCTGGCAATGGCGGTGAGTGGTGAGGCGATGCGCTACGCCTTTATCGCCTACCTGGCGCTGACCATTGCCGATTGCCTGATGCGTCGTGGCTTTCTTGAACAGAGCGACACCCGTGCGCCGCGCTGCCTGGGGCGACTGGAAAACACCGGAGGCCTGGGCATCGGGGCCATTGCTACCTTCCTGGGTGTCGGCGGCAGTGTGATGACCGTGCCCCTGCTGCGCCGTTGTGGCTTGAGCATGACCCAGGCCACCTCCATGGCCAACCCGCTGAGCGTGCCGGTAGCCCTGGCCGGGACCTTGACCTATATGGCCATGGCCGGCTTCAGTCGCTTCGATCTGGGCCCCTGGTTTATCGGCTATATCGACCTGCTGGCGTTTGCCGTGCTGACCCTCGGCTCATTGCTGGGCATGCGCCTGGCCTCACCGTGGATCGGGCGCATTCCCGACCGGCTGCATGCGCGGGTGTATATCGGCCTGCTGGTGTTGGTAATGCTCGGCATGCTGGTTCGCTAAGGGTTAGCCCAGCGCCAACCCCGGCGCTTCACGAATGATGAAGTGGTCGAGGTTCTCGATGTTGGCGCTGAATACCCCGAACGTCTGTTCGGGGTGTTTTTTGCTTGGCACCTGTTTCAGCTCCGGGGTCACGCCATAAAAGAAGCAATACAGCTCTTGTTCGCTGTCGATCGCATGCTTGATCTCTTCGAGGAAGGCTTTGCGCTTGCGGTAGCTCTCGATCAGTTTTTTGCTCAGGTAGACGTTGACCGAGTAGGGCTTCTTTTTTGTCTCGTCCGCCTGTTTGAACCAGACCTTCTGTTCGAAGTCGATGCGAAAGCTCTGGGTGTAGTCCTTGATCTCCTTGATCTTGCCCCAGTAGATCAACCCCTTGTTGTCCAGCAGGTATTCGATCTTCTTGAAGAACGAGGCATAGGACGCCGTGTGTTCGCCGATCTTCAGCGGCATGCGCTTGAGCAGTTCCTTGTCGTCGATATTCGACACAAAACACTCCACCGGATGAGCGAAGACACTGGTCTTGTCTGGGGTGCCGGCCTGAGCCGGAGCCGGCGTGCGCAGGGCGGAGGAGGGGGCTGGCGCGGCAGTTCCTGGCGTATCGCCATCCGCTGCCGGGCTGGCGGGCTTGCGCACATATTCGCGGCGGGCCAGCAGCAATTCCGATGGGAAATGCTCCTCCCGATCATCCTCGTCCGGCGTACCCTCCACCCCGGCTGCCAGCGTCCTGCTGGTGCCATACGGGCAGCCTTCGATATGCCGGGTGCCAGGCAGGTTCTTGAAATGCGGGGTGCGGATGTAATTGACGTTCTTGGCATTGAAGGTCCCCAACTGATTGTCAGAGGCAAAGGTGGCGCGACAGGCATCGTTGGGGCACTGGAATTGTTCCTTGGCTGAGTCGAAGGCCATGGTCTCGTCGAAATTCAGATCGCGCACGTCATAGATCGACAGCTTGTCGTCGAGGCTGATGCAGTAGGCGGTGTCGAATTTCATGGGGGGCTCGGGTCCTTGAGTGAAGAAGGCTATTAATAGCGGGTGGCGCAGGGGAGTGCACTGATCTTTTCAAGCATGGGCGCTGATCTCGGCATAACCTTGTAGGTAGCACGTTCCACTCATCACTGGAAAAGGCTCAGGTTCATGTCTGACGGTAACCGCATCAATATCGGCTCCATTGGTGATGCCAACCACATCAACATTGCCCAGAATCAGGCGCCTGAACGCACCAGCATTCAGTTCGTCATCGACCCCAGGAGTGTCGAGCGGGTGAGCCGGGGCAGCGTCATCAAAGGCGCGGTGGCGTTTTTCCTGTCGCTGCCGGCGCTGGCGCTTTCGGTCATGTCGATCCTGGCCGACGCGTTGGGCATCCTTTCCTACTTCAATGTGGAGTCGCGGATCCTGGCCTACCTCATCATGGCCGCCGCCATGGGCGGGGTGATGCTGTGCAACAGCAAGCGCAAGATGGCCACCGCCAGCATTGCGCCCGACCAGGCCCGATTCATCGATGGGCGTTGGGTCGAGCGTGATGAAAGTGGCGATTACCTGCTGTATCGCAATACCGCGCCCTGCAATTACGAAAACTGCCACGGTACCGTGCGTATCCAGACGCCACCGCCGCGCGAACAGCATAACCACGATCTGATCGGCGTCTGCGATATCGGCGGCAAGCAACACACCTATCGCGTCGACTTCAATGGCGTCGGCGAACGGCAGCATTTCGACTGGCGTCCGCTGGAACAGAACAAGCCATGACCCCGTTCCAACCACGCCCTTGGTAGGACGGGTGTGCTCACGAAAAATCCCCCGTCGGGACCAATCAAACTGACAGCCTTCCTGAGTCTTTCCAGGTCATTGCGGCTGCATGAGGGGCATGAAATTTCCTACAGTTCTAATTAACAAAACTCTCACCATATAGAGACGAGTCCTACGCGTTAAAGCTTGTAAAAACAAAAGCTTAGGTATCTTGAATAGTCCTGGCAGAGAACGTCACACCTTTGGCAAGGAGGGACAAGTAAGCCTCGAATAAATGGCCGATAAGAAGGCGCCGGCCTCATGAATGAAGGCCCGGTGGGAACCAGCCAGACGGCTTTTCCCCTCACAATAACGAGGACCTCCATATGCCTGTTCTTGCGCGTTCATTGTTGTTTTGTCTGGCCCTGTCCGGCACCGGGGCCGTCCTGGCGGAGCAGGCAGCCTTGCCTTATCTGCCGGCCAATCAGTTCCGGCTGGCTGACTACCTGCCACCGCCTCCAACTGTTGATTCATCGTTGCAACAAAGCGATTTGACAGCCGTGCTGGCGGCCCAGGCAGCACGCAGTAGCGCTCAGGTGAGCCGGGTCCAGCAGGATGATGAATGGGAAGACAGCGTGTTCCACTTCGCCAGGGAATCCCTCGGCGCCGGTTTCAGCATTGAGCGCCTGCCCCTGACTCGGGCCTTCTTCCGGCGGGCTCAGGAAGACCTGGTGCAATTCCTGATGCCGGCCAAGCACAGCTATGGTCGGCCGCGCCCTTACGAGGCCTCGGCACTGGTGAAACCGGTATTGCCGCCACCGGAGGGCGATTCCTACCCCAGCGGTCATTCGATGAATGGTTATCTCAATGCCACCTTGCTGAGCATGGCGCTGCCGGAGAAACGCAGCGAGTTGTTCAGCCGCGCACAGATCAATGCCGACAGCCGGGTCATCGCCGGTGTGCATTTCCCCAGCGACCTGGAGGGCGGAAAGATCAGTGCCGCGGTGTTGACGGCCCGGCTGCTGGACGATCCCCGCGCGGCGGCGGATTTCGAGGCGGTGAAACAGGAGATTCGTGGTGCCCTGGCCTCCGTCGATTGAGTTCCGCGTTGGATGATTTGCCTGGAGTCGGGGATACCGGGTCCCAATAAAAAAGCCCTGAGCAAGTCAGGGCTTTTTTGATCTTTCGTTGTGCCGATTCAGATCGAGATCGGCACAGGGCTGGAGCTCGGAATCAATCCCAGCTCAGCGCGCCGCCAGTCTGATACTCGATCACGCGAGTCTCGAAGAAGTTCTTCTCTTTCTTCAAGTCCATGATTTCGCTCATCCATGGGAACGGGTTGGTGGTGCCCGGGTATTCTTCTTTCAGGCCGATCTGCGACAGGCGACGGTTGGCGATGAACTTGAGGTAGTCCTCCATCATCGCCGCGTTCATGCCCAGTACGCCGCGCGGCATGGTGTCGCGAGCGTATTCGATTTCCAGTTGGGTACCCTGGAGGATCATCTGGGTGGCTTCTTCCTTCATCTCGGCATCCCACAGGTGCGGGTTTTCGATCTTGATCTGGTTGATCACGTCGATACCGAAGTTCAGGTGCATGGATTCGTCGCGCAGGATGTACTGGAACTGCTCGGCTACACCGGTCATTTTGTTGCGGCGGCCCATGGACAGGATCTGGGTGAAGCCGCAGTAGAAGAAGATGCCTTCCAGAACGCAGTAGTAGGCGATCAGGTTGCGCAGCAGCTCCTTGTCGGTGTCGACGGTGCCGGTTTCGAACTTCGGATCGGAGATCGAACGGGTGTACTTCAGGCCCCAGGCCGCTTTCTTGGCGACCGATGGAATCTCGTGGTACATGTTGAAGATCTCGCCTTCATCCATGGCCAACGATTCGATGCAGTACTGGTAGGCGTGGGTGTGGATCGCCTCTTCGAACGCCTGGCGCAGGATGTACTGGCGGCATTCCGGGTTGGTGATCAGGCGGTACACGGCCAGTACCAGGTTGTTGGCAACCAGGGAGTCGGCGGTGGAGAAGAAGCCCAGGTTGCGCATCACGATGCGGCGCTCGTCGTCGGTCAGGCCTTCCGGGTTTTTCCAGAGGGCGATGTCGGCGGTCATGTTGACTTCTTGCGGCATCCAGTGGTTTGCGCAACCGTCCAGGTACTTCTGCCAGGCCCAGTCGTATTTGAATGGCACGAGCTGGTTGAGGTCGGCGCGGCAGTTGATCATGCGCTTTTCATCGACGGCGACACGGGCGGAAGCGCCTTCCAACTCGGCCAGGCCTTCGGCGATGTCGAGCTGGTCCAGAGAGGCCTTGGCACGGGCAACGGCAGCGGAATCACTGGCGGTTACGGCGCGGGCTTCGAGAGCGGCGGCACCACCGGCGCTGTCGAGTTTGTCCATGGCAGCTTCGGCAGCGTGGCCGGCGTTGGCGCCTTTAACGGCGACTTCGCCTTCTTCTTTGTCGAATTCGTCCCAGCTCAGCATGACGTGTCGTCTCCTGCGTGAGGGCCAGATGCCCGTGTGAAAACTGATGGTTGGCTTTTCACACGGCCGAACTGGCCGCGTTGGATCTTAAGGAATCGTTTGTTGCGGCAGCTAACGCAGGCAATAAACAAAAATATGTACGGGAGTTCCGAGGCGGTTATGGGCACAGAGGACCGAGTCGACTCCTGCGCTGGCTTCGGATTGGCTGTTTATCCCTGTAAGGGAATATTGCAGGCCCGTTTTAAGGCCGCATTATAGGGATTTTTTTGCCGCTGTGGTGCGACGAAGTGGCTCACGATTCGGTTGGCGAGGGGCGTGATCGCGGCGGAGCGAGGGTTTACAAGGCTTTGGCCGGCAAAGATTTTTTTTCACCCGGTTTTGCGGTTTTTTGCCGCCTGGAAGCGATCCGAGACCTTGGCTTTTTCGCGCAATGCTCTGCAAGCCCCGTAGTACATGGCTTACAGGGAAGGTCGCGGGCTTTGGTAGACAGGATTGTGTTCAATTCATGGTGCAAATTGTCAGTCGTATATTTTGCTCAAAAAATAAGCAAAAAAACGCTTTTGCCACTACATCTTGTGTTGGATGATCAATTTTTGACCTTTGAAACACTACTGTCCCGGGTTGCCACCCGAGGTCGTTCTTGATGCTCGAGAAGGCATTTTCGGACCATCATCAAGCCCCTTGGGGCGATACGGAAACGCTCCCTGCAAGGTGGCTCGACAGATGAAAAAGGGGAGTGCGAAAGCCGTGGTCGCACTGCATTGGGCGATGGCTTGCAACCAGTCTGGATTCAGTTGTGCATCTGGCCATCTTTGCCGCAAGAAAGATCTCTTGCGGCCGACAATTGTTGGAACTTGAAGAGCAACTTTAGTATCAGCCGTTAGAGCAGCCGTTACCCATGACGCGGTATTGAAGAATGTGCCGCAGACCTTTCGAGTCTTCATATTCCATACGTGCAGGTACAACTTCGCATACATTTGGAACTTCGCTCATGGATATAACTTTGGCGATGTCCAGGTCGGACGAGTAAGAGTATTCCTCTACTGCTGGTTGCTGGCTTGCGACATCAGTCGGGATCTCGTCGGCCATTGCTGTAACGCAAAGACTGCTGAAGGCCAGAACTAATAAAGCTTTCATTTTGATTTCACCTTTCTAAGGTCGTGTAGGGTCACGCAGCCTTTGTGGGGCTGCGTGTGGAACTTGAGTAGAAGTCTGGATTAACTGCCTTCGTGGGGGCTGTAACTTGGTTAATCACATTGCCTTGTTGGCGAGGTTGATTTTAGGCGCCTGAGTAGGCGCTATACAGGCTTGCTTTTGATAAACACTATTGACGGTTTTTGTAACAATCCCGGTAAAAACGACCCCCAGCGGCCTGGCAGCGGTCTTCTACTTACCGCAGAAACTACCGCAAGTCCCGTAATAGAGGGGGTAAAGCACTTTTCAGGGGGATCGGCTGGGGGTTGTTACTACCATCGTCGAATGGTTCTATAGGCCCGCCCCGGCTACAACGGGGCCATACAACAACAACTATGTCACCGAGGTAAGAAAGATGAGTGCGGCTTCTCTGTATCCCGTTCGTCCCGAGGTTGCGGCCAACACGCTGACTGACGAGGCGACCTACAAGGCCATGTACCAGCAGTCGGTCGTCAACCCGGACGGCTTCTGGCGCGAGCAAGCCAAGCGCCTCGACTGGATCAAGCCTTTCACCACGGTGAAGCAGACCTCCTTCGACGATCACCATGTCGATATCAAATGGTTTGCCGACGGCACCCTCAACGTTTCCTACAACTGCCTGGATCGCCATCTGGCCGAGCGCGGCGATCAGATCGCGATCATCTGGGAAGGCGACGATCCTTCCGAAAGCCGCAACATCACCTACCGCGAGCTGCACGAACAAGTCTGCAAGTTCGCCAACGCCCTGCGTGGCCAGGACGTGCACCGCGGCGACGTGGTGACTATCTATATGCCGATGATTCCCGAAGCCGTGGTCGCCATGCTGGCCTGTACCCGGATCGGCGCAATTCACTCGGTGGTGTTCGGCGGCTTTTCACCGGAAGCGCTGGCCGGGCGGATCATCGACTGCAAATCCAAGGTGGTGATCACCGCCGACGAAGGCATTCGCGCGGGCAAGAAGATTCCGCTCAAGGCCAATGTCGACGATGCGCTGACCAACCCGGAAACCAGCAGCATCCAGAAGGTCATCGTGTGCAAGCGCACCAATGGCCAGATCAAGTGGAACCAGCATCGCGACATCTGGTACGAAGACTTGATGAAAGTGGCCGGTACCGTCTGTGCGCCAAAAGAAATGGGTGCCGAGGAAGCGCTGTTCATCCTTTATACCTCCGGCTCCACCGGTAAGCCCAAAGGCGTGCAGCACACCACTGGCGGCTACCTGTTGTACGCGGCCCTGACCCACGAGCGCGTATTCGATTATCGTCCGGGGGAAATCTACTGGTGCACCGCCGACGTCGGCTGGGTCACCGGCCACACTTATATCGTCTATGGCCCGCTGGCCAATGGCGCGACCACCGTGCTGTTCGAGGGCGTGCCGAACTACCCGGACGTGACGCGCGTGGCGAAGATCGTCGACAAGCACAAGGTCAATATCCTCTACACCGCGCCGACCGCGATCCGCGCCATGATGGCCTCGGGTAACGCCGCCTGCGCAGGCGCCGATGGCAGCAGCCTGCGCCTGCTGGGTTCGGTGGGTGAACCGATCAACCCGGAAGCCTGGGACTGGTACTACAAGAACGTCGGTCAATCCCGTTGCCCGATCGTCGATACCTGGTGGCAGACCGAGACCGGCGCCACCCTGATGAGCCCGCTGCCGGGCGCCCATGCCCTCAAGCCGGGTTCGGCGGCGCGTCCGTTCTTTGGCGTGGTGCCGGCGCTGGTGGACAACCTGGGCAACATTATCGAGGGCGCCGCCGAAGGCAACCTGGTGATCCTCGATTCGTGGCCAGGCCAGGCGCGCACCCTGTATGGCGACCACGATCGTTTCGTCGATACCTACTTCAAGACGTTCCGTGGCATGTACTTCACCGGTGACGGTGCCCGTCGCGATGAAGACGGCTACTGGTGGATCACCGGGCGGGTGGACGATGTGCTCAACGTCTCCGGCCACCGCATGGGGACCGCCGAGATCGAAAGCGCGATGGTCGCTCACCCGAAAGTCGCCGAAGCGGCGGTGGTCGGTGTGCCCCACGACATCAAGGGGCAGGGCATCTATGTCTACGTCACCCTCAACGGTGGCGAAGAACCGAGCGAAGCATTGCGCCTGGAGCTGAAGAACTGGGTGCGCAAGGAGATCGGTCCGATCGCCTCGCCGGATGTCATCCAGTGGGCGCCTGGCCTGCCGAAGACCCGTTCCGGGAAGATCATGCGCCGTATCCTGCGCAAGATCGCCACGGCGGAGTACGACAGCCTGGGGGATATCTCCACCCTGGCGGACCCGGGCGTGGTGCAGCATCTGGTCGATACCCACAAGACCATGAACGTCGCCTAAGGCGAATCGGTCTCAGTGAAAGCCCCGTCCGGCCTTGTGCCGGGCGGGGCTTTTTTGTGAGCGCTATCGGGGGGGCTTCTGTAGCCGCTGCCGAAGGCTGCGATCGGCTCCGCAGGAGACGCGCTCTTGAAGGCCCTGAAAGGCCCTTCGGGTCTTATCGCAGCCTGCGGCAGCGGCTACAGGCAGCGGCTTTTCGATCGAATAAATATCGGTATGTCCATCAGGCGTATCTGAATGTTACCGGCGGGAGGGAATGTGTAACCCGCTGCCCGGATTCGGGGCAATGAGAAACGCCAAGCCCTGTTTCAGGGCCTGTGCGGGGCCGGTAAGAAATAAGTCATAACGCTGCGCTTGCCGGAATAGAAGGCTTTGCGAATAATAGGCCCGCAATTTGCAACAGAGATTGGTTTACCGTCTTTTGCTCTTGCATAAATCTGAAGAGCTGTCAATGTGCTCGGCCTGGTTTCTCGGTGCTTCTGTAATTTGTTGTCGCATTGAGGAAATATCGGCTTCGGGCCTGTCGTTAGAATGCCGATCACTCGCTCGTCGTTGCCTGCCCGGGAACCCGCATGAGGTTCGTGGCCAGGTCCTCAAGGACGCAGCACCGCTATCAGGTTCCACCCATTCGCATATTGGGCTGTCGCTCACTCTGCCGTTTTCGCCCTTTACCGATGGAGTCCTAAGATGAAGAAACTCGTGCTTCTTGGCGCCCTGGCACTGTCCTCCGTACTTTCCCTGCCGACGTTCGCCGATGAAAAGCCTCTGAAAATTGGTATCGAAGCGGCTTACCCTCCATTCGCCTCCAAGGCGCCGGACGGCAGCATCGTCGGTTTCGACTACGACATCGGCAACGCCCTGTGCGAAGAAATGAAGGTCAAGTGCGTGTGGGTCGAGCAGGAGTTCGACGGCCTGATCCCCGCGCTCAAGGTACGCAAGATCGATGCGATCCTGTCGTCCATGTCGATCACCGACGACCGCAAGAAGTCCGTGGACTTCACCGGCAAGTACTACAACACTCCTGCGCGCCTGGTCATGAAGGCCGGTACCCAGGTCAGCGATGGCCTGACCGAGCTCAAGGGCAAGAACATCGGCGTGCAGCGCGGTTCGATCCACGAGCGTTTCGCCCGTGAAGTGCTGGCTCCGCTGGGTGCCGAGATCAAGCCATATGGCTCGCAGAACGAGATCTACCTGGACGTGGCGGCCGGTCGCCTCGACGGCACCGTGGCAGACGCTACCCTGCTGAATGACGGCTTCCTGAAAACCGACGCCGGCAAAGGCTTCGCGTTCGTCGGCCCGGCGTTCACCGACAGCAAATACTTCGGCGACGGCGTGGGTATCGCCGTACGCAAAGGCGATGCGCTGAAAGACAAGATCACCGGTGCGATCGCCGCCATTCGCGAGAACGGCAAGTACAAGCAAATCCAGGACAAGTACTTCGACTTCGACATTTACGGCCAGTAAATCGTCGAATCAGCAAGTCCGAGATGGCGCAAGCAGCAGAATCTCTGAAGTTTGCGCCATTTTTTCATCCCAATTTTCGAGGACCTGAATCATGTTGAAAGGCTACGGGGCTGTCATCCTCGATGGCGCTTGGCTGACGCTTCAGCTTGCCTTGTCGTCCATGGCCCTGGCCATCGTTCTGGGTCTGATCGGGGTCGCACTGCGTCTCTCGCCGGTGCGCTGGCTAGCGTGGCTGGGCGACCTGTATTCCACGGTGATCCGCGGGATTCCCGACCTGGTGCTGATCCTGCTGATCTTCTACGGCGGCCAGGACCTGCTCAACCGTGTCGCGCCAATGCTGGGTTACGACGACTACATCGACCTGAACCCGCTGGCTGCCGGTATCGGCACCCTGGGCTTCATCTTCGGTGCCTACCTGTCGGAGACCTTCCGTGGCGCCTTCATGGCGATTCCCAAGGGGCAGGCGGAAGCGGGCATGGCCTATGGCATGAACAGCTTCCAGGTGTTCTTCCGGGTGCTGGTGCCGCAGATGATCCGTCTGGCGATTCCGGGCTTTACCAACAACTGGCTGGTACTGACCAAGGCCACCGCGCTGATTTCGGTGGTAGGCCTGCAAGACATGATGTTCAAGGCCAAGCAGGCGGCTGACGCCACCCGCGAGCCTTTCACCTTCTTCCTCGCGGTGGCGGCGATGTACCTGGTGATCACCAGTGTCTCGTTGCTGGCATTGCGTCACCTTGAGAAGCGCTACTCGGTAGGCGTAAGGGCGGCTGATCTATGATCTTCGACTACAACGTCATTTATGAGGCCTTGCCGCTGTATTTCAGCGGCCTGCTGACCACCCTGAAACTCTTGGCCCTGTCGCTGTTCTTCGGCCTGCTGGCGGCGCTGCCTCTGGGGTTGATGCGGGTGTCCAAGCAGCCGATCGTCAACCTCAGCGCCTGGCTCTACACCTATGTGATCCGCGGCACGCCGATGCTGGTGCAGTTGTTCCTGATCTATTACGGACTGGCGCAGTTCGATGTGGTGCGCCAGAGCTTCCTCTGGCCTTGGCTGTCCAGTGCGACCTTCTGTGCGTGCCTGGCATTTGCCATCAACACCAGCGCCTACACCGCCGAAATCATCGCCGGCAGCCTCAAGGCCACGCCGAACGGCGAGATTGAAGCGGCCAAGGCCATGGGCATGTCGCGCTACAAAATGTATGCCCGCATCCTGCTGCCGTCGGCCTTGCGCCGGGCACTGCCGCAGTACAGCAATGAAGTGATCATGATGCTGCAGACCACCAGCCTGGCCTCCATCGTGACCCTGATCGACATCACCGGTGCGGCCCGTACGGTCAACGCGCAGTACTACCTGCCGTTCGAGGCCTACATCACCGCCGGCGTGTTCTACCTGTGCCTGACCTTTATCCTGGTGCGCCTGTTCAAGCTGGCCGAAGGCCGCTGGCTGCGTTACCTGGCGCCGCGGAAGCACTGATATGGAACGCATTGACCACGCATTGCCATGGAGCCACTTGGGCAGCGAGCGGCAGATCTCGGTGTTCCGTTTCGGCCACGGCGAGCGCAAGGCCTATATCCAGGCCAGTCTGCATGCGGACGAACTGCCCGGGATGCGCACCGCCTGGGAGCTGAAAAAGCGCCTGGCCGAGCTGGAAGCCCAGGGCGCGCTGAATGGCGTGATCGAACTGGTGCCGGTGGCCAACCCGATGGGTTTGGGGCAGCTGTTGCAGGGCAATCACCAGGGGCGGTTCGAGGCTGGCAGCGGCAAGAACTTCAATCGCGATTTCGTCGAGCTGAGCGCGCCGGTCGCGGCCCGCCTGGAAGGCTGTCTGGGAGATGATCCGCACGCCAATATCCAGGTGATTCGCCAGGCCATGAGCGATGTGCTGGCCGAACTGCCGGCGCCGTCGAGCCAGCTGCAAGGCATGCAACGCATTCTCCTGAGCCATGCCTGCACTGCGGATGTGGTTCTGGACCTGCACTGTGATACGGAAGCGGCGCTGCATATGTACGCCTTGCCGCAGCATTGGCCGCAGTGGCGTTCGCTGGCAGCCCATCTGAACGTGCGGGTCGGCCTGCTGGCGGAAGACTCTGGCGGCAGTTCGTTCGACGAGGCCTGTTCGCTGCCCTGGCTGCGCCTGTCGCGCCAGTTCCCGCAGGCGCAGATTCCGCTGGCCTGCCTGGCGACCACCCTCGAGCTGGGCGGTCAGGCCGACACCGGTCGCTCGCAAGCCGAGGCGCACGCCGAAGGCATCCTGGCGTTTCTCGCCGAGCAGGGGCTGATCACGGGCGAATGGCCGGCGCCGCAGCATGAAGCGTGTGAGGCCATGCCTTTCGAAGGCACCGAATTGTTGTTTGCGCCGCATCCCGGCGTGGTGAGTTTTCTGCGTCCGGCCGGTAGCTGGGTGGAGAAGGGCGAGCCGATTTTTGAAGTGATTGATCCCTTATCCGATCGGGTCAGCACCCTGTGTGCTGGCACCAGCGGCGTGTTGTTCGCCGTTGAGCGGCTGCGTTACGCCCAACCCGGTTTCTGGCTGGCCAAGGTGGCGGGGCGCGAAGCGCTGCGGCACGGGCGCTTGCTCAACGACTGACTGCTTTTGTGAGAACCGACAGCATGTACAAACTTGAAGTCCAAGACCTGCATAAACGCTATGGCAGTCACGAAGTGCTCAAGGGCGTGTCCCTGAAAGCGGCGGCTGGCGATGTGATCAGCATCATCGGCTCCAGTGGCTCCGGCAAATCCACCTTCCTGCGTTGCATCAACCTGCTGGAGCAGCCGCACGCCGGCAAGATCCTGCTGAACAACGAAGAGTTGAAGCTGGTGGCGAACAAGGACGGCGCCCTGAAGGCGGCCGATCCAAAACAGTTGCAGCGCATGCGTTCGCGCCTGTCGATGGTGTTCCAGCACTTCAACCTGTGGTCGCACATGACCGCCATCGAAAACATCATGGAAGCGCCGGTGCATGTGCTCGGCGTACCCAAGGCCGAAGCCCGTGAAAAGGCCGAGCACTACCTGGCCAAGGTCGGTGTGGCGCATCGCAAGGATGCCTACCCGGGCCACATGTCCGGCGGTGAGCAGCAGCGCGTGGCGATCGCCCGGGCGCTGGCGATGGAGCCTGAGGTCATGCTGTTCGACGAGCCGACTTCGGCGCTCGACCCCGAGCTGGTGGGCGACGTGCTGAAAGTGATGCAGGCCCTGGCCCAGGAAGGCCGGACCATGGTGGTGGTGACCCACGAAATGGGCTTTGCCCGTGAAGTCTCGAACCAGCTGATATTCCTGCACAAGGGCCTGGTGGAAGAGAGCGGCAACCCGCGCGAAGTGCTGGTCAATCCGCAATCGGAACGTTTGCAACAATTCCTCTCGGGCAGCCTGAAGTAAATCGCTCCCGTAATGCACCAAATTAGGTCATGCTGCGCACCGCGCGCCAGATGGTCTAATTTGGTTGCAGCCGCCTTTGGCCTCTAACACTGTTTTCGTTTCGGATTGCCCGCCATGACTGCCCATCGAATTGGTTTCCTGATTTGGCCCAGCACTAAAGCCTTGACGCTGGCGCTGGCCGAGGAGGCCTTGCGTGTCGCTCAGCGCGTGCATCCGGAAGTGGTCTACGAACTGGCCTTCCTGCAGGCCGAGGCTCCGGCCGACGGCGCCTGGCAACTGCCCGGTGAGCCCTGGTCGGGCAAGCTCGAAGGCTGCCAGAAACTGTTCCTGCTGGCCGATGAGCCGCCTGCCACCCTGGCGCCGGCCCTGAGCAGCGCGCTCAAGCAACTGGTGCGTGCCGGCTGTGTGATCGGCGGCTTGTCCGCCGGTGTGTATCCTTTGGCGCAGCTGGGGTTCCTCGACGGTTATCGGGCGGCGGTGCACTGGCGCTGGCAGGACGATTTCGCCGAGCGCTTCCCCAAGGTCATCGCCACCAGCCATCTGTTCGATTGGGATCGCGATCGCCTGACGGCCTGCGGCGGAATGTCGGTGCTGGATCTGTTGCTGGCGGTGCTGGCCCGTGACCACGGCGCGGAACTGGCCGGCGCGGTCTCGGAAGAACTGGTGGTCGAGCGGATCCGCGAAGGCGGCGAGCGCCAACGCATTCCGTTGCAGAACCGCCTGGGCTCCAGTCACCCGAAGCTGACCCAGGCGGTGCTGCTGATGGAGGCCAATATCGAGGAGCCGCTGACCACCGACGAAATCGCCCAGCATGTGTGCGTCTCGCGTCGACAGTTGGAGCGGATTTTCAAGCAATACCTCAATCGTGTGCCGAGCCAGTACTACCTGGAATTGCGCCTGAACAAGGCGCGGCAGATGCTGATGCAGACCAGCAAATCGATCATCCAGATCGGCCTGTCCTGCGGTTTCTCCTCGGGGCCGCATTTCTCCAGCGCCTACCGCAACTTCTTCGGCGCCACGCCGCGGGAGGACCGCAACCAGCGGCGCAGCAGCAGCCCGTTCGAACTGTCTTCGGTGCCTTCCGAGCGCGGTTGATCCACCTCTTCGTTTTACCTGTCAAATTGCTATCGCGAGCAATCGAGCGTCGACCGGCTGCTCCTACAGAAGATCACTTCCTTTTGTAGGAGCGAAGCTTGCTCGCGCTGGCGCCGTATTGTGTGGCGCAAATCGTTGGACAATCCTGCCGTTAAAGCCTCTAGCAGTTTAAACTGCGCCTTTGCGACGCTATTTGTCGCATTGCCGTAAACCCGCGTAAAACCGGGGTTGGCGCTATAAGAAGTTGTCGCTTGGCGACAAGGTCGGGCAGAAAACTGTCCTTACAATCCCCCCCATCGCTCGCCAGTTTCAGGCAGGCGTTCCTCTTCAGGAGACTCCGATGTCCGTTGAGCAAGCTCCGGTGCAACGCGCCGATTTCGATCAGGTCATGGTTCCCAACTATGCACCTGCGGCTTTCATTCCTGTGCGTGGCGCGGGTTCCCGAGTCTGGGATCAGTCGGGCCGAGAGCTGATCGACTTTGCCGGCGGGATCGCGGTCAACGTACTGGGCCACGCCCATCCGGCGCTGGTCGCTGCTCTGACCGAGCAGGCCAACAAGCTGTGGCATGTATCCAACGTCTTTACCAACGAGCCGGCCCTGCGCCTGGCCCACAAGCTGGTCGACGCCACCTTTGCCGAGCGCGCGTTCTTCTGCAACTCCGGGGCCGAGGCCAACGAGGCCGCCTTCAAGCTGGCCCGTCGTGTCGCTTTCGACCGTTTCGGCGCGGAAAAATACGAAATCATCGCGGCCCTCAACAGCTTCCACGGTCGTACCCTGTTCACCGTGAACGTCGGCGGCCAGTCGAAATACTCCGATGGCTTCGGTCCTAAAATCACCGGTATCACCCACGTTCCTTACAACGATCTGGCGGCATTGAAAGCGGCGATTTCGGACAAGACCTGCGCGGTGGTACTGGAGCCGATCCAGGGCGAAGGCGGTGTGTTGCCGGCCGAGCAGGCTTACCTGCAAGGCGCCCGCGAGCTGTGCGACGCGCACAACGCGCTGCTGGTGTTCGACGAAGTGCAGACCGGCATGGGCCGCAGCGGCGAGCTGTTCGCCTATATGCACTACGGCGTGACCCCGGACATCCTGACCAGCGCCAAGAGCCTGGGCGGCGGTTTCCCGATTGCTGCGATGCTGACCACCGAGGCGCTGGCCAAGCACCTGGTGGTCGGTACCCACGGCACCACCTACGGCGGCAACCCGCTGGCATGCGCGGTGGCTGGTGCGGTGATCGACGTGATCAACACGCCCGAAGTGCTGAACGGCGTGAAGGCCAAGCACGATCGCTTCAAGACCCGTCTGCTGCAGATCGGCGAGAAGTACGGCCTGTTCACCGAAGTGCGTGGCCTGGGCCTGCTGCTCGGTTGCGTGCTCAGCGATGCCTGGAAAGGCAAGGCCAAGGACGTGTTCAACGCCGCTGAAAAAGAAAACCTGATGATCCTCCAGGCCGGCCCGGACGTGGTGCGTTTCGCCCCGAGCCTGGTGGTCGAGGAAGCGGACATCGAAGAAGGCCTGCAGCGCTTCGAGCGCGCGGTCGCCAAGCTGACCCAGGCCTGATTCGGGCCGCGGTACTTCTCGGCGCTTGTCTGCAGGGCAAGCGTCGAGCCTCATTTTCGGTGCCGGGCTGTCCCGGCATTTTTTTCCCTGAGTCGGCCTCCTGGCCGGCCTGTTTCGAGTAAGGAGTGACACCATGCTGGTGATGCGCCCCGCGCAAATGGCTGATCTGGGCGAGGTACAGCGTCTGGCTGCGGACAGCCCGATTGGTGTCACTTCCTTGCCGGATGACGTGGAACGCCTGAGCGACAAGATCGCCGCAAGCGAGGCTTCGTTCGCCGCCGAGGTGAGCTTCAATGGCGAGGAGAGCTATTTCTTCGTCCTTGAGGATACCGAAACCGGCAAGCTGGTCGGTTGCTCGGCCATCGTCGCCTCGGCCGGTTATTCCGAGCCGTTCTACAGCTTCCGTAACGAGACCTTCGTGCACGCCTCCCGCGAGCTGAAGATCCACAACAAGATCCACGTGCTCTCCCAGTGCCACGACCTGACCGGGAACAGCCTGCTGACCAGCTTCTATGTGGTCCCGGAACTGGTGGGTTCGCCGTGGTCGGAACTCAACTCTCGCGGTCGCCTGCTGTTCGTCGCCAGCCACCCGGAGCGTTTCGCCGATTCGGTGGTGACCGAGATCGTTGGCTACAGCGATGAGAATGGCGACTCGCCGTTCTGGGATGCCATCGGTCGCAACTTCTTCGACCTCAACTACGCCGCCGCCGAGCGTCTGTGCGGGCTGAAAAGCCGCACCTTCCTCGCCGAGCTGATGCCGCATTACCCGATCTATGTGCCGCTGCTGCCGGATGCCGCGCAGGAAGCCATGGGCCAGGTGCACCCGCGGGCGCAGATCACCTTCGACATCCTGATGCGCGAAGGCTTCGAGACCGACCATTACATCGACATCTTCGACGGTGGCCCGACCCTGCACGCCCGGGTCTCGGGGATCCGCTCGATCGCCCAGAGCCGCGTGGTGCCGGTGAAGATCGGCGAGGTCGCCAAGGGCGGCGGCCGCCAGTACCTGGTCGCCAATGCGCAGTTGCAGGATTACCGCGCGGTGATGCTGGAGCTGGATTACGCGCCGGGCAAGCCGGTGACCCTGGATCTGCAAGCGGCCGAAGCCCTGGGCGTCGGCGAAGGTGCCAGCGTGCGCCTGGTGGCGGTTTAACGGCTGCGGCAAATGCCGGAAGAATCCTGGAAAGCAGCGAGTTTCGCGGGGGCCGTCAGCGGCGCCCGTCTGAGGAGATAGCATGATCGTTCGTCCCGTACGCAGCAGCGACTTACCCGCTCTGATCGACCTGGCCCGCAGCACCGGTACTGGCCTTACCACCTTGCCGGCCAACGAAGAACGCCTGAAACACCGCGTGGGCTGGGCGGAAAAGACCTTCCGTGGCGAAGCCGAGCGGGGCGATGCGGATTACCTGTTCGTGCTCGAGGACGACAACGGCCGCGTGGTGGGGATTTCCGCGATCGCCGGCGCCGTTGGCTTGCGCGAGCCTTGGTACAACTTCCGGGTCGGCCTGACCGTCAGCGCCTCCCAGGAGCTGAACATCTACCGCGAGATTCCGACGCTGTTCCTGGCCAATGACCTGACCGGCAATTCCGAGCTGTGCTCGCTGTTCCTGCATGCCGATTACCGCACCGGCCTCAACGGCCGCATGCTGGCCAAGGCACGCATGCTGTTCATCGCCGAATTCCCGCAGCTGTTCGGCAACAAGATCATCGCCGAGATGCGCGGCATGTCCGATGAAGCCGGGCGCTCGCCATTCTGGGAAAGCCTGGGCCGGCACTTCTTCAAGATGGAGTTCAGCCAGGCCGACTACCTGACCGGCGTGGGTAACAAGGCGTTCATCGCCGAACTGATGCCGAAGTTCCCGCTGTACACCTGCTTCCTCTCCGAGGGGGCGCGCAACGTGATCGGCAAGGTGCACACCGATACCGAGCCGGCGCTGGCCATGCTCAAGAGCGAGGGCTTCAGCTACCAGGGTTACGTCGACATCTTCGACGCCGGCCCGGCGGTGGAGTGCGAAACCGCCAAGATCCGCGCGGTGCGCGACAGCCAGGCGCTGGTGTTGGCCATCGGCACGCCGGGCGACGACGCCACGCCTTTCCTGATTCATAACCGCAAGCGCGAGGATTGCCGGATCACCGCCGCACCCGCGCGCTTCGCGTCGGGCACCCTGGTGGTTGATGCACTGACCGCCAAACGCCTGCAACTCAATGCGGGCGATCAGGTCCGTGCCGTTGCGCTGTCTGCTTCCCGGGAGTCGAAATAATGAACACGCTGTACATCGCAGGCCAATGGTTGCCAGGCCAGGGCGAAGCCTTTGAATCCTTGAATCCGGTGACCCAGCAGGTGCTGTGGTCGGGCAACGGCGCCACCGTCGCCCAGGTTGAAAGTGCGGTGCAGGCCGCGCGCCAGGCATTCCCGGCCTGGGCCAAGCGGTCGCTGGACGAGCGGATCGCGGTGCTGGAAGCCTTTGCCGCCAGCCTGAAAAGCCATACCGACGAACTGGCGCGCTGCATCGGCGAGGAAACCGGCAAGCCGCTGTGGGAAGCCGCCACCGAAGTGACCAGCATGGTCAACAAGATCGCGATTTCGGTGCAGAGCTACCGTGAACGCACCGGTGAGAAGAGCGGCCCGCTGGGCGACGCCACCGCGGTATTGCGCCACAAGCCCCATGGCGTGGTGGCGGTGTTCGGCCCTTACAACTTCCCAGGCCATCTGCCTAACGGGCATATCGTTCCTGCGCTGCTGGCGGGTAACAGCGTGCTGTTCAAACCCAGCGAGCTGACCCCGAAAGTCGCCGAGCTGACCGTCAAGTGCTGGATCGAAGCCGGCCTGCCGGCGGGTGTGTTGAACCTGCTGCAAGGCGCGCGGGAAACCGGTATCGCCCTGGCTGCCAACCCGGGGATCGACGGTCTGTTCTTCACCGGTTCCAGTCGCACCGGCAATCACCTGCACCAGCAGTTCGCCGGCCGCCCGGACAAGATCCTCGCGCTGGAGATGGGCGGTAACAATCCGCTGGTGGTGGACCAGGTCGCGGACCTGGACGCGGCGGTCTACACCATTATCCAGTCGGCCTTCATTTCCGCCGGCCAGCGTTGCACCTGCGCGCGCCGCCTGCTGGTGCCGCAAGGCGCCTGGGGCGATAAGTTGCTGGAGCGCCTGGTGGCGGTCAGCTCGACCATCGAGGTCGGTGCGTTCGACCAGCAGCCGGCACCGTTCATGGGCTCGGTGATTTCCCTTGGCGCGGCCCGCGCGCTGATGCAGGCCCAGGAAAACCTGTTGGCCAATGGCGCCGTGGCGCTGCTGGAAATGACCCAGCCGCAGGCCCAGGCCGCGCTGTTGACCCCGGGCATTCTCGACGTGACCGCGGTGGCCGAGCGCCCGGACGAAGAACTGTTCGGGCCCTTGCTGCAAGTGATTCGCTACGCCGATTTCTCAGCGGCGATCGCCGAGGCCAACGACACCCAATACGGCCTGGCAGCGGGCCTGCTGTCGGATTCCGAGGCGCGTTACCAGCAGTTCTGGCTGGAAAGCCGGGCCGGTATCGTCAACTGGAACAAGCAGCTGACCGGTGCCGCGAGCAGCGCGCCGTTCGGTGGTGTGGGTGCCTCGGGCAACCATCGCGCCAGTGCCTATTACGCGGCGGATTACTGCGCGTACCCGGTGGCGTCGCTGGAAGCCTCGAGCCTGACCTTGCCGAGCGCGCTGACGCCGGGTGTACGCCTGGGGTGATGGGTTGCGCCGCAGATTGCCGGAAGGTCTTGTGGACCTTATCGCAGCCTGCGAAGCGGCTACAGAGAGCGGCGGGGCGTCGGTGGTTGTGGTAACCCTGTAGCCGCTGCCGCAGGCTGCGATCGTCCCGCGAAGCGGGCGCCGACGGCCTCAAGACATGTACTGATACAGATGCCTATAACAACAGATTCTCGTGGAGCCTCGCTGATGAAATCCTATGAAGTCAATTTCGACGGTCTAGTGGGGCCTACCCATAACTACGGCGGCCTGTCCTACGGCAACGTCGCGTCCCAGAGCAACAGCCAGCAGTCTTCCAATCCCAAGGAGGCCGCGCTGCAGGGCCTGGCGAAAATGAAAGCGCTGATGGAAATGGGTTTCCAGCAAGGCGTGCTGGCACCCCAGGAACGCCCGGACGTGGCCGCCCTGCGTCGGCTGGGTTTTGCCGGCAGCGATGCGCAGGTCATCGAGCGCGCCGCCAAGGATGCGATGCCGCTGCTGGTCGCCAGCTGCTCGGCGTCGAGCATGTGGGTGGCCAACGCCGCCACGGTCAGCCCGAGCGCCGACACCGCTGACGGTCGCGTGCATTTCACCGCTGCCAACCTGAACTGCAAATATCACCGCAGCATCGAGCACCCGACCACCAGTCGCGTGCTGGGGGCGATGTTCGCCGACCAGAAACACTTCGCCCATCACGCGGCGTTGCCGGCGGTGGCGCAGTTCGGCGATGAGGGCGCGGCCAACCACACCCGTTTCTGCCGTGACTACGGCCAGGCCGGTGTCGAGTTCTTCGTCTTCGGGCGCAGCGCCTTCGATACCCGCTACCCGGCACCGCAGAAGTACCCGGCGCGCCAGACCCTGGAAGCCTCGCAGGCCGTCGCCCGCCTGCACGGCCTGAGCGACGACGGTGTGGTGTATGCCCAGCAGAACCCGTCGGTGATCGACCAGGGTGTGTTCCACAACGATGTGATCGCGGTGGGTAACGGCGAAGTGCTGTTCTATCACGAGGACGCGTTCCTCGAGACCGACAAGATGCTCGCCGAGCTGCAGGCCAAGCTGGGCAAGCGCGGCGGCAACTTCCAGTCGATCTGTGTGCCGCGCTCGCAGGTCACGGTGGAAGACGCGGTGCGTTCCTACCTGTTCAACAGCCAACTGCTGTCCCGCGCCGATGGCTCGATGCTGCTGATCGTGCCGGAAGAGTGCCGCGGCAACGAGCGTGTCTGGCAGTACCTGCAAAGCCTGACCAGCTCCGGCGGCCTGATCCGCGAAGTGAAAGTCTTCGACCTCAAGCAGAGCATGCAGAACGGCGGTGGCCCGGCGTGCCTGCGGCTACGGGTCGCGCTCAATCAAACCGAGCTGGCGGCGGTCAACCCAGGGGTTATCATGACTGCGCCGTTGTACGGCACGCTGACCCAATGGGTCGACAAGCACTACCGCGACCGCCTGAGCGAAAACGATCTGGCGGACCCGCAATTGCTGCTTGAGTGCCGGACGGCACTGGATGAACTGACGCAAATCCTTAAACTGGGCGCGGTTTATCCATTCCAGATCAATTAAAAGCCCGCGCCTGCTTCTGCTGATCCAGGCGCGCCGCTTTACCTCCAGATGAGAGCGTAATAAATGAGCGATACCCTGCAGCTGATCCTTGAAGACACCGACGGCACTCAACTGGAAACTTCCTGCACCCGCGTTGCCGTGATGTGGCAAGGCAAGGAACTGTGGATCCAGCAGGACGGCCGTGGCCAGCTGCTGATCGGCGTGGACGTCGAGGAAGGCGACGAAGAATACGCCAACCTGCTGCTGCGCCCATTGGCGACTAATCTGGTAAGTCTGCAACTGGAAATGGAACCGGCTGATGCTGGTGACGACGATCACGTGCACGGCCCTGACTGCCAGCACGACCATTAAGGAATAACGTTCTATGCTCGCCCTCGGCAAACTGCTTGAACTGACCCTCGCCGGTCGTGAACCGGCGGAGAAGACTCAACTGACTGTCGACGGCGTGCGGATGCGCTGGCTGAGCGAAGGTGCGCTGGAAGTCCGGCCACCCCAGGCGCGGGACAATGGCATGGATGTGCTGTTGTCGGCCGGCATCCACGGCAATGAGACGGCACCGATCGAGTTGCTCGACCGTCTGTTGCATGACATCGCCCGCGGCGACCTCAAGCCGTGCGCACGCATTCTGTTCCTGTTCGGCAACCCCGAGGCCATGCGCCGCGGCGAGCGTTTCATCGAACAGGACATCAATCGGCTGTTCAATGGCCGTCATGAACAAAGCAGCGGCAACGAAGCCTTGCGCGCCTGCGAGCTGGAGCGCCTGGCGGCGAGTTTCTTCAGCCTGCCGGAGCGTACCCGCCTGCACTACGACCTGCACACGGCGATCCGCGGTTCGAAGATCGAACAGTTCGCCCTGTATCCGTGGAAGGAAGGTCGCCAGCACTCGCGCCGGGAACTGGCGCGCCTGCGGGCCGCGGGCATGCAGGCGGTGCTGCTGCAGAACAAACCGTCCATCGTGTTCAGCTCCTATACCTACGACAAGCTGGACGCCGAGTCTTTCACCCTGGAGCTGGGCAAGGCCCGGCCGTTCGGGCAGAACCAGGGGGTGAATGTCGAGCGTCTGGAAACCCGCCTCAAGCAGATCATCGAAGGCCGCGAACCGCCCATGACGGAGGAGAAGCTGGATGGCTTGCAGCTGTTCAGCGTCGCTCGGGAAATCATCAAGCACAGCGATACCTTCCACCTGCATCTGCCGGCGGACATCGAGAATTTCTCCGAATTGGAAGTGGGTTACCTGCTGGCCGACGACATCGCCCAGACCCGCTGGATAGTCGAGGAGGAGGGCGCGCGGATCATTTTCCCCAACCCCAAGGTGAAGAACGGACTGCGTGCCGGGATCCTGATCGTGCCGACCACGGCTGACGGCCTGGCCTGATACGGCAATCTGTAGCCGCTGCCGAAGGCTGCGATCGACCGCGTAGCGGACGCCGCTTTTGAGGTTGATTAGAAGGTCCTGCGGGCCTTATCGCAGCCTGCGGCAGCGGCCACAAAAAGCATCGCGAGCCAGCTCAGCCCCTGTAGGAGTGAGCTGGCTCGCGATTTTGCTTTCAGCGTCTGACGCTTACACCGCTACCCGCTGTTCATGACGACGCAGGGCGCGAGTCTTGTGCAGGGTGTCGGCGCAGGTCTTCGCGGCTTCCTGGCCCTTGTGCACGAAATGCTCGAAGAAGAACTTCTGATGTTCTTCACCGGCGTGGAAGTGATGCGGGGTCAAGACCACCGAGAACACCGGCACTTCGGTTTCCAGCTGGACCTGCATCAGGCCGCTGATCACCGACTGGGCGACGAATTCGTGGCGGTAGATACCGCCGTCCACCACCAGGCCCGCGGCGACGATGCCGGCATAACGACCGGACTTGGCCAGCAGCTTGGCGTGCAGTGGAATTTCAAAGGCGCCGCCGACTTCGAAGAAGTCGATATCACTTTCCTGATAACCCTGGGCGAGCATTTCGCTGACGAACCCTTTGCGGCTCTGGTCGACGATTTCCTTGTGCCAGCAGGCCTGGATAAACGCCAAACGTTCGCCGTGATGCTGTTTGCTTTTGCTATCGATTGCGGTGGGTTGCATTGGTTCTGACTCCTGTTTGTGTGAAAAACAGGGCGTTATGAATCGAAAGGGATTTAAGGGTACGTACAGGCCAGGCGCACAAGCAGCCATGCGCAGGTCTGTGGACGGCCCTTTGGCACCAATCCCGTTCTCTCTTCATCCGGACTATGACCGTCGGCCCCGGGATCACACCGGGTCTGCTGACCTTGCCGTCATTCGCCGCCGAAGCGGTGCCTGTCGCCAAGCGCTCGCGGGCTATGCGCATTGCGCGCAATTACCGCCGGTGGGGAATTGCACCCCGCCCTGAGAACGTTGCCACCGGGCTTTGCGGTGGCGGTGAGTTTGTAACACATATTTTTCGGCGGTGCATTGCGGCGTTTGGATGATAAACATCGGTTTTTCATGTCCATCGCTGGGCTTTTCCCGGGTGGGCCTTGATAAATCGCGGTTGTGCCCGTAGTAATTCAGTTCGAAAGAATTTCCCTATCCGCAGCGACGTTCGCGTCCCCTTGCCGAGGCCTGATTCATGAGCGTTATCGATCTTCGCAGTGACACCGTTACTCAACCCACGGCAGGCATGCTGGAAGCAATGGCCACGGCGGCCACGGGCGATGATGTCTACGGCGAAGATCCGACGGTCAACCGCCTGGAAGCCGAATTGGCGCAGCGCCTCGGATTCGCCGAGGCGCTGTTTGTGCCAACGGGGACCATGAGCAACCTGCTGGGCTTGATGGCCCATTGTGGGCGTGGCGACGAATACATCGTCGGCCAGCAGGCGCATACCTATAAGTACGAGGGCGGCGGCGCGGCGGTGCTGGGTTCGATCCAGCCACAGCCATTGGAAGTCCAGGCCGACGGCTCGCTGGACCTGGCCCAGGTGGCCGCGGCGATCAAGCCGGATGATTTCCACTTTGCCCGTACCCGCCTGCTGGCGCTGGAAAACACCATGCAGGGCAAGGTGCTGCCATTGAGCTATCTGGCGCAGGCCCGGGCCTTCACCCGTGAGCATGGCCTGGCCCTGCACCTGGACGGCGCGCGACTGTACAACGCGGCGGTCAAGCTGGGTGTCGATGCGCGGCAGATCACCCAGCACTTCGATTCGGTTTCGGTGTGCCTGTCCAAGGGGCTGGGTGCGCCGGTGGGCTCGGTGCTGTGCGGTTCGGCGCAGCTGATCGGCAAGGCCAGGCGCTTGCGCAAGATGGTCGGGGGAGGCATGCGCCAGGCTGGAATCCTGGCCGCGGCGGGCCTGTATGCGCTCGATCATCACGTAGCGCGCCTGGCCGATGACCACACCAATGCCCAGTTGCTGGCGGAGGGGCTGCGTGAGGCGGGCTATGAGGTCGAGCCGGTGCAGACCAACATGGTCTATGTCGCGATGGGCGACAGGGCAGAAGCGCTCAAGGCCTTCGCCGGCGAACGCGGGATCAGGCTGAGCGCCGCGTCGCGGCTGCGGATGGTCACCCATATGGACGTCAGTCGTGCACAAATCGAGCAGGTCGTCGGGACTTTTATCGATTTTTCCCGCAACTGACAGTGTTAGCCGTCCAATTGACCGTCTCTATCGTATAAACACGCTGTACCCCAAGCTCAGGGCCGATATAATGCGGCCCTTTGCCGTCGTTTCGTCTGATGACGTTTCGCACAGGCCTTTGGCCGCAGTCTCCGTGGAAGAACCTAATGAAAAGCGCAGAAATCCGTGAAGCCTTCCTTCGCTTCTTCGAAGAGCAAGGCCACACCCGTGTAGCCTCCAGCTCTTTGATTCCGGGCAACGACCCAACCCTGCTGTTCACCAACGCGGGGATGAACCAGTTCAAGGACTGCTTCCTGGGCCAGGAAAAGCGCGCCTATACCCGCGCCGTAAGCAGCCAGAAATGCGTACGCGCCGGCGGCAAGCACAACGACCTGGAAAACGTCGGTTACACCGCCCGTCACCACACTTTCTTCGAAATGCTGGGCAACTTCAGTTTCGGCGATTACTTCAAGCGCGACGCCATCACTTTCGCCTGGACTTTCCTGACCTCCGACAAGTGGCTGAACCTGCCGAAAGAAAAGCTCTGGGTCACCGTCTACGCCAGCGATGACGAGGCCTATGACATCTGGACCAAGGAAGTCGGGGTTCCGGCCGAGCGCATGGTCCGTATCGGCGACAACAAGGGTGCGCCATACGCCTCCGACAACTTCTGGACCATGGGCGATACCGGCCCGTGCGGTCCTTGCACCGAGATTTTCTACGATCACGGCGCCGACATCTGGGGTGGCCCACCGGGCTCGCCGGAAGAGGACGGCGACCGTTACATCGAGATCTGGAACAACGTATTCATGCAGTTCAACCGCACCGCCGATGGCGTGTTGCATCCGTTGCCAGCGCCGTCGGTGGACACCGGCATGGGCCTGGAGCGGATCAGTGCGGTCCTGCAGCACGTTCACTCGAACTATGAAATCGATCTGTTCCAGAGCCTGCTGAACGCGGCGGCCAAGGCCATCGGTTGCACCAACGATGCCCAGGCGTCTTTGAAAGTCGTGGCCGACCACATCCGTTCCTGCGGCTTCCTGATCGCCGACGGCGTGCTGCCTTCCAACGAAGGCCGCGGTTATGTCCTGCGTCGCATCATTCGCCGCGCTTGCCGTCACGGCAACAAGCTGGGCGCCAAGGGCAGCTTCTTCTATCAGATCGTGGCCGCGCTGGTCGCCGAGATGGGCGAAGCCTTCCCAGAGCTGAAATCCCAACAGGCACACATCGAGCGTGTGCTGAAAGCCGAAGAAGAGCAGTTCGCCAAGACCCTGGAGCAGGGCCTGAAGATCCTCGAGCAGGACCTGGCCGAACTCAAAGGCACGGTGGTGCCGGGCGACGTGGTGTTCAAGCTGTATGACACCTACGGTTTCCCGATGGACCTGACTGGCGACATCGCCCGTGAGCGCGAACTGACCCTCGACGAGGAGGGTTTCGAGCGCGAGATGGAAGCCCAGCGCGTACGTGCCCGTTCCGCCAGCTCCTTCGGCATGGACTACAACAGCCTGGTCAAGGTCGATGTGGCCACCGAATTCAACGGTTATCACGCCACCAGTGGTTCGGCCAAGGTGGTTGCTCTTTATAAGGAAGGGCAATCGGTCGACGTGCTGAGTGAAGGCGAAGAGGGCGTGGTCGTTCTCGACCAGACGCCTTTCTACGCCGAGTCGGGCGGCCAGGTCGGCGACTGCGGTTACCTGCAAGCGGGTAACGCGCGTTTCGACGTGCGCGATACCACCAAGACCGGCGGTGCTTTCCTGCACCACGGCGTCTTGGCCAGCGGCAGCCTGACCGTTGGTGCACCGGTGCAAACCCAGGTGGATGCCGAAGTGCGTCACGCCACTTCGTTGAACCATTCGGCCACCCACTTGCTGCACGCCGCTCTGCGCCAGGTGCTGGGCGAGCATGTACAGCAGAAGGGTTCGCTGGTCGACAGTCAGCGCCTGCGTTTCGACTTCAGCCACTTCGAAGCGATCAAGCCAGAGCAGATCAAGGCCCTGGAAGACATCGTCAACGCCGAGATTCGCAAGAACACCGCGGTGGAAACCGAAGAAACCGATATCGACACCGCCAAGCAGAAGGGCGCCATGGCGCTGTTCGGCGAGAAGTATGGCGACAGCGTGCGTGTCCTGAGCATGGGCGGCGATTTCTCCGTTGAACTGTGTGGCGGTATCCACGCCAACCGCACCGGTGATATCGGCCTTTTGAAAATCATCAGCGAAGGTGGCGTCGCTTCGGGTGTACGCCGTATTGAAGCGGTCACCGGTGCCGCGGCACTGGCGTACCTGAACGCTGCGGAAGAGCAACTCAAGGAAGCGGCGACCCTGGTCAAGGGCAGCCGTGACAACCTGATCGACAAGCTGTCGGCCGTGCTGGAGCGCAACCGCCTGCTGGAGAAACAACTCGAGCAGCTGCAGGCCAAGGCCGCCAGTGCCGCTGGCGACGACCTGTCGGCGCAGGCGCTGGATGTCAAAGGCGCGAAAGTGCTGGCGGCGCGCCTGGACGGTCAGGACGGCAAGGCGCTGTTGGCGCTGGTCGATCAGTTGAAAAACAAACTCGGTCGCGCAGTGATCCTGCTCGGCAGTGTCCATGAGGAAAAGGTCGTGCTGGTTGCGGGCGTAACCAAGGACCTGACTGGCCAACTCAAAGCCGGTGATTTGATGAAGCAAGCCGCTGCAGCAGTGGGCGGGAAGGGCGGTGGTCGTCCGGACATGGCGCAGGGCGGCGGTGTCGATGCCGCTGCGCTGGATGCCGCGCTGGCCCTGACCGTTCCGTTTGTCGAGCAGGGGATTTAAGGTTCCAAGCCGAGCCCGTCGTCTAGTGGCGGGCTTTGGAGCTGCGCAGTTTGATTGATTAATGGGCGCCCCTTTACGGGCTGAGGCGGCTTAGAAATGGCTTTGATCGTACAGAAATTTGGAGGTACCTCGGTCGGTTCCGTCGAAAGAATCGAGCAGGTCGCCGACAAGGTGAAAAAATTCCGCGAAGCCGGTGACGACCTGGTGGTTGTGCTGTCGGCCATGAGCGGCGAAACCAACCGTCTGATCGACCTTGCCAAGCAAATCAGCGGCGACGGTCAGCCGGTTCCTCGCGAGCTGGACGTGATCGTTTCCACCGGTGAGCAGGTGACGATCGCACTGCTGGCCATGGCGCTGATCAAGCGCGGCGTGCCGGCAGTCTCCTATACCGGCAACCAGGTGCGGATTCTGACCGATAGCGCGCACAATAAAGCACGCATTTTGCAGATCGACGATCAGAAAATTCGCGGTGACCTGAAGGCTGGTCGCGTGGTTGTGGTCGCAGGTTTCCAGGGCGTCGACGAGCACGGCAACATCACTACCCTCGGTCGTGGCGGTTCCGACACCACCGGCGTGGCACTGGCGGCAGCCCTGAAGGCTGACGAATGCCAGATCTACACCGATGTCGACGGCGTCTACACCACCGATCCGCGCGTGGTGTCCGTGGCCCAGCGCCTGGACAAGATCACCTTCGAAGAAATGCTGGAAATGGCCAGCCTGGGTTCCAAGGTGCTGCAGATCCGCGCGGTCGAGTTCGCCGGCAAGTACAACGTTCCGCTGCGCGTACTGCACAGCTTCAAGGAGGGTCCGGGTACCCTCATTACTATTGATGAAGAGGAATCCATGGAACAGCCGATCATTTCCGGCATCGCTTTTAACCGCGATGAAGCCAAGCTGACCATCCGTGGCGTGCCAGACACTCCCGGCGTGGCCTTCAAGATTCTCGGCCCGATCAGTGCCGCGAATATTGAAGTCGACATGATCGTGCAGAACGTTTCGCACGATAACACCACCGACTTCACCTTCACCGTGCACCGCAACGATTACCTGGCAGCCCAGCAAGTGCTGGAAAACACTGCCCGTGAAATCGGCGCCCGGGAAGTGGTAGGCGATACCAAGATCGCCAAGGTCTCGATCGTTGGCGTCGGCATGCGTTCCCACGCGGGTGTTGCCAGCCGCATGTTCGAAGCACTGGCCAAGGAAAGCATCAACATCCAGATGATCTCGACCTCGGAAATCAAGGTTTCCGTGGTGATCGAAGAGAAGTACCTGGAACTGGCTGTGCGCGCTCTGCACACGGCTTTCGAACTGGACGCTCCGGCCCGACAGGGCGAGTGATGCGTTGCCCGAAGGGCGCGGTTTACCGCGCCCTTTGTTTTTTTGATCGGCGTGACAGAAAACTGTTCTTTTGCTCGCGCTAGTCAATACTTAGGCGTGTAGGGCTACGGCCGTCCTGGTTGTAGGTCGATACCCTTTTTTTTGCAGACTGTTGTCCCTGAAATGAAATGCGTGAGGAGAAAGGTATGCTGATTCTGACTCGTCGGTGCGCAGAAAGCCTGATTATTGGTGATGGCGAAATCACCGTGACCGTGCTTGGCGTCAAAGGAAATCAAGTGCGTATCGGTGTCAACGCCCCTAAAGAGGTAGCGGTGCACCGGGAAGAAATTTACCTGCGGATAAAGAAAGAGAAGGACGAAGAACCAAGCCATTAATTTTTATCGTTTTTTTTGTTTGCAAACGGGGAGAAAGCTGGTTAATATACGCCCCGTGTTGCGGAGAGCTGGCCGAGTGGCCGAAGGCGCTCCCCTGCTAAGGGAGTACACCTCAAAAGGGTGTCGGGGGTTCGAATCCCCCGTTCTCCGCCATTATTTACTTAGTTCGTTGTAATCTGGCTTCTTCTGTAAGTTGTTGAAAATACTAGAAAAAGTGCTTTACAAAAAGATTTAACGGCCTATAATGCGCGGCAACAAATGCACTCGTAGCTCAGCTGGATAGAGTACTCGGCTACGAACCGAGCGGTCACAGGTTCGAATCCTGTCGAGTGCACCATTTAAGGGTTGTTTGCAGTAATGTGAATAACTTGGCTTCAGCCAGTTGTGGCCTGGTCTAAAAACACAAATTGCACTCGTAGCTCAGCTGGATAGAGTACTCGGCTACGAACCGAGCGGTCACAGGTTCGAATCCTGTCGAGTGCACCATATACCAAGAAGCCCGCATTTATTGCGGGCTTTTTGCTTTCTGCCGTTTGGGTTTTCTCCCTTCTTTATTGGTTCCTCTGTTTGAACGTCGCGATCATTCTGGCGTCGTATTCAGCGTGTGCCTGTCCTTTTGATGTGGCCTTTCGAAAGCTCCCGGCAATTGTGAATCGATAACGGGAGCGAGTTCCGGGCGCAGTTTTTTCGTCTGGGGTGTGTTTTCTTTTTCGGACGGTGCGTCGCAGCTTTATAGATTCAGCGCTTCTTCAGCTTTGCGCCGCAAGCGCTTGTTCTTGCCATGATTTTTTAACGTTTAAAGCCGTCAAGCGGTGTATGATTGCGCCCGTCAGCCCCGCCGGGGCTTGTGGAATACCTCCATGGACTTACCCAGTAGTTACTCAGTATCCCGTTTTTACAATCATGAATTGACTGATTGATCCTTCCGGCGTGCTCCTCTGCTGGGAGTGGAGTTCGCCTATGACCGAAGTAGAAGTAAAGAAAACACAAGACAGCCTGCAGGATCGCCTCGCTCAAGTCGTTGAGCTGCTGCAGCGCCAACGGGTGGTCGAAGACCTGACTCATCGTCAGGAAGGTCATCATCAGGATCGGGTCGAGAACCTGGTCCACCGGCAAAACCTTGTCGAGCTGCAACGCAAGCTCGACGATCTGCACTCTGCCGACGTTGCCTACATCCTTGAAGCCTTGCCGCTCGACGAGCGTCTGACTGTCTGGCAGTTGGTCAAGGCCGAGCGTGACGGCGACATCCTGCTCGAAGTATCCGATTCCGTACGTGAAACCCTGATCGCCGACATGGACGATCATGAGCTCCTGGCTGCTGCCAAGGAGATGGACGCCGACGAACTTGCTGACCTGGCTCCCGAGCTGCCGCGAGACGTTGTCCATGAGCTGATGGAAGCGTTGGACGGCCAGCAGCGGGAGCGCGTTCGCTCCGCCTTGTCGTATGACGAGGAGCAGGTCGGTGCGTTGATGGACTTCGAGATGGTGACCATCCGTGAGGATGTCAGCCTTGAAGTGGTTCTGCGTTATCTGCGCCGCCTCAAAGAGTTGCCAGGCCATACCGACAAGTTGTTCGTCGTCGACTATGACGGCGTGCTCAAAGGTGTGCTGCCCATCAAGCGGTTGCTGGTGAATGATCCGGAGAAACAGGTTTCGGAAGTCATGGCCAGCGACCCGGTAAGTTTCCATCCGGACGAAGATGCCTACGACGCTGCGCAGGCATTCGAGCGCTACGACTTGATTTCGGCGCCGGTGGTCGACAAGAACGGCAAATTGATCGGCCGTCTGACCATCGATGAAATGGTCGACCTGATTCGTGAGGAGAGCGAGACCGAAGTCCTCAACATGGCCGGTCTGCGTGAAGAAGAAGATATTTTTGCCTCGGTCTGGCGTTCCCTGCGCAACCGCTGGGCCTGGCTGGCAATCAACCTGATCACCGCATTTGTCGCTTCGCGAGTGATCGGTCTGTTTGAAGGCTCCATCGAAAAGCTGGTGGCCCTGGCGGCCCTGATGCCGATCGTGGCGGGTATTGGCGGCAACTCGGGTAACCAGACCATCACCATGATCGTTCGCGCCATGGCGCTGGACCAGGTCAGCACCGGCAATACCTCGCGTCTGATGCGCAAGGAATTGGCGGTGGCGTTGATCAACGGCCTGGTCTGGGGCGGAGTCATCGGTGTGGTGGCTTACCTGCTCTACGGCAGCTGGTCGTTGGGTGTGGTGATGACGGCGGCCATGACGCTCAACCTGTTGCTGGCGGCGCTGATGGGGGTTCTGATTCCGATGACGCTGGCGCGCCTGGGGCGCGACCCGGCCATGGGAGCCAGCGTCATGATCACGGCCATGACCGACAGTGGCGGCTTCTTTATCTTCCTTGGGCTGGCCACCATCTTCCTGCTTTGATCCCGCATACGGCCCCTCTAATGGGGCTGTATCGTTTTCTCCAGCCCCTTGCCATCCAGGCTTCTGTGTTTGTAGCGTTCGAGCAGCAAATTTCGCGCAAAAAAAAGCCAGCACAAGGCTGGCTCTAGCTTTCGAGGTCGAATCAGGAAGCGTCTGCGGCCATTTCGGCGTCATGGGCGATCAGCGAAACAAGAGCGTTCTGCTGGCGGTGGGAAAGTTGACGGAAACGTTGAAGCAGTTCGCGTTCATGCAAGGAGAGTTCTGGGCTGTCCAGGCGCATGCTCAACTCTTCACCCAAGGCGCCTTCCTGAATAAGACTCTGTTCCAGGCGCGCGATGATTTCGGAGTTCATGCTGCGGTGATGATTGCGAGCCACCTCGGCAATGCGTTCACGCATCCCGTCGGGTAGACGTACGACGAACTTGTCAGCCGTACGGCTGGAATAAATTGCCTGTTTCAATGGGCGCATATATTTAACCGGTTAGTTCAGGGGAGCGGTTCTCGGAATTGGCCGCGGGATGTCAGTTAGGACAAGCGTTGCTGCCAAATGTTCAACCTGAATTGTTAAGAGGCCCGCATCATGCCTCAAAATAGCCAGATCCTTGGCGTCAATTCTGTGACAAATATTGAACTGGGTAAAGGCGTTATGCCAGCACCAATTATCAGAAATGCGGACTGGTTTGAAAAGATTGCCTGGTCCGCCTATCTGCCCGCGTCCTGATGTCCGATGGTAGTGCGCTTGTGCGTCGCCAGACGGGCATGCATGCGGATCCGATCATTGTTTCCTACCTTCTACAGGATAGTGGCAAATTGCCGATTTACTAGGCTGCGAGTGCCATGGAGTCTTCGAATGCCAGGCAGATTGATTTATTTGATGGGGCCTTCCGGATCGGGAAAGGACAGCCTGATCGAGGCTGCGCGCCGTCCTCTGGCGCAACTCGGCTGTGATGTGGTGCGGCGGGTGATCACCCGTTCCGCGGAATCCGTGGGGGAAGCGGCCCATGGGGTAAGTGCTGACGAGTTCGAGCGTCTTGAGCTGCAGGGCGCCTTTGCCTTGTGCTGGCGGGCCAATGGCCTGGCCTACGGAATTCCCGTGCAGATCGACGAATGGCTGGCCAGTGGGCGTCATGTCCTGATCAATGGCTCCAGGGCTCACCTGGATCAGGCTCGCCAGCGTTATCCGGAGCTTTTGGCGATTCTGTTAACGGTGGACATCGACGTGCTGCGGCAAAGACTGATGAACCGCGGTCGCGAAAGTGCGGCGCAGATCGAGGCGAGACTCAAGAGAAGTGCTCTTTTTTCTGCTGAGGGCGGGCCTGTGCTGGGAGAGTCCGTGTTTTTTCTGGACAACTCGAGCGAGCTGTCCGTGACGCTTGAGCGTTTTCTGAAGCTATTGAGGTCGCAGGGGATCAGCGCAATACAGGGTCGAATTTGATTTTACGTCCCAACACCAGCGCCAGCAGGAACAGGCCGGAAAAAACACCACAGGCAACCAGGGGCGCATCACCCAGAGTATTTTCAGTGGTGAAGCAACCCAGTGTGGCACTGAGTATTGCCAGGATGAGAAGGCCTTTGGCAAGTCGGGACATTAACAGGCTCCTGATGGGGTGATATTCAAAATACCCAGCTTTCGGGTCTTGGATTGGCAGGTAGAACAACGGCTTCTGGGGCATCGGCGACCTGTGCCATGCCAGGATTCTCCGATGCGCTGCTCATCACAGCCAATTGCGGGGCCTGGTGTTGCGCGTAGTGGGCCCTGTACTGGGGGCTCTGATCCGCGCGGCCATCAGGCTGAAAGTGGAAGATCACCAGTACGGCGATGGCAATGGTATTCGATAGAAGAAGGGCGCTGTTCATGGGCTTGATCTCCATTGTTCTTTCATAGAGAGGAAGCAGCGCTCATGCCAAGAGTCTAACCTCTAATAAACCCTTTAAAAACAATGATTTGATAGGATTTTTAGACGATGGCGGATTGCATTCTGCAATGATGGCTTTTTGCAGTGATGCAATTTGCACGGCAGCTCTGGCAAGTTGCCTGATGATCAGAGGCCGCCACCGGTTAAAAAGCCCTACTCACAACATGACAAAAGCAGGGCTGACCGTTAACATGCACGCCGTCCTTTGCGCCGCGGCAGTACACGCGGTGGTCAATTTGTCCCAGTAGCTCAATTGGATAGAGCATCCCCCTCCTAAGGGGAAGGTTGGCAGTTCGAACCTGCCCTGGGACACCATCTATTTCCGGGCTTTCAGGCCAAACGTGGTTTTCGTCTTTATTTCCTGGTAACGGCTACGTTTGGTACACGCAGTTCTCGATGCTGTGGAGTCACCCATGATTGTCATTGCTGGAAAAAACAATATTTCGGTATTTGGCCTGGAACGGGCTCTGCGACAATTTTCGCCCGACGAAATTGCCGTGGTCTGCAACCGTAACGATACGGGCGTCGATGGTTGGCAACGTTCGTTGCGGGCGGCCGCGCAAAAGTATGGTGTGCGTGAGATCAGCCTGGAGGCGGCTTATGAAGTAGCGTCCATCGCGTTCATTTCCCTGGAGTTCGACCGGATCGTCGTGCCTGGGCGCTTCTCCATCAGTCGTGTGTTCAACATTCATTTCTCAAGGCTGCCCGAATACAAGGGTATGTTTACCTCGGTCTGGCCGTTGCTGGAGTCCAGGGCCGAGGCGGGCGTGACCCTGCATTTCATTGACCGGGGTATCGATACCGGGGACATCGTCGCGCAACAGGTATTCCCGATCCCATCCTGGTGGACCTGCCGCGATCTCTATTTCGCCTTTAATCAGCATGCCGGCCAGTTGCTGGAGCAGTGGTTTGCCAGGTTGGTCGATGATGGCGTCAGAGCGCAGCCACAGAGTGCGGTGGGATCCAGCTACTTTTCAAAGGACGCCATCGACTATGGGGCGTTGAAGATCGATCCGCTGTCGACGGCCTGGGCGCTACGCAACCAGATCAGGGCGTTCGCCTTTCGTGAATATCAATTCTTGCGCTGGGATGGGAAACCGGTGGTCTCGGCGACGATTCTGCCTGGGCGTTCGCAATTCAAGGCCGGGACCCTGATCAGCACAACTGACGATTATGTCGAGCTCTGCACCATCGACTATGACGTCCGGCTGAATTTTGATCGGTTGCCGGAGATGCTCAAGGCTTGTGAACGAGGCGATCTGGAGGCGGTGGTGGCACTGCAGGCCAATATTGCCGGTTACAACGATGCCAACCCGCAAGGCTGGACGCCGCTGATCGTCGCCAGTTATGCGGGTGCCTATGAGGTGGTTGACTGGCTGTTGCAGCAAGGTGCCGACCCGGAGCGGTCCAACAACAAAGGCACGACGCCCTTGATGTATGCCAAGGATGCCTACCTGGCCGGGCGTTGTCGTAGAACCTTTCCGTTGTTGTTGCGCAAGGGCGCTAGGCTGGAGGCTGCCGACCATTGCGGTCGGGCACTCGCCGACTATGTGACTGACGAGCAGTTTGCTCAGTTGCGAGGTGCTTTCTAGGCACCTCGCAACAGGCGCATCAGTGGGCGGTGAACTGGTTGATGGCGGTGACAATGTGTTGCTGTTGTTCCAGGTCCAATGTCGGGTAGATCGGCAATGACAGGATCGAGTCATGCAGCGGCGCCCGGGATGCCTGGGAGGTCCTGGCCAGATCGCGGTAGGCCCGCTGCTCGGTGATCGCCAGTGGGTAGTGAACCAGGCATTGGATGCCACGCTCGGCCAGATGCGCCTTCAGCTGATCGCGCCATGGGCAGGTAATGACATACAGGTGCCAGACATGGGCGCTCGCAGTCGTCACCGAGGGCAGGGTGATTCCCGGGTGCCGGATGTGTTCGCCGTAGTAGTGGGCGATGCTGCGTCGACGGGCAGTATCGTTGTCCAGATGCGCCAGCTTCACTCCCAGCATCGCGGCCTGGATTTCATCGAGGCGGCTGTTCACCCCCTGATGATCGTGCTGGTATTTGACGCGCGAACCGTAGTTGCCCAGCGCCCGGACCAGGGTTGCCAGCTCGGCGTCGTTGGTAGTGATGGCTCCGCCGTCGCCCAGGGCTCCGAGGTTCTTCCCGGGGTAGAAGCTGAACGCCGCGGCATCGCCCCAGTTGCCGGCCTTGCGCCCGGCCAGCTCGGCGCCATGGGCCTGAGCGGCATCTTCGAGCACCAGCAGGCCATGCTTGTGGGCCAGCGCCATGATCTGCGGCATCGGCGACAGCTGCCCATAAAGATGCACCGGCAGGATCACCCGGGTTTTTTCCGAGATGGCCCGTTCGACGGCTTCGACTTCCAGATTGTGGGTAGTCGGGTCCACATCCACCAGGATCGGCGCCAGATCGTTTTCCAGAATGGCCGAGATGGTGGCGATAAAGGTGTTGCTCTGCACTATCACTTCATCACCGGCCTGCAGCCGGCCTTGCTCTTTCCAGGCGCGCAGGATCAGGGTCAGGGCATCCAGGCCGTTAGCGACGCCGATGGCATGCCGGCTGCCGCAGTAATCGGCGAACGCGGCCTCGAATTGCTCAAGCTCACGCCCCATCAGGTACCAGCCGGAGTCGATCACACGGCTACAAGCGGCTTTGAGCTGATCAGCATATTCGTGATTGATGCCTTTCAAATCCAGAAACGGAATATTCATCATTTGGGTCATTGTCCGACCATGTCCATGAACTGGGCATAGTCTCGAACATAGTCGCCTTCTTCGTAGAGTTGATCGGCCAGGACCATCAGCACACAGTCTGGAGAGAAGTCATACATCTCACGCCAGATAAAGGATTCGATCAGCAGGCCCTGGCAAGGATTGTCCAGGGTGATGTCGATTTTTTCCCGACCGTCGTCCAGCAGGAAACGGCACGAGCCGCGTACGGCGATGGCCACCTGCTTGAGGGTCTTATGGGCGTGGTAGCCGCGGCGAACCCCTTCACCGGTATTGAACATGTAGTACACCCGCTTCACCGGGAAGGGGATGTTTTTCCCTTCTTCCAGGGCGATCAGCGAACCACGGTCATCGCCGTGGGTCTGCAGCGGCAGAATGTGAATCTTCATCGCGTCTCCTCTTCGAGCCGTTTCGACAAATGCTGTTGCAGCCAGTTTTCAACGCTCTTGGCGTCGACCCGATAATTTCGGTAATACAGTTCTCGGGAGTCGGTCGAGCCCACCCGGTAAGCGATGTAGTCCATTTCCACGCCGACGATCGCCGCCAGGTTGGAAAAACACGACAGCTGCCCATATTCCTCGGCCATCCAGCACAGCGCGCGGGCGTTTTTCGAGGCGAAAATCAGATTGGTCCAGGCCGCGCCGGTGGGGCCGACTATGACTTCGGCATTGGCCATGATCGCCACCTGATGGCTGATGTCCTGTTCCTCCATGTACACGCAGGTAAACCCATAGGGTTCCAGCAGCTTGAGGATTTCGGCCTGGTTGTAGTGCCGGAGAAAACCTTTGCGGGCCAGGAATACTCGCTTGGGGAGTTCGCCGGTGGGGATGTCATGGGCCAGGCACAGGGCTTTTTCCCGCAGGAAATTGATCGATTCCGGGCGTGCGAAGCCGCTGCTGGCACTGTTCTGTGCCACGCCTTTGAAGTTCGGGATCATGTTGTTGGGCGCGCTGATCAGCAGCAGGTCGGCCACCTGATAGCTGGTGATGTTGTCCAGGAGTACCAGCGGGCGGTCAACGCCAATCGCCTCGATCAGGGCCTTGATCGAAGGAATGTTCTGGCTGCTCTTGGAGATCAGCAGAGGATAGTCCGCATATTGCGGCGGCAGTTCGGCCACGAATTGCAGTTGCGACAAGACTTCTACCGTCCAGTGGTAATAGTTCTGCTCGTTGCAGCCGCTGATCAGCAGGCCTTTTTCCAGCTCTACAGGTTTGCCGGTCCTGACCAGGGCCAGGCGCTGGCCGTGGTAGAGCAGGTGCGCAGCACTATAGTCGGCCTGCGAGGATTTTGCCGTGGGCACTCGCTCCAGCACCAATTGCCCATTTGGCAGTATCACCGAACGGGACACCGAACAGACCTGTCCATGACGGAAGTGGTAGAGGGCGACCTCGGGTAATTCCAGGGTGATCGCCTGTGTCGATTGATGGACGAACCGTGGGGGCTGGCTGGTGCCCGGTTGGCTCGGGCGAAACACATGGACCTTGTGCTCGGCGCTTTCATCCAGCCAGCGCAAGGCCAGGCGCCGGGTATCCTGGCGTCGAAAAAACAGTCGATACAGCAGGTCGCTGATCAGTCCCGGCTTTCTGCACAGTCGTTCATAGCCCAGTTGCTCGAGGCGTTTGCCAATACGCTGGAACCATGGGAGCTGCGAGCTGATCTGCGCGCCATGGAACACTTCGACTTTTTGCTCGTTGATGGCCAGTTTCTCAGTGAGCTGCGGATGGATCTCGCGGTAGTAATCACTGGCGATGATGATCTTGTCGAAAGCCAGCGAACTCAATTGTTGAGGGGCGTGAATCAACTTGCCGAACAGGCGCTGGCCCTGCTTCTGCTGGTTGTTATCGACGAAGCCGATCACCCGGTAGCGGCGGCGGTTGTACTTGTAGAAATTGATGCCGCCGGCGCCGGTGCCGAATATCAGCACCCGCGCTTTTTGTCCAAACCCTGTCGACACATTGACCTCGTCTTACTGGTGCAGCCGCTGGTAAATCGTCACCCGAGCGGTTCGCCCGTTCGTTTCAAACGGTGATGCTAGCCATTGTTATTGATGATGTTGCCCTTGATCTGGGCGATACCCTTGGCGTTCAGGTCGCGTCGGGTCCTTACCGGTTGCAACTCACCCTGGATCGCACCGTTGATGGTGTCGATCGCGGTCTTGCCGGTATTGCCTCGGGACTTGCCCAGCAGATAACGCAGCGACAGGCGGAACTGCTCCGACTCGTTGGCCACCGGCCGTGTGCCATGCAAGGTGCAGTTATGCCAGAGCCCGACGTAACCCGGCCCGCCGGTCAGCCGGTAATCCTGGCAGGGCATCTGCTGTCCATGATCGTCGGCGTAGGTCCATTGATCGTGCTCCTGATGTTCCAGTCGATGCGGGAACAGCGTGGCGCCAAAGCGGTGAGTGCCGGGCATCAGGTGCAGGGGCGAGTCGTTTTCGGTGACGTCGTGCAGGTAAACATACAGGGTCAGAAAGGTCGAGGGGTCGAGTTCCACCCGGCCCTGGGGCCAATCGATGATGTCCTGGTGGAAGTCGATCCCGCGAAAGTAGGTGATGTCGCGAAAGGGTTTTTTGATATAGGGCCCCAGGTTCGCCACATTCACATCGCGGATCTTTTCCCGCACCCAGTCCGGCAGCCACGAATCCGGTACGCCGCACACCGCTTTCTTGATCACCACCTCATAGTCGGCGCCTAGCACTTCATCGAGGACCGCAGTGAGGCGCGGATCCTGCTCGATGAACTGCAATTGCGACTCGAAGCCATTGAGGAAGTTGAAGGTCTTGTTCGGGTTGGCGTTGAGGTGGTTTTCCTGGGCCAGGTATTCAGCCTCGTCCATGAACAGCCCGGCCCCGAAGGCCCGTGCGGCGATCATTTCGCGGTACAGCGCCTGCGTGCGGTCAGCGTCCAGGATCTCGCCGAAGATATGGGCGCCCTGGTCGATGAGGTTTTGGATACAGGTTTGCATGTTGCGCTCGTTTTGACTGTTGCTGTCTGTCTGCAAGGTATCGGCGTGGCTGGCTTAAAGTTGATGCCGCGCGGCTGATATTCCCGATGGAGTTTGCCGCAACCGGAGCTGGCGGGCGGCGCGAGCAAGGATATCGAATGCTTTTGGCAACTATCTATAAGGGAACGCCAGAATCGGCCGATAACCCCATGGATGTTGTTGCAGGTCAAATGGCGGGGCCATGGACCGAGTGTCCGGCGAGAGCGGGCGGGCGCCATTGTGGCTTGATGTAGAATGCACTGATGGCCTGTGGCCATTGTCGTTGTCCGGGGGCAACAAGGGTGACGACCTTGAGCGTGTCCTGCTGTTGCCGCGGGCTTCATCTTTTTACGGGTCTGGAATCTTCGATGCTGGCGTACCACCAAAAAAGCTTTTTGATCGTCGATGATTTCTCGGATTTCCGCAGTTCTGTCCGGTCCATGCTGCGTGAGCTGGGCGTCAAGGACGTAGACACTGCCGATACAGGCGAGCAGGCGCTGCGCATGTGCGCGCAAAAGCGTTATGACTTCATCCTGCAGGATTACCACCTGGGCGACGGCAAGAAGAATGGTCAGCAGGTGCTCGAAGACCTGATGACCGACAAGCTGATCAGCCATGAAAGCGTGTTTCTCATGGTCACCGCCGAGACCAGCCAGTCAATGGTGCTCAGCGCCCTCGAGCACGAGCCGGACGCCTATCTGACCAAGCCTTTCAACCGCTCCAGTCTGGCTCAGCGGCTGGAGCGGCTGCAGCAGCGCAAGTCGTTGCTCAAGCCGATCCTGCAGGCGCTCGATCGCGGCAAGCCACTCGAGGTGCTCAATGCCTGCATCGCCCTGTGCAAGCAGGATCCGCGTTATGCGCCGTTGTGCCTGCGCTACCGGGCCGATGCCTTGCGTGACATGAATCAGAACGAGGCGCTGGAGCGGTTGTACGAGAGCATCCTGGCGGATCGCCCGTTGCCGTGGGCCTATGTCGGCCTGGGGCGTCTGCTGTTCAAGCGTGGCCAGGTGACCCAGGCCAAGGCCATCTATGAAAAGGCCTTGAAGGCGTTTCCGATGATGCCGGCGCTCTACGATGGCATGGCCGATGTGCTGCTCGCCGAGGGTGATTCCAAGCGCGCCCAGAGTGTGCTGGAGGAGGCGGTGCGCCTGTCGCCGCTGGCCGTGCGCCGGCAAGCGCTGCTGGGCAAGCTGGCGATGACCAACGAAGACTTCGAGACCGCATCCAAGGCCTATCGCCAGGCGGTGTCGCAAGGCGCGCAATCGCGCTTCAAGGATCCGGAAAGCAATCTTGGCCTGGCCCATGCGTTGATCAGCAAGGGCAGCGAGAGGGGCCTGGATACCCGTACGCGCCTGGAAATCAACAGCACCCTGAGTGCGGTGGCCAAGGAAAACCCCAGCGATCCGGGGCTGCAGATTCGCGCGCGCCTGATGAAGGCCACCAGCCTGTTGCTCAACGATGCTGAAACGGCGGAAAAACTCACCGAGCAGGCGATGCTGCGTCTGGACGGGATGGAGCAGTTCATGAGCCCGGAAGCGGCGTTGCTGGTGGCCAAGCAACTGCAGATGCTGGGACAGGCCGATGCCGGTGCATCGATGCTGAAAAACTGTGCGGAAATCTACGGCGACGACCCGAAGGTGATGGAGGGCATTGCCAAGCTCACCGATGACCCGGCGATCCTCAACTCTGCCAACGCGGCGGCGGACATGAACCGTCAAGGCGTGCGCAGCTACAAGGCCGGCGCGTTGGGCGAAGCCCGGGATCTGTTCCGTCGGGCCCTGGCCATGCAACCGAAGAACATCAGTATTGCCCTGAACATGGCGCAGTCGCTATTGCACGGCACCGACATCACCCAGGACACGGCACTGCTGGATGAGTGCCGGACCTGCCTGAAAATGGTCGGCCTGATGCCCGATACCGACGCGCGTTATCCGCGTTATCAGAAGCTGCGAAGCAAGGCGTTTGGCGAATGAATACCCACGAACAGGCTCTCGACTTTTCCACGGTGATCGCCTCTACCGTGCACGACATGAAGAACTCCCTGACCCTGCTCATGCAGGCCCATGCCCAGTGGCTGGCGGCACTGCCGCAGGCGCACCAGGGCACGCCGGAGCAGGGCGTGATGGAGTTCGAGTTTGCCCATCTCAACGGCATGCTGGTGCAACTGCTGGGGCTCTACAAACTGGGGGTCAACCAGTTGCCGGTGCAGCCGGGTTACCACGAACTGGATGACTTCATCGAGGCGCAACTGGTCAGCCATCAGGATGTGTTCGCCAGTCGTGGCATTGCCGCGACCTATGAAGTCGATCCCTTGACCCCCCTGGGGTTCTTCGATCGGGAATTGATCGCCTCGGTGCTGGACAACTGCATCAACAACGCCATTCGTTATGCGCGCCATGCGTTGCTGGTCAGCGTGCACGATGAAGGCGGGCAGACGGTGCTGACGATCAATGACGATGGCGAGGGTTATCCGCAGCCGATGATCGATAACCAGGCCGACTACGTGCAAGGCATCAATCACAGCAGCGGCAGCACCGGCCTGGGGTTGTACTTCGCCGGGCGCATTGCCGCGCTGCATCAGCGCAACGGTGTCTGCGGACGTACCGAGATTCGCAACGGCGGGCCTTTGGGCGGCGGTGTGTTCAGTCTCTACCTGCCCTGAGCCAGCTGCTGTTGCGCTTGCTCCAGGGCCTGTAGAAAGCAGGTCAGGGCGGCTTTCGGCTCCTGGCCCTGACGGGTGATGCAGTGAAAGGTCGAACGATAGGCCAGGCGCTGCGGTAACAGGGCGCGCATTTGGCCCCTGGCCACCCAGTTGGCGGCATAGTGGCTGGGCAGGTAACCCAGATAGCTGTCGGAAAACACCAGGGTGGCAATCGCTTCCATGGTGTAGACGGTGGCGCTCTGCAAAAAATACAGGCCATGGGGGCGTTGGTTTTCAGCCATGTAGCCACGGCCGACATAGGGTGTGTTGCATATTTCTTCCAGGGTCAGGTCAGTGTCGCTGCGTTGAAACAGCGGGTGCCCAGCAGCGCAATAGAGGTTTTGTTCCTCCTCGAACAGCGGCTGGTAGCGCAGCCCGGAGAGCTGGTGGTGGAAGGCTCCGATGGCCAGGTGCAGGCGCTCGTCGAGCACGGCCTGTTCAAGCTCGTCGGGACGCAGTATGTGCAGGCCCAGGCGGACTTCCGGCAGGCGCTGGCGGAACAGGTTGATGGCCAGGGGCAATGGCGCATAGGACAGGCTGAGCATGCTGTCGACATTACCGATCTGCAGATGGTCGCGTGCCGGCCCGCCGAGTTGGTTGGCCTGCTGCCGAAAGCGCTCGATGTCGCGAAACAGCAACTGCGCAGCATCGAACAGTTCCAGGCCTTCCTCGGTCAATTGGAAGCCACTGCTACCACGTCGGCACAGCGAGCAGCCCAGGCGCTCCTCGAGATCGCGTACCACCACGCTCAGGCGCGACAGGCTGGTATTGAGCCTGGCCTGGGCCGCGGTGAAGCCGCCGGCGTCGACTATGGTGCAAAAGACCCGCAGCATGCGCAGGTCGATATCGGATAGGCTGCCCAGCACATTGGCCTCCATCAGGCGCGGCAAGGGGATGGGCAAAGCCTACACCGGTGCGGATCTCCGAGTCAGCGGCGAGAGGCGATGGATTCGGCCAGCAGGCACATCAGCTCGAACATCATGGTCGCCCCTACCAGCGCCGTGGCGCCGCCGACGTCGAAGGGCGGCGACACTTCCACCACATCGGCTCCGATCAGGTTCAGGCCGCGCAGGCCACGGATCAACTGCTGGGCCTCCAGGGTGGTCATACCGCCTATTTCCGGGGTACCGGTGCCGGGGGCGAAGGCCGGATCCAGCACGTCGACATCGAAGCTGACATAGGTCGGGCCGTCACCGACCACGCGTCGGACCTCGGCCAGGGTGGCGGCGACGCCGATCTCGGCAAACTCTTCCATATGGATCACGCGGATGCCGGTCTCGGCAGCGAAGGCCTCGTCATCGGCCGAATAGACCGAGCCACGGATACCGATCTGCACGGTGCGTCGCGGGTCCAGCAGGCCTTCCTCCACGGCACGCCGGAACGGTGTGCCGTGGGTGTAGGGATTGTTGCCGAAATAGCGGTCGTTGGTATCGGAGTGAGCGTCGAAATGCACCATGCCGATTGGCCGCTGGCGGGCGAGGGCGCGAAAGATCGGCAAGGTCACCAGATGGTCGCCGCCAACGGCCAGGGGCACGGCACCGGCTTCGTGCAAGTCGCGGAAAAAGGCTTCTATGCGCGACAGCGAGTCCAGCAGGTCGATGGGGTTGACGGGAGCGTCGCCGTGATCGCCGATGCGCACCAGGTCATAGGGGGCGATACGGCTGACATGGTGCACCTTGCGCATCAGGCTGGAGAGGTTGCGCACTTCTCGCGGGCCATGCCTGGCGCCGGCGCGGTTGGTGGTGCCGCCGTCCCAGGGCACTCCGACCAGGGCGATCTGCACCTGGGCCGGGTCATCAAAGACCGGCAGGCGCATGAAGCTCGGAATCCCGGCGAAGCGTGGCACCAGCGCTGCGTCCACGGGTTGGGGAAAATCATTGGGCATGGTGGAGCTCCTGTGGCGAATGGGAGCGGCATGTGGCTGCTCCCTGGGTAAGCGCTGTCAATGGGTTTCGATGGGCGGCGCGGCGACCGGGTTGGTCAGCAGGGGCCTTACGCATGCCTCACCAGCCGAGCCCGGCCAAGCGAGTTGGCGGGGCGAAAAAATCATAGGGCGGGAGTGGCGGGCCGATAAATCATCAGCTCGGCAAGCTGGCTTGTGTTTTGTGACAAGTTCCTTGAGAGCGTTCCTTGCGAAGGCATGCCGGATGATGGTTGTCTATCCGGGTATTTCGAGTGTCCCTGCTTGATATTCCGAACAGCCGGAGCCTATTTTGTACGGGTCGCCGTTCTCGGCTCGTACAACAACAAGGATTGAGTCATGACAACCGATGGCCGCAGTTCACTCGCTCAGCGATTGACGGGCATTGACGAGATTGAATGTGTCACTCCGGATCTGAACGGCGTGCCACGGGGCAAGGTGATGACCGCCGAGGGTTTCCTCGAAGGGCGGCGTCTGCAGATGGCCCGTGGGGTGCTGTTGCAATGCATCATGGGTGGCTATCCACCCGCGCGTTTTTACGGCAGTGACGACGGCGACCTGGCGCTCACTGCCGACCCGCAACAGATTCATCGCCTACCCTGGAGTTCGCAGCCACGTGCGCTGGCGATTTGCGATGCGGACGAGTTGAGCGGTGAAAGCTCGCGTCTTTCCACCCGGGGCCAGCTCAAAGAGGTCATCGCGCGGTACGCCGCTCGCGGCCTGGCGCCAGTGGTGGCGACCGAGCTGGAGTTCTTCGTGTTTGCACCCAATACCGATCCGACCCAACCCTTCCAGCCGCCCCTTGGCCTGGACGGTCGTCGCGAGGATGGGCATTCGGCGTTCAGCGTCAGTTCCAACAACGGTTTGCGGCCGTTCTTCAGTGAGGTCTATGCCTGCATGGCGGCATTGGGCTTGCCGCGCGATACCTTCATGCATGAAATGGGCGTCAGCCAGTTCGAGATCAATCTGCTGCACGGCGATCCGCTGTTGCTGGCCGATCAGACATTCCTGTTCAAGCACCTGCTCAAGGAAGTGGCGCTCAAGCATGGCCTGACCGTGGTGTGCATGGCCAAGCCGCTGGCGCACACGCCGGGCAGTTCGATGCATATTCACCAGAGCCTGGTGGAGTCGGCCAGCGGCCGTAACGTGTTCAGTGATGAGGCCGGAGAACCGACCGCGATGTTCCGCCACTTCATTGGCGGGCTGCAGGCGGGGATGGCGGATTTCACTGCGCTGTTCGCACCGAACGTCAATTCCTACCAGCGCCTGTGCCATCCTTACGCTTCGCCGAACAATGCCTGCTGGTCCCATGACAATCGGGCGGCAGGCCTGCGTATTCCGGCCAGTTCGCCGGTGGCGCGGCGGGTCGAGAATCGCTTGCCGGGCGCCGATGCCAACCCGTATCTGGCGATCGCCGCGAGCCTGGCGGCAGGTTTGCACGGTATCGAAAACGAGCTGGAACCGACGCCGGCGATTCAGGGTGAGTTTGCCGTGCCGGACAGTTTATCTCTGCCTTGTACCTTGCATGCCGCTCTTGAGCGTCTGAAACGTAGCCAGTTGGCCAAGGAATTGTTCGGCAATGAGTTCGTCGAAGGTTACGTCGCTTCGAAGACCATGGAGTTGACCAGTTTCTTTGATGAAATAACTCCCTGGGAGCGGCGCGTCTTAGCGGCCCAGGCTTAACCGAACCATCGCAGTCGGGCTATCGTCCAGATGGCCCGACACTCAATTCAAGGAGCCGCTCGGAACGCCGATGCGCCAAATCTGGAAATCCTTTCGAGCGCTTTATTTCGCCTCGCTGATGATGTTGATCGGTTCGGGCTTACTCAGTACCTACCTGGCGTTGCGCCTGGCCGCCGATCATGTCGACGGGTTATGGGTGGGGGCCTTGATGGCGGCCAACTATTTCGGTCTGGTGCTGGGCGGGAAAATCGGCCACCGCCTGATTGCCCGGGTCGGCCATATCCGTGCGTACGCCACCTGTGCCGGGATCGTCGGTGCGGCGGTGCTGGGGCATGGCCTGGTGGACTGGTTGCCGGCCTGGCTGGTGCTGCGGATGATCGTCGGCCTGGGCATGATGTGCCAGTACATGGTCATCGAAAGCTGGCTCAACGAGCAGGCCGATGCCAAGCAGCGCGGGCTGGTGTTCAGCGGCTACATGATCGCCTCGTATCTGGGGCTGGTCCTGGGGCAGTTGATTCTGGTCATGCATCCGGCCCTCGGGCTTGAGTTGCTGATGCTGGTGGCCCTGTGTTTTGCCCTGTGCCTGGTACCGGTGGCCATGACCCGGCGTATTCACCCGGCGCCTTTGCATCCGGCGCCCATGGAACCGCGCTTCTTTATCAAGCGCGTTCCGCAGTCGCTGAGCACGGTGCTCGGGTCGGGGCTGATTGTCGGTTCGTTCTATGGTCTGGCACCGCTGTATGCCTCCCAGCAGGGCTTGAGTACCGAGCAGGTCGGCCTGTTCATGGGGAGCTGCATTTTTGCCGGGCTGGTGGTGCAGTGGCCATTGGGATGGCTGTCCGACCGTTATGACCGGGCCCTGCTGATTCGCTGCTTTGCCTGCTTCCTGGCGGTCGTGGCCTTGCCGTTGGCGATTCTGCCCCAGGTGCCACTGGAGGTGCTGTTCGCCCTGGGGTTCCTCTGTTCGCTGGTGCAGTTCTGCCTGTACCCGCTGGCGGTGGCGTTCTCCAACGACCATGTCGAAGGCGATCGGCGGGTTTCGCTGACCGCGATGCTGCTGGTGACCTATGGCGTCGGGGCCAGTGTCGGGCCTTTGGTGGCGGGGGTGCTGATGAAGTTGTTCGGCAGCCAGATGCTCTATGCGTTCTTCAGTTTCTTTGCCCTGGTACTGGTCTGGCGCATCCGGCCGAAAGCCGTGACCAACCTGCATCAGGTCGATGATGCGCCGCTGCATCACGTGGCGATGCCGGACAGCATGTCCAGTTCGCCATTGGTGGCCGCGCTCGATCCGCGGGTCGATGAGCAAGTGGTGCAAGATCAGATGCAACAGACCAGCGCACCGGAAGCCGAGCCTCCGGTCGAGACGCCAGCCACGGATGAGGTTGAGGCTGAGGAGCCGGTAGTGAAGCCGGATGAGCCTGGGCCGGATCAGTTCAGTGGGGCCAGGCCCTAGAAACGCAAAACGGGCAGCCCCGCAAGGGACTGCCCGTTTTTTATCGACGCTCGAATCTCAGAGGTCGTCTTTGTCGAAGCGCCGGGCTTCGCGTTGCAACTGATAGACAAAGCGCTCGACCTGGCGTTGAACCAGGCCGCTCATGTTGTGAAAGCGCACACCGGCGAAAGTCGTGTCGATCTTCTCTTCGTGGTGCAGGTAACGCAGTTCCACTGGCGCAGTCATGCTGCCGAAGGGCAGGGCGGCGATAAAACGCTCGTAGACCTGGCCCAGTTGCAGGCGGCCGGAGATGTCGCCCTCGAAGCGCAGCTTGCAGCCGGTGGCGGAGATATCCAGCAGCTTGCCGGCGATCGGTGCCTTGAGTTTTTCGCCACCCAGTTCGATGTTGACCAGTTGGGCCAGCTTCAGGGCTGCGCGAAAGGCATTGCGGCGCTGGTGATAGACCACTTCGTCTGGCAGGGTGCCGCGGTAGCATCGCCCACCATTGGATTCGTCGATAGTCGGGATGCCATTGCTTTCCCAGGCGATGCGCACGCCTTCGTGAAAGCCTTCGACGCGAAACGGTTCGCCGGCGAGCATGAAGCGTTCGCCATCGCGGGGGATCATTTCGTCCAGGGCAATCATGTTGCTGTCACGATCGACCTCGACCAGATAGCTTTGAAAGCGCTGGCTGCGTTCATGGAAAGTGATGATCAGCGGGTCATGGCTGTCTTGCAGCAAGCGCAGCGTGGAGTTGATTTCCAAGGGGGTGGTCAGCACCTTGGGTGGCTGCGGCGCATCTTCTGCGTTTACGGCATTGAACACGGTTCATCAATCTCCAGACAAAATACGACTACACGCAAGAGCCAGCATTTTGCCAGCATGTTCCGCGACTTGATAGGGCGCGCTCATCTCTGGGGTCAAGCCTGGCTAAGCGGGCGAGGCTTAGCAAGCTTGGCGGTTGAGCCACGGGCATCATAGAGGGCTGGAGGCTCGCCACCGGTGAGGATTTTCAATTGATTGGCGGTGGTGGCCTGTTGAACCTGGATCGAGCGACCGTTGAGTTCGTTCGCCGCCTGGCAATCGGCAAGCATTTGGGTCAGCACGTCACTCTGGGCCAGTAACTGGTCGCCGATCGAGGAGTGGCTGGCCAACTGTTCCAAGCCGGCGCGGCTGGCAGGAAGGTTCAGGCTGGCGAGGAGTTCGCTGCGTTTGCGGCCATGCTGCTCGAGCAAAATGATCAGGGCTTGCTTCTGTGCGAGAATCTCTTCCAGCAGCGGCATGTCGCGACCGTGCAGGGCTAGGGATTCGGTGCGCAGCAATTCCAGCAATTGTTGAGCTGGAGCAAAGTCGTCGGTGATCAGTTGCAGCAAATTAGTGTCGTGCATGTATGGCCTTGGGTTTTAAGCGTCCAAAAAACTGGCGCAGGCCTTATTGGCTAGCGCTGGGCTTCGAAATTAAGCAGTTTGCTGGCTACACGGTTGCTGTCGACTTTATAGCTGCCATCGGCAATCGCTTGCTTCAGCTCGGCCACGCGGGCGTTGTCGACGGCAGGCTGGTCGCGCAGCTTGTCAGTGATCTTCTGCAACTGTTGAGCCTCATTACTGAGGTGTACCGACTCCCCGCTGGTGCTGGCCTGTTCGGCCGGAGCGTTCAGCGGCGCGGATTTGTCGGCGTCGCCGGTTTCCTTGCTGGCGCTGGTGCGCGTGCTGCCGGTGAGTGAGGGAGAGCTGTTTAAACGGCTGAAATCGATGACCATGGTAAAAAAACCTCTGGGTATTTGGACGCTTGACTTGTTTTCGGCAATACGCCGGAAAACTTTAGGCTCAAATATCGATAAGCCCGCACGCGCCGCTGTTGCCCTGCATGGGCCACAGTTTAGGGGGCAACAGTGCACAGCGCCAGTCGTCTACATGGCGACTTCCACCTGTCCCGGCGCGGTGATCCGCGCTTTGATGACCCGTTGTGAATTGAGGTTCTTGACCCGTATCTGCTCGCTCATGCCGCCATTGGACAAGGCTTCGCCAGGCATTTTCACGTTCAGCGTGCCGCTACGGGCAGAGATCACCACCTGATCGCCCTTGCGTACCACTTCCGCCTGTTCCAGGTGAACCAGGGTGACGAGCTGGTCGGCGACCATTGGTCGGACAAGCTTCTGCCCAATGGCCTGGTCCACTGAAGTCAGATAGCCCTGGTTGATCTGGCCGATATCGCGCTCGCGCAGCATCACGTCTTCGGGGCTGATGATGCCGGCGCGCTTGAGTGGCCGCGTGGTGGTCACCACCTCGCGGAACAGCTTGACCTGGGCGGGCACGAATACGGTCCAGGGCGAGGCGCCGTCGCAACGGACGCGAACGGTCACGCGTCCCAGCGGTTGCGCCGGGCTTTCCAGGGTCGCTGTCAATTCCTTGTCGCAGTGCGGCATGCGCAGCCGCGGGTCGAGTTGATTGACTTGGATCTCGTAGCGCCCAGGCGTTTGACTGGTGGCTAAATAGTCTTCTACGGTGAATTCAAGAAACCCCTGAGTGACGCCGATAAGTAGATCAGGCAGGGTTACCGAGTCAGCAACGGCAGGATGGCCAGGGTTTAAAAAAAACAAAGCCGACAGCCCGTACAGCAATCTGCGGTAGTTTGATGTCAGGCGTCGGGAAAATGTCGTTTTGGCGTTCATAACAGTTAAAAAGCAAGCGCCGTGCCGTTTAGCGATGAGCGCGCGTCGGAACTTAAGCTTTGGGGAGTCTGGGCATGGCTGGTGTAATGGATTCGGTGAACCAGCGCACGCAACTGGTAGGGCAGAATCGCCTTGAGCTGTTGTTGTTCCGTCTCGACGGGCAGCAGCTCTATGGGATCAACGTGTTCAAGGTTCGGGAGGTGCTGCAATGCCCCAAACTGACGTTGATGCCCAAATCCAGTCCTGTGGTGTGCGGTGTCGCGAATATTCGAGGGGCGACCATTCCGATCCTGGACCTGGCGATGGCCACCGGTTCAGGCGGGTTGCAGGATCTGAGCAACCCCTTTGTCATCATCACTGAGTACAACACCAAGACCCAGGGGTTTCTGGTGCGGTCGGTCGAGCGCATCGTCAACATGAACTGGGAGGAGATCCATCCGCCACCCAAGGGGACGGGGCGCGATCACTACCTGACAGCGGTGACGCGGGTCGACAATCAGTTGGTGGAAATCATCGACGTCGAGAAGGTGCTGGCCGAGGTCGCGCCGACGCCCGAGACCATTTCGGTCGGCGTGGTGGATGTCGAGACTCAGCACAAGGCTGTTTCACTGCGGGTACTGACGGTCGATGACTCGTCGGTGGCGCGCAAGCAGGTCACGCGTTGCCTGCAGACAGTGGGGGTCGAGGTGGTGGCCTTGAACGACGGCCGACAGGCGCTGGATTACCTGCGCAAGCTGGTCGACGAGGGCAAGAAACCTGAAGAAGAGTTTCTGATGATGATCTCCGACATCGAGATGCCGGAGATGGACGGCTACACCCTCACGGCTGAAATACGCAACGATCCACGCATGCAAAAGCTGCATATCATCCTGCATACTTCGTTGTCAGGTGTATTCAATCAGGCGATGGTGAAGAAGGTCGGTGCCGATGACTTCCTTGCCAAGTTTCGTCCTGATGACCTGGCATCCCGGGTTGTCGACCGGATCAAAGCAGCAGATAACAGCTAGGGATATCCATCCCTGGCGGTCACACGATTTAAGAGGCGGCATCATTGTCTACGGGTAATTTGGATTTCGAACAGTTCCGGGTGTTCCTGGAAAAAGCCTGTGGGATCTTGCTGGGTGAGAACAAGCAATATCTGGTGTCGAGCCGTCTCAACAAACTGATGGAACAGCAAGGCATCAAGTCCCTCGGGGAGCTGGTTCAGCGCATTCAGTCCCAGCCGCGCAGCGGTTTGCGAGAGATGGTGGTCGACGCCATGACCACCAACGAAACCCTGTGGTTTCGCGATACCTATCCATTCGAGGTGTTGAAGAACAAGGTCTTGCCGGAGGCGATCAAGGCCAGCCCCAACCAGCGCTTGCGCATCTGGTCGGCGGCCTGTTCCTCGGGGCAGGAACCCTATTCGTTGTCCATGTCGATCGACGAGTTCGAGAAGACCAACATGGGGCAATTGAAGATGGGGGTGCAGATCGTTGCCACCGACCTGTCCGGGACCATGCTGAACAACTGCAAGACCGGCGAGTACGACAGCCTGGCGATCGGTCGCGGTTTGTCGGCCGATCGCTTGCAGCGCTATTTCGACCCCAAGGGGCCGGGGCGCTGGGTGGTCAAGGCGCCGATCAAGAGCCGGGTCGAGTTCCGCTCGTTCAACCTGCTGGACAGCTATGCCAGCCTGGGCAAATTCGATGTCGTGTTCTGCCGCAATGTGTTGATCTACTTCTCCGCCGAGGTGAAGAAGGACATCCTGATGCGCATTCACAGCACCCTGAAGCCGGGTGGTTACCTGTTTCTCGGGGCTTCCGAGGCGCTCAATGGATTGCCCGACCACTACCAGATGGTTCAGTGCAGCCCTGGGATCATTTACCAGGCGAAGTAAGATTGTCGTTGTTGAAAAAGAGAGGCCTTCGGGCCTCTTTTTTTGTGCCCGCAATTGCGCCAGTGCAGGAGGGGCGGCAATGGCCGCATTGCCGCTTTGCTGACGTTTCGCGGAAATGCCTTGCCGCTTTTCTGGCATTGCCGCTTTGCCGCTGCCGGCAAAGCCTTGATTTACGGGCTTTTAGCACTTGGCACGCGGCTTGCTATATCCCGTTTACGAAAAATCTGGTCGAAGGTTTCCCGACATGAGCATCAGCTTCGATAAAGCGCTCGGCATTCATGAGCAGGCTCTTGGTTTTCGCGCCAAGCGTGCCGAGGTGCTGGCCAACAACATCGCCAACGCCGACACCCCGAACTACAAGGCTCGGGATCTGGACTTCTCTGCCGTGCTCGCCGAGCAGAACGAGAAAGCCAAGAACGGCACCTTTGCCCTGAACATGACCAACAGTCGGCACATCGAAGCTGAAGGCCTGGGCAGCGGTGACGAGTCGCTGCTGTACCGCACACCGATGCAGCCGTCGATCGACCAGAACACCGTGGATGCCCAACTGGAACAGTCGAACTACGCCGAGAACTCGGTGAACTTCCAGGCCAGCTTCACGCTGCTCAACAGCAAATTCAAAGGGCTGGTGTCAGCCCTGCGCGGAGAGTAATCCATGTCCCTCGCCAGTGTTTTCAATATTGCCGGTAGTGGCATGAGTGCCCAGACCACTCGCTTGAACACCGTCGCCAGTAACATCGCCAACGCCGAGACAGTCTCCTCGAGCATCGACCAGACCTACCGTGCGCGCCACCCGGTGTTCGCCACCATGTTCCAGGGCGCGCAAAGCGGCGGCAGCGAGTCGCTGTTCCAGAATCAGGACGCGGCCGGTCAGGGCGTTCAGGTGCTGGGTGTGGTCGAGGACCAGAGCAACCTAGAAGCGCGTTACGAGCCTAACCATCCGGCCGCCGACGCCAAGGGGTATGTCTACTACCCCAACGTCAACGTGGTGGAAGAAATGGCCGACATGATTTCCGCCAGCCGCTCGTTCCAGACCAACGCGGAAATGATGAACACCGCCAAAACCATGATGCAGAAGGTCCTGACCCTCGGTCAGTGATAAGGGGCGACTCAGATGAGTGTTACCGATACCACCAGTAGCCTGACGCTCAAGGAGATCCTTGCGAACTCCTCGAAGAAAACCCCGACCACCAGCAATGACGGCTTGGCCGCGGCCACCAATAGCGTCAAGGGGAAAAATGAGCTGGGCAAGGACGCGTTCCTGAAGTTGCTGGTGACCCAGCTGAAAAACCAGAACCCGCTGGACCCTCAGGACAACAGCGCGTTCGTTGCCCAGTTGGCGCAGTTCTCCACCCTGGAAGGGATCACCACCCTCAATACCTCGGTGAACTCCATCACTGGCAACTACAAGTCGTCCCAGGCCCTGCAGGCTTCGTCCCTGGTGGGGCGTTCGGTGATCGTCCAGACCGGTACCACTCAGGTCGACACCACCAAGAGCATGACCGGTTCGGTGACAGTGCCTACCGGAGTCAGCGGCGTCACCGTGACCATCACCGACAAGGATGGCAAGACGGTCAAGACCCTCGACCTGGGAAGCCAGAAGGCCGGCAGTACCAGCTTTGTCTGGGACGGCACCAAGACCGACGGCACCAAGGCCGATCCGGGCAATTACACCTTCAAGGCCAGCACAAAGATCGATGGCAAGGCGACCGACCTGGTCACCTACCTGCCGGCGACGGTCAACAGCGTCACCATCAGCCAGACCGGCGGTGAGCTGATGTTGAACCTCGCGGGACTGAGCAGCCCCGTGGCGCTCTCCAAAGTTCAAACCATTGGTATCTAGAGCCGACTAACGCGGCACAAGGAGTGGAATATGTCTTTTAATATCGGCCTTAGCGGTCTCTATGCTGCCAACAAGCAACTGGACGTGACCGGCAACAACATCGCCAACGTGGCAACCACCGGCTTCAAATCGTCCCGTGCCGAGTTCGCCGACGTCTACTCGGCCACCAAATTGGGCACCGGTAGCAAGACCATAGGTAATGGCGTGCGCCTGGCCAACGTTTCCCAGCAGTTCGGCCAGGGCGACGTGAACAACACCGGCAACGTACTGGACATGGGTATCCAGGGTTCAGGTTTCTTCGTGCTGAGCGACAACGGCTCGCTGACCTACACCCGCGCCGGTACCTTCAAGACCGACAAGGACGGCTACATCACCAACACCGATGGCACTGCCCGCCTGCAAGGCTATGCGGTCGATGCCAATGGCAAGATCGTCAACGGCGTGCTGACCGACTTGCGTATCGACACCTCGAACCTGTCGCCGAAGGCCACCAGCTCGGTGTCCTCGACCATCAACCTGAACTCCACCGCGCCGGTCATTGACCAGAGCGTGACAGGTTTTGCCTTCGATCCGACCAAGGTGGAAACCTACACCAAGCAGTTCAGCACACCGATCTATGACAGCCAGGGCAACGAGCACAAGCTGGACCAGTACATGGTGAAAACCGGTGCCAACACCTGGAAGACCTACACCCTGGTCGATGGTCGTAACCTCGATGGCTCCGCTCCGACCACCACCGGCGCTACGGCTCCAGTCGCATCGACCATGAATTTCGACTCCGCTGGCAAACTGGTTTCGGTCATCACTCCGCCTGCCACTACACCTAATCCGGGCAACAACCTGACCCTGGCGGGTTGGGTGCCTGGCACTGTGACCAACGGTACGTGGAAGGCCAACGGTGCCAGCGCCAATCCCGGCGGCGTAACCATCTCCATGACCAGCACCACGCAGTTCAACGCCGATACCGCGCGTTCGCTGCCGGTGCAGGACGGCTACGCCACTGGCCAGATCACCAACCTGACCATCGACGGCACCGGTACCCTGTTCGCTAACTTCAGCAACAGCCAGAATAAGGCCATCGGCCAGATATCCCTGGCCAGCTTCACCAATGAACAAGGTTTGCAGCCGGTAGGCGGCACCAGCTGGAGAGAAACCTACGCCTCGGGCGTACCGGGTTACGATGCTCCTGAAACCGGCACCCTGGGTTCGATTGTGTCCAACTCCCTGGAAGAGTCGAACGTCAACCTGACCAACGAGCTGGTGGACCTGATCAAGGCCCAGAGCAACTACCAGGCGAACGCCAAGACCATCTCCACCCAGAGCACCATCATGCAGACCATTATTCAGATGACCTGATAATGGCTGGCTGACAGCGCTCGAAAAAAGCCCCTCACTGCAGGGGCTTTTTTGTGCCCGCAAGATTCATTCACCGCAATCTGCTTCTGTAGGAGCGAAGC
>NZ_JACNDE010000035.1:0-72572 GCF_017351415.1 Pseudomonas sp. FW305-25 | reverse complement strand
ACAAGGACCGATTCATGACGCAGACTTCCCCTCGCTCATTGCTGGCCGCCCGTATCGGCCTGACCCTCGCCCTTGGCCTGCTGGCCATCCACGCCAGCGCCGCCCCCCACCCACAAGTGCAGAACGATGCGCAGCAATACCAGGGCGACGCCCTGAAACTGTTGGAGCGCCTGGTGAATATCGACTCGGGCTCCGGCTACGAGGCGGGGCTGGACCAGGTGAGCGACATCGCCATCGCCGAGCTGAAGAAGCTTGGCGCCAGCATCGAAAAAGTCCCCAACGGCACGGCCGGCGGCAGCCATGTGCTGGCCACGCTCAAGGGCACCGGCAAGGCCAGGATCCTGCTGATGGCGCACATGGACACGGTGTTCAAGGAAGGCACCGCGGCCGAGCGGCCGTTCCGCATCCAGGATGGCCGCGCCTATGGCCCGGGAGTGATGGACGACAAGGGCGGCATCGTCGCCGGGATCTACGCGCTGAAGGTCCTGGATAACCTCAAGTTCAAGGACTACGCACAGATCACCTTCCTGCTCGATGCCAGCGAGGAAACCGGTTCCGAGATCGCCACCGAGCTGATCAAGAAAACCGCCAAGGCCCACGACGTGACCTTGAACCTGGAACCGGGGCGCCCGGCCGATGGCCTGGTGGTGTGGCGCAAGGGCAGCGCCACGGCGCTGGTGGAGGTCAAGGGCAAGGCCGCTCACGCCGGCGTCGCGCCGGAGCTGGGGCGCAACGCGGCGATGGAGGCGGCGCACCAGATCCTGCAACTGGGCAAGCTGGGGGACGAAGAGAAGAAAACCACCATCAACTTCACCGTGCTCAAGGCCGGCGACCGGACCAATGTGATTCCCGACCAGGCCACCGCCAAGGCGGATGTGCGGGCGGCGGTGCCGGAGGAGTTCGACCGCATCGAGAAGGATCTGGCGCGGGTCTCGGCCAACAAGCTGATCGCCGACACCGAAGTCAAGACCACCTTGCAGCGCGGCTTGCCGCCGATGCCACAGACCGAGAAGTCCGATGCGCTGGTGGCCATGGCCCAGGGCATCTACGGCGAGCTGGGGCGCAAGCTGACCATCGAGGGCAGCGGCGGGGCGGCGGACTCCAGCCTCTCGGCCGGCGTCGGCACGCCGACCCTGGATGGCTTCGGCATCGTCGGTGGCAATATCCACACCCCCGAGGAGTACGCCGAAGTCGAGAGCGTGGCGCCACGGATCTATCTGCTGGCGCGGATGATCATGGAGCTGTCGGCCAAGCGTTGATTGCAGGAACAGACGCACTGCATTTTCTGCATGGCCGGACCCTGTAGCCGCTGCCGAGCCCGCGAGGCTGCGATCGACTGCGCAGCAGGCGCAAGGATCTCGAGACCGCTGGAGGACCTGCGGTCCTATCGCAGCCTCGCAGGCTCGGCAGCGGCTACAAGGGAATGGCTGCAGGCGCCCCCGATCCCTCTGCCTATACTCGAAAGCCTCGTCCCCCACAGCGGAGCCTTCAATGAGCAGCCACCTCACCGAATACGTCGACGCCAGCCCGGAAGTGCGGGCGGTGTTCGACGACATCATGCGCACCCGCCGGGTCGACCAGGTGAACAACTTCTGGAAATGCCTGGCGGCCCATCCGCCGACCTTGCGTCGTACCTGGGACAGTCTCAAGGAGATCATGGCGCCGGGGGCGCTCGATCCGCTGACCAAGGAGCTGATCTACGTCGCGGTGAGCGTCACCAACAACTGTCCGTATTGCATCGCTTCGCACACCGCCGCGGCGCGCAAGGCGGGGATGACGGAGGCGATGTTCGGTGAGTTGCAGGCGGTGGTCGGCATGGCTAACGAAACCAATCGCCTGGCCAACGGCTACCGGGTGCCGCTGGATGACGGATTCAAGCTCGAATGAGTCCGATGCGGCCCGTGGCGCCGCTCAGGCATCGGCCAGCGCCGTCCTTGGGCTTTCGGCCGCGGCCGCCTTGGCCTGGGTGGCCAGCAGCGGCACGGCGCGCACCAGGTCGCCCGGCTGCACTTGCAGGCGCTTGGCGCTGAGGCGATCCACCAGCAGGCAGCCGGACACCAGGCGAGCGCGGGCGCGGGTGACGCGGCAGCTTTCCAGCCGGCGGTTGTGGATCAGCCAGGTCGGCGCGTCGTCGTCCGGGGTGCCGACCAGCAGTGGCAACACCTGGCTTTCGCGTACCGCGCGGACTTTGCTCAGCTCGGCCTCGATCACCGGCCCGCCGTCGAAGATGTCGATATGGCCCTGATGGGCAAAACCTTCGTGGCGCAGGATGGCCAGCGCCGCCTCGGCGTTTTCGTGGGCCTGGCCGATCGCGGCCTGGGCCGGTTCGCTGAGCAGGCAGGTGTACAGCGGCTGGCGCGGCAGCAGTTCGGCGATAAAGGGTTTGTGGCCGAGGCTGGACAGGTGGTCGGCCTGGACGAAATCCATCTGCAGAAAGTGCCGGCCCAGGCTGTTCCAGAATGGCGAGCAGCCGTTCTCGTCGCCCTTGCCGCGCAGCTCGGCGATCAGCTTGTCGCCGAACAGGTGCGGGAACTCGGCGACGAACAACAGGCGCGCCAGGGACAGCAGGCGGCCGTTGGTGTCACGGCGCTGGTCGGGGCGCAGGAACAGCGAGCAGAGTTCCGATTGGCCGGTCATCTCGTTGTTCAGGAACAGGGTCGGGATCTGCCGCCGGATGCCCAGGTGCGGCGCCGAATTGACGGTCATGCCGACCCGGTAGCTGTACCAGGGTTCGCGCAGGCCCACCGCGCCGGTCAGGGCGCTGATGCCGATCACTTGCTGGTCGTCGTCCTCGAGCACGAACAGGTAGTCGGCGTCGGCCCGTTCCACCTGCTCGGCAAAGGTCCGCTGGGCCCAGCGAATCCGGTGGGTCAGGCGCTCCTGGTTGGCCGGCAGGCTGGTCAGCCCCAGGCCTGCGCGCCGGGCCAGGGCCATCAACGCGGGCAGGTCGGTCACGCGTACCGGGCGAACGATCATGATGCAGCTCCTTCTGCGCGCCTGTTCAGGCGGCGAATGCAAACGTGTCCGGGGTTCTTCATAGGGCGACCAGCCGTACCGGGTCGCCGGTTTGCAGGTGCAGGGCCTGGAAGGTTTGCGGGTCAAGGTTGACCAGGTCGCCGGGGGCTTCGTCCAGGTGCACCAGGGCCGCCCGGTATTGCCCCAGCCGCTCGTTGCTCGCCAGCCAGGCCCGGCCGTTGCCGCTCTGCGGGCCCGGGCAGGCGTTGGCGATCAGGCTCTGGCGAATGGAGCGAACGCCGTTGTGGCGGGCGTACAGCGTCGGGCCGCCGTCGAACAGGTCGACATAGTGGTTGGCTTCGAACCCCTCGCGCAGCAGGATCTCGTAGGCCTCGCGACCCTGCGGGTGGACCTGGCCGATGCAGTCCTGGGCCGCCTTGGGCAGCATCGGGATGTAGATCGGGTACTGCGGCATCAGGTCGGCGAGGAAGCTGCGGCTTTGCAGGCCGCACAGGCGTTCGGCCTCGACATAGGGCAGGTCGAAGAAGTGCTTGCCCAGGGCATCCCAGAACGGCGAATGGCCGTCGTCGCTGCTGTAGCCGACGATCTCGGTGATGCTGGTGTCGGCGAAACGCGCGCCATGGGCGGCGATGAACAGCAGGCGGGCCCTGGAGAGCAACTCCGCCATCGGCGTGCCCACCAGGTCCGGGTCGATATGAAAGCCGCGCAGCAGGCTGTGGTTGCTCAGGTCCTGGCACAGCGACAGGGTCGGCACGCCGTGCTGCACGTTCAGCTCCCGCGAGCTGCTGACGAAGGGCCGGTTGCGCAGGCTGTAGAAGGGCGCGCAAAACCCGGCCATGGCGAGGATTTCCGAACAGCCGCGCAACTGGCCGCTGGCCGGGTCGTGCAGGACAAAAAAATAGTTCTCCGGCCCCGGAGCCTGCACGTTGGCGGCGAAGGAGGCGCAGGAGTCGAGAATCTTGTCCAAAAGGTGTTGTCGATCGTCCGGCAGGGACGTCACCCCCACCAGGCTTTCACGGGCCAGCCGTTGCAACTCCGGCAAATCGTCTGGCGCAACTGGGCGTAAGACCAGCATGGATGCACTCCTGTATCAAAATGATCGACGCCTGGTCGCGAAACCCGGGGCGCCGAACCTGACAATCACTGTCGGTTTCCACGCATTACTGCCACTGCCCGCATGGGCGGGCGGTGGCACGCAGGCACCTGTCGGCGCCCACTCGGATTCGCCGGAGCACCTTCATGGTGCCGCGGCGGCCGGGGGTGTTGATTAAAGTGGATCGGCCAGCGCCGTATTGGCGCCCAGCTTGTTGAGGAAAAACAGGTAGACCAGGCCGATGGCGATCCAGATGCAACCGAGTTTCTGCGCATCGACCCCCATGTTGTACATGATCGCGCAGACAATTAGAAAGCCGATCACCGGACAAATCAGATGCCGCAGTACCTGGGCCGACTGGTTGCGACGCCAGTAGTGATTGATCACGGTCAGGTGCAACAGCATGAAACCGCTGAGAGCGCCGAAGTTCACCAGGGAGGTGAGGGTGTCCACCGAGTTGATGAACAGGTAGCAGATCAGCAGCGACAGCACGGCCACCAGGTAGATGCTGACGTGTGGCGTGTTGTGCTTGGGATGGACCTTGGCCAGGATTTTCGGCAGCTTGCCGTCGCGGGCCATGCCGAACAGCAGGCGCGACACGGCCGCTTGCGAGGTGATGGCCACCGCCACGCCCCAGGCCAGCGCGGTGGCCACTGCGGTCAGGGTCGCCAGCCAGCTGCCGCCGGCGATTTCGGCGATCTCGTAGAAGGCGGTGTCGGCCGACTTGAAGCCCATGCCGGCGGCCAGGTCGGTGGCGATCCAGGTCTGCACCACGAAGATCGCGCCCATCACCAGCAGGGTGATCAGCGCGGCGCGGCCGACGCTCTTGCCCGGCTCGCTCTTGATCTCTTCGGCCAGGGTGGAAATGGCATCGAAACCGAGGAACGACAGCACGGCGATCGACACGCCCTGCATCAGCATGCCGAAGTGGAAATTCTCCGGGTGGTACAGCGGCGCCAGGGTCAGCTGGCCGTTACCGGCGCCACCATGCAGGGCGTTCCAGGCGTAGAACAGGAAGATCCCCAGCACCACCAGTTGCGCCAGGAGGAACACGATGTTCATCCGTGCGGTGAAGGTGATGCCGCGCAGGTTGACGAAGGTGGCGCTGACCAGGAACGCGAGGATGAAGCCGACCTTGGGAATGTCCGGGTACAGGTGGTTCAGCGCCATGGCCGCGTAGACGTACAGCAACGGCGGAATCAGCAGGTAGTCGAGCAGCATCAGCCAGCCGGCGATGAAGCCGACATGGGGGTTGAGCCCGCGCTGGGCATAGGAATAGACCGAGCCGGCGATGGGAAAGGCGCGGGCCATGCTGCCGTAGCTGAGGGCGGTGAAGAGCATCGCCAGCATGCCGATGATGTAGGCCAGCGGCACCATGCCCGGTGCTTCCTGGTTTACATAGCCGTAGACCCCGAACGGGGCGATGGGGATCATGAAAATCATCCCGTAGACCACCAGGTCGCGCAGCGTCAGGCCGCGCTTGAGTTCCTGTTTGTAGCCGAATTCTTCAATCTCCATGAAGAGGTTCTCCTTGTCAGCCAAAGGGGGGGCGGGAGCCTGTCGCTGAGGTCGAAGGACGACCTGCAGAGGCAAGCAATGTATTTGAACCTGGCAGGTTTAAAGACACGCCACGGCGGTTTTTTATAGTTGTTGTACCGGTACAGCAAACAGCTTTTTTACAACGACAGCTCCATCCTGATGTACAGCTTTTTCTACAACAGCGGTGCCAGATAATCCGTCCAGCACTGTATGGCCTGCGGGGTGCGCAGCAGGTCGTTGCGCACTTCGATCAATACCGAATCCAGCCCGCGGGCATCGCCGTGGGCCGGCACGGTCATGTCGCCCAGGGCGTCGATCTTGTACGGCTCGTTGCCGGCGATCTTCACGTCGTGGACCGACATGCCTTCCAGCAGGCGCCGGGCGTAACCCTCGGCGCGATCGAACAGCACGCCCATCTCCAGCGTGCGGCGCTGGCCGTAGTACAGCGGGGTAAAACTGTGGATGCCCACCACCCGCACCGGCCGGCCCGCGGCCAGGCGTGCGTCGATCAGCCCGCTCAGGCGCGCATGAAAGGGCCTGAACAGCTGCTTGCGGCGGTACTCGCGGGTGGCTTCGTCGAGGTGCTGGTTGCCCGGGATCTGGTAGATCTCGCTCTGCAACGGAATGCTGTCGTGGGCCTGGCACGGGCGGTTGAGGTCGATCAGCAGCCGCGAATAATTGGCCGTCAGCAGGGTGGCGCCGAGGGTCTGCGACAGGCTTTGCGCCAGCTCCAGGGCGCCGGGGTCCCAGGCGATGTGCTCACGCGCCGCTTCCGGGTCCAGGCCGAGGTCGTTGAGCGCCGCCGGGATATAACGGCTGGCGTGTTCGCAGACGAGGATCAGCGGGTGCGCGGAATCTTCCCGCAGCAGCCGGTAGGCCGGTTGGGTGTACAGCCCCAGTTCAGCGGTTTCAGTACAGGTGTGCATAGTGCTCACAGAGTTGGGCAGGGGTCAGGTGCTCGGTCAGTTCTACTTCCTTGTGTTTGACGGCGAAATAGGTGTCCAGCAGCGGGGCTGGCAGTGCTTGCAGCAGTTCCGGACAGTTGCGCAGGCAGTCCAGCGCCTGCGGCAACGAAGCCGGAAGGGCGACGATGCCGCGGTCCTGGCGCTGCTGCGCGCTCAGTTCGTCCGGTACTTCGTCGGTCACGGCGCGCAGTGGCAACTTCTGTTCGATGCCCAGGCGCCCGGCGATCAGCACCGCGGCCATGGCCAGGTGCGGCGAGGCGGTGGCGTCCAGCGCGCGAAATTCCAGGTTGTACTGCGGCGCCACCGGCTTGCCGCCGAGGCTCACGGTGGGGCAGATGCGCAGCGAGGCTTCGCGGTTGCGCTGGCCCAGGCAGGCGTAGGAGGCGCTCCAGTGATGGGGCTGCAAGCGGGCGTAGGAAATCGGTGTCGGCGCGGTAAAGGCGCAGAGCGCCGGCAGGTACTTGAGCACCCCGGCGGCCCAGAATTGGCCGAGGGACGACAGGCTGTTGGCCCGTCCTTCCTCATACAGCACCGGCGCGCCGTCCAGGTCCTGCAGGCTCAGGTGCAGGTGCACGCCATTGCACACCGCGTGCTCCGCGGTCTTGGGCGCGAAGCTCAGGCCATGGCCGAGTTGCCGGGCGATCTCGCGGGTGATCTCGCGCACGTTCACCGCGCGGTCGGCGGCGGCCACGCCCTGGGTCGGGCGGCAGGTGATTTCGTACTGGTGCTTGCCGTATTCGGGCAGGAACATTTCCGGCTCGACGCCCGCGGCGCGCAAGGCGCTGAGCAGCCAGCCGCCGAAGTCCGCGCCCTGGCGCTGGGCCTGCAGGGAGAAGGCCAGGCGCTCCGGTTGCGCGGTGGCGCTGTGCAGGTTGAATTCGTGCTCGAAGGCGGCGGTGACCTGCAGCCCCAGCTCGCTGGCGTAGCGCTGCACCTCGTTGCGCAGCAGGGTGCGCGGGCAGGCGGCCCAGGGCTGGCCGTCGGTCTCGCAGATGTCGGCGTGGATGAAGTCCAGCGGCGAGGCGCTGGCGTCCGGGCCGTTGCCGACCTGGACTCGGCTGGCCAGGTCGGGGATCAGCCGCAGGTCGCCACGGGCGCCCCAGGGGTTGGGTTCGGCAATGATGTCCTGCGGGGTCAGCGCGCTGTTGGCCGGTACCCAGCCGCAGCCGGCGCTGGTGTAGCTGTCCAGTTCGTCGCTGGGGAACGAGCGGCCACGGCTGACGCCAATCAGGTCGGTGGTGAGCAGGGTGGTCATGGCCACCGGCCGCAACGGCTCGCTGTTCCGGCTCATGCCTGCATCTCCCGCAGGCGGCCGAGCACGGTCTGGGTGTCGGTGATCCAGCAGTAGCCCTTGATCGCGTTCAGGCAGGCCTGGTGCCGGGCGTCGGTGTAGGTGGCGCAGGCGTCTTCCACCAGGGTCACCAGGTAACCGCGGTCGGCGGCGTCGCGCACCGCCATGTCGACGCACTGGTCGGTGACGATGCCGGCGACGATCAGGTGACGGGTCTGCAGGTTGCGCAGCACGTAGTCGATGTTGGTCGAGTTGAAGACCCCGGAGGAGGTCTTGGGCAGGACGATTTCGTTCTCCCGCGCCGCGAGCGGATCGATGATCGCCGCCTGCGGGCTGCCCTTGGGCAGGTGCATGTCCGACAGCTTGTGGTCCAGCGAACGGTCGCGGCCATCGGCGGTTAGGCTTTCGATAATGGTGTGCAGCACGTTCTGCCGGGCGCCGCGCATGGCCGCCAGCAGCTTCTGCTGGTTGGGAATCACCTGCTCGCGGGTGCGCTTGAGGAAGTACTCGGCGTCCGGCACCTGCAAATGCGGATCCAGCTGCGGCTCGAGCCAGGCCCGTTGCATGTCCACCAGCAGCAGGGCGGTGCGATCGAGGGTGAATGGCAGGTCGCGGGGCGATTGGTGGGGAAGGCAGACCATCCTTATTTGTCCTCCAGCAGGTGAGTGGCGAATTCGTTGCGCAGGGCGTCGATGCCCTCCAGGCGTCGGTCCAGGTCGGTGCTGCGCAGGGTCAGGCTGGCGACCAGCGCCTCGACCTGGGCCAGCGCCGGCACCAGGGTGTCGAAGGCCGAGGCCGACTCCACCGGGGCACTGATGATCAGGTCCGCCAGCTCCCGCAGGGGCGAGGCATAGATGTCGGTGAACAGCACCACCCGCGCGTGCCGCGCCTTGGCCGCGCTGGCCACGCGCAGGGCCTGGCTCTGGTAGCGGCGGTAGTCGAACAGCAGGACGATGTCCTGGCGCTGCACGTCATACAGGCGGTCGGGCAGTTGCGCGTTATCGTCCAGGGCCACGCAGCCGGGGCGCATCAGGCGCAGGTGATTGAGCAGGTAGCTGGCGAGAAAGTTGCTGAAGCGCCCGCCGTAGCAGTACAGCGCGTGTCGGCTGTCCAGCAGCCAGTCGACCAGGATGCGCACGTCTTCGGGCTGGGTCAGGGCCTGGGTCTGTTCCAGGCTGCGCAGGCTGCCTTGCAGGTAATGGCTCCAGGCATCGTCCCGGGGCACCTGGGCCCGCGGTTGCAACAGGGTGCTGGGCGAGCGCAGGCGAGCGTCCATGTCGCTGAGCAGCGCTTCCTGGAACTGCGCATAACCGCCGAAACCGAGTTTTTTCACCAGCCGCACGATGGTCGGGTCGCTGACGCCGGCGTGTTCGGCCAGCCGCGACATGGGCCCCAGGCCGTTGCGCGGGTAATGGTCGAGCAGGGCACGGATGACCTTGCGCTCCGAAGGCGTGAGGTCGAGGGCCGGGTCGGTGATCTGGTCTCTGAGAGACGGCATAAAAACGCCTTCGCAAGTGGATGTCGTTTTTGTTTCACTGAAAGTGAAAACAGTATTTATGTAATTTACGCTACATGTCCAGTGAAAAATAAAGGCGCCCTGAAATGCGCCAAAAGGGGGCGTGAAAGCCCGGGTTTATTGGGTGTTCGAGGTTTTTTGGGGCGCGCCGTCAGCGCGGCAGGGTGCCGCGAAAGGCGGCACTGAGGGCGCGCAGGGTTTCCTCGGAGCGGGCGTCGGTGGGCCGCGCAAGCAAGATGATTTCACTGACCGGCAGCACCGGCAGCCCGAGGCGTTCGCCGACTTCCACCGCGCCGGCCGGCGCCACCCGATGGGCCAGCGCCGCGACCCCGAGCCCGGCGCTGACTGCGGCGCACACGGCCATCACGCCGCCGCCGATAAAGACTTCGGTCCAGGCAATGCCAGCGTCGTCCAGCACCTGCACGGCGACATGCCGCACGCCACAGGGCGCGGCCATGGTCGCCAGCCGCAGCGGGGTGCCCGGAGCCTGCTGCCAGGCCGGCGCGGCGAACCAGCCGAAGCGCTCGGCCACCAGCACTTCGCCGTCCTGGCGCGCGCCTTCGTTGCGCACGATGACCGCGTCCAGTTCCTCGCGGTCGAAGGCCGCCGTCAGGTCCCGGGAGGAGGCGATGCGCACCTCGATGATCAGTAGCGGATCGTAGGCGGCGATGCGGCTCAGCAGGTGCGGCAGTTCCGCGCCGGCCACGTGGTCGCTGATGCCGATGATCAGCCGTCGCGCCGGCGCCGCCTGCATGTCGCCCAGGGCCCGCTCATGGGCGCGCAGCAGGTCGCGGGCGGCCTGCATGAACTGCTCGCCGACCGGCGTCAGGCGCACATGCCGGGGCGTGCGCTCCAGCAGGCGATAGCCGAGGCGTTCCTCCAGGCGCTTGAGCTTGAGGCTGATGGCGGCCTGGGAGGTGTCCAGCGCCTGGGCGGCGCGGGTGAAACTGCCGAAGTCGGCGATCAGCACGAAGGCGTGCACGGTGTCGATGTCCAGCGGCTTGACGGGTTCGCTCATATCGAATGCTTATCGTAGATATATGTGCAGATATCTTGTTGTAATGGCTGGCCCTGAGCAAGCTGGCCACACCCTCAAGCACAGGAGCACCGCCATGTTGGCCAAACAGTATTCACACCGCTTGCCCGCCGATTACGACATGGGCGTGATCCGCCACCGCGCCGCAGATCGCGGGCCCTTGTGGGACGAGGTCGACGGGTTGCTGTTCAAGGTCTTCGCCGGGCAGGAGCGGGGCGTGCACGGCGCGCGGCATAACCTGTACGCCTCGATCTACCTCTGGGCCGACCCGGCGGGCGCCGCCCGGTTTCTCATGGGCAGCGGTTTCGACAGCGTGATCGACTCCTTCGGCCGCCCGCACATCGAGTCCTGGTTGCCCCTGGACTGGCGTCGCGGGCGCGCCAACCAGGCACGGACGCTCTATCGCGAGGCGCTGGCGATCGATCCGCTGGCGGACCGGGCCAGGTTGCTGGCCGAGCAGGTCGAACACAACCAGCGGCTGGCCGATGACCCGGACACCTTCGCCGTGTTCGTCGCCCTCGACCTGCAGGCCTGGGAGCTGGTGCGCTTCACCCTGTCGGCCAGCGCGCCCGACAGCGCGCGCGGCGCCGAACGCTACGAGGTGCTGTACCTGGCCCGGCCGGGGATCGCCAGCGCCTAGGTTCGGCTGCGACAAGTTGGGAATCCCTCGGCGGCCCATGATACAAACGCAGCCACATTGCCCACTGCGTCCATTCAACGTCGAGAGATTCCCCGTGCCGGCCACCCGCTTGACCCTGATCTGCCATGCCCGGACCGTCGCCCAGAAGCTGGCGCGTTTCCCGCTGGACGAACCGCTGGAGATGGACTGGCAGGCGCTGGCGGGTTCGCGGGCCGGCGCGTTCAAGGGGGCGCCGCGGCTGCTCAGCGGGCCGGAGCAACGGACGCGGCAGACCGCCGCCCTGTATGGCGCCAGCGTGGAGGCGGTGGCGGCGTTGCGCGACTGTGACATGGGCCGCTGGCAGGGCCTGTCCATTGACTCTCTGCAGCGCGAGCAGCCCGAGGCCGTGCAAGCCTGGCTGGCCGACAGCCAGTTGGCGCCCCATGGCGGCGAGTCGGTGGCGCAGCTGTGCGAGCGGGTCGCGGCGTGGCTGGCGTCGCTGTGCGAGCAGCCCGGGCATGTGCTGGCGGTGACCCATCCGCTGGTCATCCGCGCGGCGTTGGTGCACGTCATGCAGTGCCCGCTGGCCAGTTTCAATGCCATCGATGTCGAGCCGCTGGCCCAGGTCGAACTGCGCTTCAACGGGCGCTGGCGCTTGCGCCTGGATCAGCGCGATTAGCGGGCTTGGCTCGGCGTGGCCTGGGGATTTTTTTCGCGAGCAAGCTCGCTCCTACAGGGGTGGCGCAAATCATTGTAGGAGCGAGCTTGCTCGCGATAGGCCGCCCGGCGGCCGCTTTGTGACGCGCCGCGACAACCCGGCCATACTCCATTTCCGATTCGCCATCGAGACCTGCCCCACGTGAAAACCCTCCTGATCATCGGCATTGGCGCCGGCAACCCCGACTACATCACCCTGCAGGCGGTCAAGGCGCTCAATCGCAGCGATGTGTTCTTCCTGATGGACAAGGGCCAGAGCAAGGATGCGCTGATCGACCTGCGCCGGGAAATCTGCGAGCGCTACATCGAGCGGCCCGGCTACCGTTTTGTCGAAGCGCAAAGCCCGGAGCGACTGCGCGGCGCCGAGGTGGATTACCAGGCCAGCGTCGCCGAGCTGAACCGCGACAAGCAGCACACCTTCGAGCGGCTGATCGACGAGGAACTGGCGGACGGCGAAACCGGGGCTTTCCTGGCCTGGGGCGATCCGGCGCTGTACGACAGCACCATCCGCATCCTGCAGGCGATCCTGGCCAGCGGCCGCTGTGCGTTCGAGTTCGAGGTGATCCCCGGCATCACCAGCGTCCAGGCCTTGGCGGCGCAGCATAAGGTGCCGTTGAACCGCATCGGCCGCTCGGTGGAGATCACCACCGGCCGGCGACTGGCGGCGGGGCAGGTGAGCGATGCCGACAGCCTGGTGGTGATGCTCGACGCCGAGGACTCCTATCGCCAGGTGGCGGACCAGGACCTGGAGATCTACTGGGGCGCCTACCTCGGTACGCCGGAGGAAATCCTGATTGCCGGCCGGCTCAAGGAAGTCGCGGGGCAGATCCAGCAAGTGCGCAAGGCGGCGCGGCAGGCCAATGGCTGGATCATGGACACCTACCTGCTGCGCAAGCCGGAGGATTGAGGAGGGCTGAGCCGGCCCTTTCGCGGGCAAGTCGGATCGCCGCCCGCTCGCTCCTACGGAAGCAGCCCTTCAGTCACGCCAACGAAACAGGCTTCTGTAGGCGCGAGGCTGGCCCGCGATGACGTTCTCCCGCTCGGCCCATCACTCGGCGACCACCTTCTCCCCACGCCCGAACCGTTCGCGATACGCCGACGGCGGCAGCAGGGCGGCTTGCCCGACGCCTGAATGCAGGTGTGGATTTTATATAAGTATTTGTCGCATAAACACAATTTGCCTCCCGGGCGCCGCTCTAGACTGCTGGCCACTTCGATTTCCCCCAATCGAACCTTTCTGCCAATAAAAGCCTCCGTCTACGGGAGTTATAAATGAAGAAGCTTGTACTGTTCGGTGCCCTGGCACTGTCCATGCTGTCCCTGAGCGCCGTGGCTGACGATGCCAAGCCGATCCGCATCGGTATCGAAGCCGGCTACCCGCCATTCTCGATGAAAACCCCCGACGGCAAGCTCACCGGTTTCGACGTGGATATCGGCGACGCGCTGTGCGAGCAGATGAACGTCAAATGCACCTGGGTCGAACAGGAATTCGACGGCCTGATCCCGGCGCTGAAAGTGCGCAAGATCGACGCCATCCTGTCGTCCATGACCATCACCGACGACCGCAAGAAGAACGTCGACTTCACCATCAAGTACTACCACACCCCGGCCCGCTTCGTGATGAAGGAAGGCACCGAGGTCAAGGACCCGCTGACCGAACTCAAGGGCAAGAAAGTCGGGGTGCTGCGCGCCAGTACCCATGACCGTTTCGCCACCGAGGTGCTGGTGCCGGCCGGGATCAACCTGGTGCGTTACGGCTCCCAGCAGGAAGCCAACCTGGACATGGTGTCCGGTCGCATCGACGCGCTGCTGGCCGACTCGGTCAACCTCGACGACGGCTTCCTGAAAACCGACGCCGGCAAGGGCTTCGCCTTCGTCGGTCCCGAGTACAACGATCCGAAGTACTTCGGTGGCGGCGCCGGCATTGCCGTGCGCAAGGGCGATACCGCCCTGGCCGAGAAATTCAACACCGCCATTACTGAGATCCGCGCCAACGGCAAGTACAAGGCCGTGCAGGACAAGTACTTCAAGTTCGACGTCTACGGCGAGTAATTCGCCGGGCTGAAAAAGGCGGCTACCGTTTACCGGGGCCGCCTTTTTCATGAGTGCTATTTACCCCGTGCGATGGGGCACTCCTGTAGCCGCTGCCGAGCCCGCGAGGCTGCGATCGACCCCGCAGGGCGCGCAGGGACCTTGAGATCGCTGAAGGCCTTCGGCCTTATCGCAGCCTGCGGCAGCGGCTACAGAAGCCCGCGCCACCCGACATCGGACGACGACCTTTTCACGGCCGCGCAAATGCCTCAGGCTACGGCCCCCGCCGAACTCCATTTTTCTTCCGGAGCCCTTCATGCAACGCATCGACCATTCCTTGCCCTGGAGCCACCTGGGCACCCAGCGCCAGCTCAGCGTGTTCCGTTTTGGCGGCGGCAGCCGCAAGGTCTATATCCAGGCCAGCCTGCACGCCGACGAATTGCCGGGCATGCGCACCGCCTGGGAACTGAAAAAACGCCTGAGCGAACTGGAAGCCCAGGGGCAACTCAAGGGCGTGATCGAGCTGGTGCCGGTGGCCAACCCCATCGGCCTCGACCAGCACCTGCAAAGCAGCCACCTGGGACGTTTCGAAAGCGGCAGCGGGAAGAACTTCAACCGCGCCTTCGTCGAACTCAGTGGCCCGGTGGGCGACCTGATCGGTGACCGCCTGGGCAGCGATGCGGCGGCCAACGTCGCCTTGATCCGCCAGACCATGGGCGACGTCCTCGACCGCCTGCCAGCCCCGACCTCGCAACTCCAGGCCCTGCAACGCCTGCTGCTGCGCCATGCCTGCGACGCCGACATCACCCTCGACCTGCACTGCGATTTCGAAGCGGCGATCCATCTGTACGCGTTGCCCCAGCACTGGCCGCAGTGGCAGCCCCTGGCCGCGCGGCTGAAGGCTGGGGTGGCGCTGCTCTGCGAAGACTCCGGCGGCAGCTCGTTCGACGAATCCTGCTCCACGCCCTGGCTGCGCCTGGCCCGCGATTTCCCGCGGGCGGCGATTCCCCCGGCCAACCTCGCCACCACCCTGGAGCTGGGCAGCATGGGCGACACCCGGGTCGAACAGGCCCAGGCCAACTGTGAAGCGATCCTCGGTTTTCTCGCCGAGCAGGGGTTTATCGACGGCCAATGGCCGGCGACCCCGGACGCCTGCTGCGAGGGCATGCCGTTCGAAGGCACCCAATACCTGTTCGCCCCGCACCATGGGGTGGTCAGCTTCCTGCGCGAGGCTGGCGAATGGGTGGAGCGGGGTGATGCGATCTTCGAGGTGGTCGACCCGCTGAACGACATCGTCAGCGTGGTGCGCGCCGCCACCAGCGGCGTGCTGTTCGCCCTGGACCGCAGCCGCTACACCGAGCCGGGCATCTGGCAGGCCAAGGTCGCCGGCCGCGAGCCGATCCGTAGCGGCAAGCTGACCAACGATTGAGACGTGCGCCGGCCTGATGATGGCCGAGCGTTTCCCCTGCTTGCAGGCCAGGCCACACCGCCAGGCCTGCCCACCCGGAAGGACGTCCCATGTTCAAGTTCCTGGCCCTGTTGCTGCTAAGTGTTTGCGCCACTGCCCAGGCGCAGACGGTGCTGCACGACGACCTGCCGCTGCGCTATCTGGAACAGGCTCCGGCCGATTCCCGCGACCGGCCTTTGGTGATTTTTCTCCACGGCTACGGCAGCAATGAAGAGGACCTGTTCGGCCTCAAGGATGGGTTGCCGGCGGATTACACCTACCTCTCGGTACGGGCGCCGCAGACCGTGGAAGAGGGCAGTTACCAGTGGTTTCACAAGCAGGGCGAAGGCGCTTACGACGGGGTGACCGCCGAGCTGGCCGACAGTGCCAAGCTGATCGACGAGTTCGTGCGGCAGGCGCTCGCCAAGTACCACACCCGCGCCGACCGGGTGTTCCTGGTGGGCTTCAGCCAGGGCGCGATCATGGCCTACGAGCTGGGCCTGCGCCATCCCCAGGCGGTCCGCGGGATTGCCGCCCTGAGCGGGAAGATCCTGCCGGTGCTGCGCTCGCAGCTCAAGAGCGGCGTGGGCCTGGAGCGGCTGGCGATCTTCATCGCCCATGGCACCGCGGACATGCGCCTGCCTTACAGCGACGGCTCCGAGGTCGACAGCCTGTTGCGCGGCCTGGGCCTGGCTCCGCAATTCCATGCCTACCCGGGCATCGGCCATACCATCAGCGACACCGAGCTCCAGGACCTGAACCGCTGGTTGCTCAGCCTCAACCCTTGAAGCCGTGAACCCGCCGCGGCCGCTGTGCCGCTGCGCTTACTTGCCGACGATCTGGCTGACCAGCTTGTCGTGATTGGCCTTGTCGCCGATCCGCGAAATCACCTGCACCACCGCCATGCGGTTGCCCGAGCCGGCCAGCAGGGTGGAGCTCTGGGTCATGCCGCCGCCCTGGGTCGCGGTGCTGTCGATCTGGCGCAGGCCGAGGCCGCCGCGGGTCATGCTTTTTTCGCTCTGCTTGCTGAAATCCGGCAGGGCTGCCGCCTGTTGCGAGAGGAAGCCCGACACCGCGCTGTCGAGGAACTGTGCGTCGTTGTCCTTGGCCTGCACCGCATCGGGGATCAGGTTCTGCGCGGCGATGACCACGGTCTTGGTGCTGGCGTTGGTGTACATAGTGCCGGTGGCGCCGGCGGTGCCGCTGGCTTCGTCGCCGGCCGGCAGCGGGTTGGCGATGAAACCCTTGGGCAGGCTGAACTTGAACTTGCCGCCAAGCATCGAGACGGTCTCGACCTTGGCCTTGTTGTTCGTCGGCTGGGCCGCGGACACCTCCAGGGCGCTGAAGCCGGCCAGCGCCGCCAGGACCAGGACCGCGGCGTGTTTACCGAACAGGGACATGCAGATTCTCCAGAGTGAGCGCGTTGGGGCGCGCATCTTCCCATGGCTGTCGCGGGGCACTCCAGCGGGATATGCGGTGGCGCGGAATTTCGGATAAAAGGGCGCGGGAGCGGCCTTCGCTGCGCTTATCGGTGTGACAGTTTTTGCTCATCGCCCTGGGCAGAACGGGCCCCCGACGTCGCCAGCACCGCCCCGGCGATAATCAGCAACGCCGGCACCAGCAGCCACACACTGGCCGGGCTTTGCCCGATGATGATCAGCAGCAGGGTGGAGATCAACGGCGCCAGGTACGACAGCGCGCCGAGCGTGGCCAGGTTGCCGTGTTTGGTGGCGTGGTCCCAGGCGAAGAAGGCCAGGCCGACCGGGCCCAGCCCCAGGCCGATGATCGCCAGCCATTGCTTGAGGTCCGGTTGCACCGGGCTTTCGAACATCAGGTGGCAGAGCGCCCCGGCCAGCGCCACCAGCCCGCAGATGCCGCCGATCAGGCTGCTGGGCACGCTGCTGAAACGGCGGTTGAGCACCGAGTAGCCGGACCACACCAGGGCGCAGCCGAATGCCGCCAGGTAACCCGCCACCGGCATCGCGCCGACCTGGCTGGAAGCGCGTTGCTGCATGATGAACGCGGTGCCGGCCAGCCCCAGCAAGGCACCGGTCAGTTGTCGGCCGCGCAGCGGTTCGCCGCCGGCCCTGGCCGCCAGTAACACGATCAGCAACGGCCAGAGGTAGGCGATCAGGCTGGCCTCGGCGGCCGGCGCGGCTTTCAGGGCGAAGAAATACAGCGCGTGGTAGGCAAAGATCCCGCCGAACCCCAGGGCCCAGACCGGCCAGGGCTGGCGCCAGCCACGAAAACCGGCGCGCCCCCGCAAGCCGAGCAATACCAGGCTGGCGCCGCAGGCCACGGCAAAGCTCAGGGCCAGCAACTGGAAGGGGGGAATGCCGGCGGTGAGGGTGGTCAGCAGCGCCAGGCATGACCAGAGGAACACCGCGATCACGCCGATGGCGGTGGCGGCGCCGCTGCGGGAGGGGGCGAGGCTGGTTGAGTGGATGGCGGTCATAGGCACACCGAGGCAAGGGCGGTGTGGCCAGCATAGAAGCCGCCGCGACGGCGGTATTGATCAGGCCTGCCGAACTCTTGTCGCAGCCTGCGCCTGGGCGTCGCGAGCGGCCTTGCGCAGGGCGGCCGGGGTCTGGTTGCGCGCCTTCTTCAAGGCGTGGGTCAGGGCACTCTGATCGGCGTAGCCGACCCGCTGGGCGATCTCGCTGATGGGCAGCAGGGTACGGCCGAGCAGGTCGATGGCGCGGTCCAGGCGCAGGGTCGAAATGTAGGCGAAAGGCGTGCTGTGCATGTCCCGCTCGAACAGCAGGTACAGGCTGCGCTCGCTGACCCCCGCGGCCTGGGCGATGGCGCGGGCGCTCAGCGGGCTGCCCAGGTGCTGCTCGATGTAGGTCAGGGCCCGCACCAGCGTCTGGCGTTGCGGCGCGCTCGGCGTCGGGCGGGCCAGGCAGGCCAGCAGCAGGGCGCTCCAGGCGCTGGCGACCGGGCTGGAGGAGCTGAGCAACGCGCCGCTGTGGCTGGCATAGCCGAGCAGGTGGCGGATCTGCGGGTCGATGGCGAAGAAGCGGCTATCGGCCAGAGGCGCCTCGTTGCCGGAGCTATCCAGGTCGAGCACCAGAAAGGTGTTACGGCGCTCGGCCAGGAAGCTATGCCGGGCTCCCGGCGCAATCACCACGCCCTGGCTGGCATCGACCTTGCCGCCACGGCCGTCCACCTCGATTTCCATCGCCCCCGACTGCGGCAGCACGATTTGCGGAAAATCGTGATGGTGCAGCTCGACCTGCCCGGAATACGAACGCATCGCCAGGGCGACAGTGGGTTGGGCTGGAGTGTTCATGGCGCGGCTCCGCGGATGGCTGCCCCGCATCATGCCTGAAAACACTGGCGCTGTAGGAGCGTCCGGTCGGTGTAGGGTGGTTTGGGAAAAGGGGGCGGCTCATCTGTGGTGGTGACTGATATGCCGCTATCGCGAGCCAGCTTCGCTCCTACAGAGGCAGGCTGCAAAAGGCCGGGGCAGGGCGCTATCAAGGCTTGGGCCGGTTCGCTGAAACGTCTAAGCTGGGCCACCGTTCCAGCCTTCCGGATGCCCGCGTGAAATTCACTCTCCCCAAAGTCGGTACCGCACCCTTTTGCCCGCCGGAAGTCGCCGGCACCATCGTCGTCGATCCCAGCGCGCCGCTGTTCAAGCGCATCCTGCGCTTCGCCGGCCCCGGCCTGCTGATTTCCATCGGCTACATGGACCCCGGCAACTGGGCCACCGCCATCGAGGCCGGCTCGCGCTATGGCTACAACCTGCTGTTCGTGGTGCTGCTGGCGAGCCTTGCGGGCATGGCGGTGCAATGCCTGTGTTCGCGCCTGGGCATCGCCACCGGGCGCGACCTGGCGCAGCTTTGCCGGCAGCGCTACAGCACCCGCACGGCGCGCACCCAGTGGCTGCTGGCGGAGGTGTCGATCATCGCCACCGACCTGGCCGAGGTCCTGGGGTGCGCCCTGGCGTTCCACCTGTTGCTCGGGGTCTCGCTGACCACCGGGATTGTCATCACCGCCTTCGACACCCTGTTGATTCTCGCCCTGCAGAACCGCGGCTTCCGCCGCCTGGAGGCGATCATGCTGGTGCTGGTGGGCACCATCGGCCTGTGCTTTTTCGTCGAGTTGCTGTTGATCAAGCCCTACTGGCCGGACGTGGCGCGGGGCTTCACGCCGTCGCTGGCGGCAATCAGCGAAGCCGCGCCGCTGTACCTGGCGATCGGTATCCTCGGCGCCACCGTGATGCCGCATAACCTGTACCTGCACACTTCCATCGTGCAGACCCGCCTGGTGGGCCGGGACGAGGCCAGCCGGCGGGATGCGATCAAGCTGGCGCGCATCGACACCATCGGCTCCCTGGCCTTGGCGCTGCTGGTCAACGCAGCGATCCTGATCCTCGCCGCCGCGGCCTTCCACGGCACCGGGCACACCGAGGTGGTGGAGTTGCAGGACGCCTATCACCTGCTCGACCCGCTGGTGGGCGGGGCGCTGGCCAGCGTGCTGTTTGGCGTGGCCTTGCTGGCCTCGGGGCAGAGCTCGACCTTCACCGGCACCATCGCCGGCCAGGTGATCATGGAGGGCTACCTGAACCTGCGCCTGCCGTGCTGGCAGCGGCGCCTGATCACCCGCGGCCTGGCGCTGGTGCCGGCCTTCGTCGGCGTGTGGCTGATGGGCGACGGCGCGGTCGGCCAGTTGCTGGTGCTGAGCCAGGTGGTGCTCAGCCTGCAACTGCCGTTCGCCCTGTACCCGTTGATCCGCATGACCAGCGACCCGCAGTTGATGGGCGTGTTCGTCAACCGCTGGCCGACCCGCGTCCTTGCCTGGAGCCTGTTCGCCGTTATCAGCGGGGCCAACGCCTGGCTGATCGCGCAGTTGGTGATGTGAGGCAGGCGTCGGGGCGGCGGATTTTCCGGCCCTATCGCGAGCAAGCTCGCTCCTACATGGACGGCGCAGAACCCTGTAGGAGCGAGCTTGCTCGCGATGGACCGCGCAGCGGTCCAGATTTTCAATCCAGTGCCCGAGCGGCGAACCGCGCCACCTGGGCATCCTCCCTGGACTTGACCCCGGACACCCCGACCGCGCCGATCACCTGGCCGTCGAACACCACCGGCACGCCGCCTTCCAGCGAAGTCAGCAGCGGCGCCGAGAGAAACGCCGTGCGCCCGCCGTTGACCATTTCTTCATAGCCCTTGGACTCGCGTCGGCCGAGGGCCGCGGTGCGGGCTTTTTCCACGGCGATGTAGGCGCTGACCGGCGCGCAGCCGTCCAGGCGTTCGAGGGCCAGCGGATGGCCGCCGTCGTCGACGATGGCGATGCTCACCGCCCACTGGTTGCGCTCGGCCTCGTCCCGCGCGGCGATCAGGATGCGCTGGACTTCGCGCTGACCCAGTACGGCTTTGCTGTGCATGGCGTGCTCCTTTCAGGGCGTAGCTGATTGATGGGAAGTATTCAGGGGTGGCAGGGCGGCCTCGACCAGTTCGATCCAGTGCCGCACCGGGGTACGCCCAGCACCGTCGAGGTGGGTCTGGCAGCCGATATTGGCGGTGGCTATGACTTCGGGCCGGCCGCTTTCCAGGGCATTGAGCTTGTTGTCGCGCAGTTGCCGCGCCAGCTCGGGCTGGGTCAGCGAATAGGTGCCCGCCGAACCGCAGCACAGGTGGCCGTCGGGCACCTCGGTGAGCTCGAAGCCCAGGCGCTTGAGCACGGCCTCCACCGCGCCGTCGAGTTTCTGCGCGTGCTGCAGACTGCACGGGCAGTGGAAGGCCAGGCGCTGGTCGCTGTGGGCGTGCAACTGTTCCAGCGGTTCGTCGCGCAGCACTTCCACCAGGTCCCTGGCCAGGGCGCTGACCCGCTCGGCGCGGGCGGCATAACGCGGGTCGTGGGCCAACAGGTGGCCGTAATCCTTGATAAAGGCGCCGCAGCCGCTGGCGGTCTGCACCAGGGCTTCGGCACCGTTTTCCAGGTGCGGCCACCAGGCGTCGATATTGCGCCGCGCCCGCTCCAGGCCGGCCTCCTGGGCGTCCAGGTGGTAATCCACGGCGCCACAGCAGCCGGCCTCGCTCACGGCTTGCACGGCAATGCCCAGGCGGTCGAGGACCCGCGCCGTCGCCGCATTGGTGTTGGGCGACAGGCTCGCCTGCACGCAGCCTTCCAGCAGCAAGACACGCCGCACGTGAGCCGTGGCCGGACGCGCCTTGGCCGGCTGCACCTGGCGCGGCAGCTTGCCTTGCACGGCCTCGGGCAGCCACGGACGCAAGGTGGCGCCGGTGCCGAGCAGCGCCTTGAACAGCGCCGGGTTCGGCGCCAGGGCGCGCAGGCCCTGGCGCAGCAGGCGCTGGCCGAGGGGCCGGGGCACGGCGGCATCGACCACGGCGCGGCCGATGTCCAGCAGGTTGTGGTAATCCACCCCGGACGGGCAGGTGGTTTCGCAGTTGCGGCACGACAGGCAGCGGTCCAGGTGCAGCTGGGTCTTGGCCGTGGCCTCGTGGCCTTCCAGCACCTGCTTGATCAGGTAGATGCGCCCCCGCGGTCCGTCCAGCTCATCGCCCAGCAACTGATAGGTGGGGCAGGTGGCGTTGCAGAAACCGCAGTGCACACAGGTGCGCAGGATGCTCTCGGCCTCCGCGGCGCGGGGCAGCTGGCGCGCCTGTTCGCTCAGGGTGGTTTGCATGCTCGGGGTCTGCGTTCAGAGCTCGGCGTAGAGCCGGCCGGGGTTGAAGATCCCTTGCGGGTCCAGTTGCGCCTTGAGCTGGCGGTGGTAGCGCAGCAGCACTGCCGGCAGTGGCTGGAACGGGCTGTCCACCAGGCCGTGGCTGTAGCAGGTGGCATGGCCGCCGATGCGCTCCACCAGGCTGCGGATGCGCTCCGCGGGCGCCGCGGATTTCAACCAGCGCTGGGCGCCGGCCCAATCTATTAACTGCTGGCCGGGCAGCTCCAGGGGCCCCGTATTGTTGGGCAGCGACAGGCGCCACAGCGGCAGGCCTTCGTCGAAGAATGCCAGCCGTTGTTCGTTGAGGTTGGCCCAGTAATCGGCCGCCAACGGCTCGCCACCCAGGCGGTCGCGGGCCGCGGCCACCGAGCCTTCGCCGCCCTCCAGGCGCAGGTGCAGGCGCTGGCCGTCATGGCTGGCGGCGCTGATGGGCAGCGGTTGCTGGCCCCAGTCGGCGAGGCGGGCCAGGGCCTTGGCGCTGTCTATTTCCAGGCTCAGGCTGAGGCACTGGGGCGGTTTGGGCAGGACCTTGAGCGACACCTCGGTGAGCACCCCCAGGCAACCGTAGCTGCCCACCAGCAAGCGCGAGAAGTCGTAGCCGGCGACGTTTTTCATCACCTCGCCGCCAAAGCGCAGGAGCTTGCCGGTGCCGGTGATCACCCGGCTGCCGAGGACGAAGTCGCGCACCGAGCCAGCCCAGGGTCGCCGCGGGCCGGACAAGCCGGTGGCGACCATGCCGCCGACCGTGGCGCCGTCGCCGAAGGCCGGCGGTTCGCAGGCCAGCATTTGCCCGGCGGCGTCCAGCGTGGCCAGCAGTTCCGCAAGCGGCGTGCCGGCGCGGACGGTCACCACCAGCTCGGTCGGGTCGTAGCTGACGATGCCGCGATGGGCGCGGGTGTCGAGCACTTCTCCAGCACTCATCCGCCCGAGAAAGGCCTTGCTGTTGCCGCCCTGGATCAGCAGCGGGGTATTGCCGGCCAGCGCCTGCCCGACCTGTTCCAGCAGTTCGCCGCTGGCGTCGTTATTCGCGAGTGCCGTCATCAGAAACGCTCCAGCTCGGGGAAGGGCAATTGCCCGGCGTGCACATGCATGGCGCCGAATTCGGCGCAGCGGTGCAGGGTCGGGATGTTCTTGCCGGGGTTGAGCAGGCCACCGGGGTCGAAGGCCGCCTTGACCGCGTGGAACAGGCTCAGCTCGTCGCTGTTGAACTGGGCGCACATCTGGTTGATTTTCTCCCGGCCGACCCCGTGTTCGCCGGTGATGCTGCCACCGACCGCCACGCACAGTTCGAGGATCCTGCCGCCCAGGGCTTCGGCGCGGTCCAGTTCGCCGGGCTGGTTGGCGTCGAACAGGATCAGCGGGTGCATGTTGCCGTCGCCGGCATGGAACACATTGGCCACCCGCAGCTGGTATTCGGCGGCCAGCGCGGCGATGGCCTTGAGCACCCCCGGCAGTGCGCGGCGCGGAATGGTGCCGTCCATGCAGTAGTAGTCCGGCGACAGCCGACCCACCGCCGGGAAGGCGTTCTTGCGCCCGGCCCAGAAACGCACCCGTTCGGCTTCGTCGCGGGCCTGGCGGACCTCGGTGGCGCCGGCCCGTTCGAGCACCGCGCGGACCCGGTCGCAGTCGTCGTGGACATCGGCTTCGACACCGTCTAGCTCGCACAGCAGGATGGCCTCGGCGTCCACCGGGTAACCGGCGTGAATGAAGTCCTCGGCGGCGCGGAGCGCCAGGTTGTCCATCATTTCCAGGCCGCCGGGGATGATGCCGGCGGCGATGATATCGGCCACCGCGCGGCCGGCTTTTTCCACCGAGTCGAAGGCCGCCAGCAGCACCTTGGCCAGTTGCGGCTTGGGCAGCAGCTTGACCGTGACTTCGGTGATGATCCCGAGCAGGCCTTCGGAGCCGGTGAACAGCGCCAGCAGGTCGAAACCCGGCGCGTCCAGGGCGTCGCTGCCCAGGGTCAGGCGTTCGCCTTCGACGCTGAGGATCTCCACCTTGAGCAGGTTGTGCACGGTCAGGCCGTATTTCAGGCAGTGCACGCCGCCGGCGTTTTCCGCGACGTTGCCGCCGATCGAGCAGGCGATCTGCGAGGACGGGTCGGGGGCGTAGTACAGGCCGAACGGCGCGGCGGCCTGGGAGATCGCCAGGTTGCGCACCCCGGGCTGGACCCGCGCGGTGCGGGCGGCGGGGTCGATATGCAGGATCTGGTTGAAGCGCGCCATCACCAGCAGCACGCCTTGTTCCAGGGGCAGGGCGCCACCGGAGAGGCCGGTGCCGGCCCCCCGGGCGACCACCGGCACGCGCCGTTCATGGCAGATCCGCAGCAGCTCCTGCACCTGCTCGATACGCCGCGGCAGGGCCACCAGCATCGGCGTGGTGCGATAGGCCGAGAGGCCGTCGCATTCGTAGGGCTTGAGGTCTTCCGTCTGGTGCAGCAGGTCGAGGTCGGGCAGGCGCTGGCGCAGCGCTTGGAGCAATGCCGCTTTATCGACGCTGGGCAGCGCGCCGTCGACGCGTTCGTCGTAGAGGATATTCATGGGTGGCTAACGACCCTGAGTTGTTTTTATTAGGCGGCCGGCAGGGGCAGGCCGCTCAGTTGCATCATTGGCCCGGCTGGCCTTACTGTCCACGGGGCAGAATGCTGGTCGAACCAGTTTGTTTTGTCGTCGACGCCGGGTTTTTTATAAAAAGCCAGGCATATCAGCAGGATGGCCTGAGGATCCGTTTGATCGGGTTTTGTCTTCACAGCTGGTCATACCAGTGGAGGGCGCATGCATAGGAGCGATTCGACCCGGCCCCAGGTGGCGGATGTGGTGTGTGAACGCATCGAACGCCTGATCGTCGACGGCGTACTCAAGACCGGCCAACTGCTGCCCTCGGAGCGGCGCCTCACGGAAAAACTCGGGGTGTCGCGCACGGCTTTGCGCGAGGGCCTGAAGCTGCTGCGGGCGCGGGGCATCATCGAAACCGAACAGGGCAAGGGCTCGTTTGTCGCCCAACTGTCGGGGCAGGGTACGACCTCGGCGCTGATGCACCTGTTCAGCTCCCAGCCGCGCACCCTCTACGACCTGTTCGAAGTGCGCAGCCTGCTGGAAGGCGAGTCGGCGCGGCTGGCGGCGTTGCGCGGCACCGAGGCCGATTTCGTGCTGATCGGCCGTGCTTACCAGGCGCTGCTGGACGCCCACGACCAGGCCCTTGATGCCTCGGCCCACGCGCACCTGGATCACGCTTTCCACCTGGCGATCTGCGAGGCCTCGCACAACCCGGTACTGGTGCAGACCCTGCGCTCGCTGACCGACCTGCTGCTCAATTCGGTGTTCGCCTCGGTCAACAACCTCTACCACCGCCAGGCGCAGAAGCGCCAGATCGACCGCCAGCACGCGCGGCTCTACAACGCCGTCACCGGACGCCTGCCGGAGCAGGCGCGCAAGGCCGCCATCGCGCATATCCAGGGCCTCTGCGACAACCTGCGGGAGATCGAAAACGAGGAGCAGCGCCTGGTGCGCGCGACCTTGCGCCTGGAAGGCTGGAACTGAAGCCGCCGCGACCAGGGGCCAATGGCGGCGATGGGCAGTTACTACACTGCTAGAGACGCGGCAACATCCGCGTCGTCGACGACCACCACAAAGGAGTCACCTTATGTCCAATGAGACTTGTGCCTGTCCGGGCTGCACCTGCAAGGTCGGCGCCCATGCCATCGTGCGTCACGGCAAGCACTACTGCTGCCAGGCCTGCGCCAGCCACCACGCCAACGGCGAACCCTGCGCCTCCACCGAAGGCTGCGATTGCGCCAAGGGCGCGCATCACTGACGTGCTGCAACAGTGGCGGGGCGAAAAAAACAGTGGAGCCTGTCGTGGCTCCACTTTCAATTGCGCAGGTGCAGGTACCGGTTTCGCTGGCAAGGCGGCTGGCCGGCGGCTTTGGCAGCGCACGCCGCAAGGCATCGACCTCGCTTGGCTCAGGTCGACGGTCGCCAGGTGACGTTCTCGATACCGAATTTTTCCGCCAGGGGCTTGCTGGTCTTTTTCACCCGTTCCAGGCCAAAGCGGCCGATGCGGCCGACACCGGCGTCGCAGCTTGCCCAGTGCCACGCCTCGGCGTTGTCCATCTTCTCCGAGCGGATGATGAAGGACTTGGGGGTGCCGTGCAGGGTGTATTCGATGACGAAAAGTTTTGCGTTGTTCATAAAGCTATCAATCCTCCCTGTGATGGTTTAGTGACCCGCGCGGGCAGGGAAAAATTCACTCGGATTGTCGAGCAAGGGTATCAGCGGTCGGGCAAGCATTCGAACGGCTTATTGCCTGTCGCTGCGGCGCCCGTTCGGATGTTTTCTCGCGGTTTTCCAGGCGGATCGGCGGGGTTACCATGGGCTCCCCTTGCTTGACGACGATGCCCGGCCATGGCCCTTGCCGCACCTCCCGACCTCAGCGACACCGACGTACCGGTGCAACCCCTGGCGCGCACCTATCCGCGTGGCCTGTTCATCGAGCCCCACGAACATGCCTGGGGGCAGCTGCTGTACGCCATGAGCGGGGTGATGTGGGTCGAGACGCCGAACGAGGCGCTGGTGGTGCCGCCGCAACGGGCGGTGTGGCTGCCACCGGGCGTGCCCCACGGGATCCGCGTGGTCACCGACCTGCAGATGCGCAATATCTATCTGCGCCCGTGCCTGGCGGCGACCCTCGACAGCCAGGTGCAGGTGTTGCAGGTGGACAACCTGCTGCGCGAGCTGATCGTGCGCCTGGTGGAGCATGACGGCGCGCCGCAGCCGGAGTACTACGACGCTCTGGTGGGCCTGGCCCTGCTGGAGCTCAAGCGCGCCCGGCGCTCGCAGCTGAAGATCGTCCTGCCGGACAGTTCCGACCGGCGCCTGATCAGCCTCTGCCAGGCGGTGATGGCCGCGCCTTCCCTGGACATTCCCTTCGAACGCCACGCCGAGGCGGCGGGCGCCAGCGTGCGCACCCTGGCGCGGCTGTTCAAAGACAGTTTGGGCATGGGCTTCGCCGAGTGGCGCCGCCAGGTGCAACTGGCCACGGCCGCCGCCGAGCTGATCCAGGGCGTGCCGGTCGGCACCATCGCCCGTGAGCTGGGGTATTCCCCCGGCAGCTTCAGCGACATGTTCCGCCGCGAGCTGGGGCTGGCCCCGTCGCAATACGCGGCCGGGGAAGCCCGCGCCTGAGTGCCTGTCATCCCTGTAGCCGCTGCCGAGCTCTGCGAGGCAGCGACCGGGCCACCGCGTTTACCCAGACCCACTGCATTCTCAGGTTTTGCGCCTGCTGCGCAGTCGATCGCAGCCTCGCGCGGCTCGGCAGCGGCTACGGGGCTTTGCGTACAGGCATCCATTGTGTGTGGGCGCTGCAATCCCGTAGGAGCGAAGCTTGCTCGCGATAGCGACCTGTCTGGCACACCACAGTATCTGCATCGCCAACCAACCAGGCCGCCACGGCGCCGACCCACAGATTGGCCGAAATCCTGAAGTGCTTGGCCGGTTGCCCGGTTCGGCGTTCCCTAGACTCCCGGCATGCCCAATCGTCGCCGCTCTGGCGCGGCGCACTGCCTGGAGTTCGTCATGCATTACCTCATCTCCCTGGCCATCGGTCTCGGCGTCGGCCTGCTTTATGGCGCGCTGAATTTTCGCTCGCCGGCGCCGCCGGCCATTGCCCTGGTCGGGCTGCTCGGCATGCTCGCCGGCGAGCAGCTATGGCCCATGGGCCGGCAGCTGGTGAGCAACTGGTTGTCCTGAGGCCTTTCGATTCTTTTATGTATTCCTGTTTATGGAGGTGCTTATGCACGCCCTGCAATTTTCCAAGACCGGCGATCTCTCGTCGCTGCACTACGTCGAGGTGCCGACCCCGGTGCCGGCCGCCGATCAGGTACTGGTGCGGATCAAGGCCGCCGGCCTCAACCCCAGCGACGTGAAAAACGTGCTCGGGCGTTTTCCCTACACCACCGTGCCGCGCATTCCCGGGCGGGATTTTGCCGGGGTGGTGGTGGAGGGGCCGCAGGAGTGGGTGGGGCAGGAGGTCTGGGGCACCGGCAAGGAGCTGGGGTTCTACGCGGACGGCTCCCATGCCCAGTACGTGGTGCTGTCGGCCAAGGGCGTGGCTCACAAGCCGGCGCAGCTGAGCTTCGCCCAGGCCGCCAGCCTGGGCGTGCCTTACACCACCGCCTGGGATGCCCTGGAACGCAGCGGGGTAAGCGCCGGCACCACCTTGCTGGTGATTGGCGGCGGGGCGGTGGGCAGCGCCGCCCTGGCCCTGGCGAAGGTTCGCGGAGCCCGGGTGCTGGCCGCGGCACGGCGCCCGGAGCAGGTCAAGGCCTTGCAGGCACAAGGGTTCCAGACCGTGCAACTGGACCAGCCGGAAGACCTCGGGGCGCAGGTCAACGAGGTGTTCGCCGGCGGCGCCGAGGTGATCTTCGACACCACCGGTTTCTGGCTGCCGGCCTCGGTCGCGGCCCTGGCGCCGTTCGGCCGCATCGCCATCATTGCCGCGCCGGTGGACGGTCATGTGCAACTGCCGGCCCTGGGCCTGTATCGCAAGGGCGGTTCGGTGGTCGGGATCAACTCGTTGCTGTACGGCGTGCAGGCCTGTGCGGCCATGCTCGAGCAGTTCGGCCGGTTCTTCGATGAAGGGCTGTTGCCGTTGCCGCAGGGGCTGTTCGAATCGCCGCTGGAGCAGGGCGTCGAGCGTTATCACGAGGTGAACAAGGGCAGCGGCGAGAAGGTGATTCTGCTGCCGTAAGGGTGGCCAACCTGCCTGAATCGGCAGGCTGGCACGGCTTTATGTAGCCGCTGCCGAAGGCTGCGATCGCCCCGAAGGGGCGCGGCGATCTTGCGTTCGCTGAGGTCCTTCGGACCTATCGCAGCCTGCGGCAGCGGCTACAGGTTGAGGGCTGTGTCGTGCATGGGGCCTTGCTTGCGAGGGCGTCAGCCCAGACAACCCCATAACCAAAGTCGCAGGCGTTTTCGCTACGCCCCCGGCACGCCTTTCTCCCACGCCGACCAGTTCTTCAGGATGTCCTGCACCAGCGGGTTGCCGGTGCGATAGAGGTTTTCCAGGGCCGGGACAAAACCGCCCTGGTCGGCGTACTTGAGCAGGTTGTCGACCTCGCTGCCGCCCGGCTCGGGGCGGTCGAAGTCGGAGCCGGCGCGGACCACCGCCAGCCGCTGCACGTCCACCCGGCCTTCGCGGCTGGCGCGCAGCAGGGCCTCGTAGGTCGAGTTGTCTTCCTGCTGGGTGGTGCAGTACTCGCCCTTGTTGTCGGTCAGCAGGCGGGTCCAGACCTCGGCCCGCTCGCTCAGGCGCGTGCCGGAGAACCAGGTGTTGCCCGCCAGGGTGTCGCACTGGGTCACCACCGGCGGCTGGTTGGCCGGGGCCGCCGGGTACTTGAGGCGCCAGGCCGCCGATTCCTTGCTTTCGCTCAGGCTTACCCGACGCGACAGGGCGAAGGCCTTGGCCTGCAGTTTCGGGTTGAGCTCGAAGACTTCGGTCTTGTAGTCCAGCGGCGGTTTCTCGTTCGGGCCTTTGGTATTGATGCCCAGGTAACCGGTCGGCCAGTCCTTGGGCGCGTCCCGCGAATCCAGTTCCCACTGGGTACCGAATTCCACCAGGTAATGCGCCCAGGCAGTGGTGCCGATGGTCCCGTGTTTAGGGCTGATGCCGGCGATCCCGGCGACCAGGAAGTAGCTTTTGCGCAGGTCGAATTTCGGCGACAGCGCCAGTGCCAGGGTCGAGGCCGCGGCGTTGGTCTGGCCCATGCCGGTGACCAGCAGGCAGACGTCCCTGGTATTGCAACGAATCGCCGGGTACTCCGCCGACAGGCCCGGTACGCGCACTTCCTGCTTCAGCTCCAGACGCTCGATCCAGTGCTGGGCCTCGGGGGCGAACATGGTGATCAGCATCACCTTGGGTTTGATCGGTGCCGCAGCCGTTTCGCTCGCCCAGGCGCCGCAGGACAGCAGAGTTCCGGCAGCCAGACCAACCGACAGGGACAGACGGGTCATCACATTCATAAAACCTCCATGCTTCTTGACTTGCAGCTTGCAGCTTGCAGCTTGCAGCTTGCAGCTGCTCTTAAAATTGATAACCGATGCCGGCGTAGTAACCCCAGCCATTGGACCGGGCGCGGAAATCGCCATCGCCGAAATTCAGCTCGCTGCCGTCCTGCCAGTTGCCGCCATTGTGGAAGTAACGGCCGACCAGGGTGAACCGCAGGTGGGTAAAGGAATACAGCAATACGTTGGTGGCCACCGTGGCGTTGGCCGTGCGGGCCGGGTTGTCCTTGTGCAGGTCCGAGCCGAAATCGAAGTTGGTGAAGCCGATATAGGTCAGCGACGCGCCGTTGCCGAACTTGCTGATGGGCACGATGTACTTGAGCTGGGCGCGGTAGCCGTCCCAGGAATATTCATTGCTGGCGCCGTAGTTTTCCCACTGGTAGCGCCCGTAGAAGTTGGCCGACAGGTTGACCCGCGAATGGGTGTCGATGTCGGTGCCCAGGCCGCTGTACAGGGTATTGGCGCGGTTGGCGCTGTTGCTGCCGTGGTCGTAGATCCAGTCGAAGGCCACGTACCACTCCTTGAACGGGCCGATGGCCAGGCTGCGTCCGGCCAGGTAGTCGATAGAGATCCGCGGCTCGTGTTCCATGAACACCGGCGAGCCGTGGTCCCACACGCCTTTGTCGTGGCTGTTGCCGATGTTGAAGATCTTCGGGATGTCGATGTAGCCGTACAGCTCGAACGGCCCCTTGCGACCGAAGTACTCGTATTCCAGGTAGATATCGTCGGCCGGCTGCGGACCGAAACTGATGTCCTTGCTGCCGATCAGGGTCAGGTCCTGGTTGTACCAGTCCGACAGGTAGGGGCCTGGTTTCGCCGGTGCGGCGGCGGGACTCAGGCTCTCGCCCTGGGCCGAGTCGTCGAGGGTTTTTTCCTCGGCCTGGGCGGTAGCGCTGAGTAGTCCTGTAACGGCGCTTAGTAGCAAGGAAACAACCAAGGTGTGGCGGGACGCGGAGGGGGTGAAAGGTACGTGCATTGAAAATCCCTGTTCGTGCGGTTCTGAAGCCCGAGTGGCCCGGCCTGGCCGAACTGGCGGCGAAAGCTCTCGAAGGCTGACCTCGCAAACGTTTGCATATGCTGTACCAACTTGAAGTATCTGATTGAAATAAAGGTGAAACCTACCCATAAGCTGTCTTTTCGGTCAGGACGTTGCACTGCGCCTGGGCGTTGTGCGCGAAGAAAGGGCGAAGGCGCTGGCGCCTTGCACAGGGCTGATGCGCCCTCGTTCAATCATCGAGGTGATGGCAATCAACGACCTTCGCGGCCTCGGGTCGAGTATTCGCTGACTATCTGGCTGCGTTCGTTCGATGCTGGTTCTGCAGTGCAGGGAAGGGTGCTTGACGTTCTGCTCGGGTCGCTCTGCTAGAATCGCCGCTCCACGACTTCCAGAGGTGCCCCATGAGCGAGCCGATTCGCCTGACCCAGTACAGCCACGGCGCGGGTTGCGGTTGCAAGATTTCTCCCCAGGTCCTGGAGGTGATTCTGGCCGGCAGCGGCGCGCAGAACCTCGACCCGAAACTCTGGGTCGGCAACGCCTCGCGCGACGACGCGGCGGTGTACGCCATCGACGAAGAGCGCGGCGTGGTCTCGACCACCGACTTTTTCATGCCGATCGTCGACGATCCGTTCGACTTCGGGCGCATCGCCGCGACCAACGCCATCAGCGATATCTACGCCATGGGCGGCGACCCGTTGATGGCCATCGCCATCCTTGGCTGGCCGGTGAACGTGCTGGCGCCGGAAATCGCCCGCGAGGTGATTCGCGGCGGCCGCGCGGTGTGCGACGCGGCCGGCATCCCCCTGGCCGGCGGCCATTCGATCGACGCCCCGGAACCGATCTTCGGTCTGGCCGTCACCGGCCTGGTGGAAAAGCGCCATATGAAGCGCAACGACACCGCCACCGCCGGTTGCCTGCTGTACCTGACCAAGCCCCTGGGCATCGGCGTGCTGACCACGGCCGAGAAGAAGGGCAAGTTGCGCAGCGCCGACGTCGGCCTGGCCCGCGACTGGATGTGCACCCTGAACAAGCCCGGCAGCCGCTTCGGCAAGCTCGACGGCGTGACCGCGATGACCGACGTCACCGGTTTCGGCCTGCTCGGGCACCTGGTGGAAATGGCCGACGGCAGCAACCTGACCGCGCGCATTCACTACGATCGCGTGCCGCGCCTGCCCGGGGTCGAGTACTACCTGGACCAGGGCTGCATACCGGGCGGCACCCAGCGCAATTTCGACAGCTACGCCGACAAGCTCGGGCGTATCCAGGCCCTGCACAAGCTGGTGCTGTGCGACCCGCAGACCAGTGGTGGGCTGTTGATCGCTGTCACCCCGGAAGGCAATGCGGCCTTCCTCGCGCTGGCCGCCGAACTGGGCCTGGAACTGGCGCCGATCGGTGAGCTGGTGGAACGACAGAGCAACGCGGTCGAGGTGATCTGATGCCCATCGATATCACCGACTACCGCGAAATCTTCCTCAACGACCGGCCGATGATGGATACCCGCGCGCCGGTCGAATTCAGCAAGGGCGCCTTTCCCGGCGTGGTCAACCTGCCGCTGATGACCGACCACGAACGGCAGCGGGTCGGCACCTGCTACAAGCAGCAGGGCCAGCAGGCGGCGATCGTCCTCGGGCACCAGTTGGTGTCCGGGGCGATCAAGGCCGAGCGCATCCAGGCCTGGGCCGACTTCGCCCGGGCCCACCCCGATGGCTACCTGTACTGCTTCCGTGGCGGCCTGCGTTCGCAGATCGTCCAGCAGTGGCTCAAGGACGAGGCCGGCATCGACTACACGCGGGTCGGCGGCGGCTACAAGGCCATGCGTACCTTCCTGCTCGACACCCTCGAAGGAGCGGTGGCCGAGTGTGATTTTGTCCTGCTCGGCGGCATGACCGGAATCGGCAAGACCGAGGTGCTCAACCAACTGGCCAACGGCCTGGACCTGGAAGGCCACGCCAATCATCGCGGCTCCAGTTTCGGCAAGCGCGCCAGCGGCCAGCCGTCGAACATCGACTTCGAGAACCGCCTGGCGGTGGACATCCTGAAAAAGCGCGAGCGCGGCATCGGCGGGTTCGTGCTGGAAGACGAGAACCGCATGATCGGCAGCTGCGCCTTGCCGTTGCCGCTGTACCAGGGCATGCAGCGTTTCCCCATGGTCTGGCTGGAGGATGGCCTGGAGGGGCGGGTCGAGCGGATCCTGCGCGACTACGTGATCGACCTGTGCGCGGAGTTCGTCGCGGTGCATGGCGAGGACGGTTTCGCGCGGTTTTCCGAGCGCCTGCTGGAAAGCCTGAACAACATCCGCAAACGCCTGGGGGGCGAGCGTCACCAGCGCCTGTACCAGCTGCTGGAGGCCGCCCTGGCCGAGCAGGCCCGCAGCGGCAGCGTGGACCTGCACCGGGCCTGGATCGAAGGCTTGCTCAAGGAATATTACGACCCGATGTATGCCTTCCAGCGCGAAAGCAAGGGCGCGCGCATCGAGTTCGTCGGCGAGCAGGCGGCGGTGCTGGAGTATTTGCGCGAACGGGCTCGTCAGCGCGGTTGAGTCGGTAGAAGGGCGGGGCCTTTGGCCCCATCGCGGGCAAGTCGGATCGCCGCCCGCTCGCTCCTGCAGGAGATCGTGAGCGTCTGTAGGAGCGAGGCTTGCCCGCGATGACGTCCAGGCGGACGCCATCGAACCTTGGGTTACAACAGCGCCGCGCCAATCAACCCGCACACCACGCCAATCAGCATGGTCAGGCCGGCGACGGTCATCAGCACCCGCGCGTCGAAATCCTTGCGCAGCATCAACAGCGACGGCAGGCTGATGCTCGGCAGGGTCATCAGCAAGGCCACCGCCGGGCCGGTGCCCATGCCCAGGGTCATCATGGTCTGCACGATGGGGATTTCCGCGGCGGTGGGAATCACGAACAACGTGCCGACAATCGCCAGCGGCACCAGCCACAAAAGGCTGTCGCCAATCGCGCCCTCGACATGGGGGAACAGCCAGACCCGCGCCGCGCCCAGCACCAGCACCGCCAGCACATAGATCGGAATGGTGCTCCAGAACAGTTGCCACAGGCTGCGTGCCCAGCGGCTGAAGAACGCACCTTCATTGCCCGTGCTGGCTTCGACCACGGCCTCCACCGCCGCTTCCGGCAGTTGCTCGGGACGGGCGATGCGCTGGGCCACCAGCGACACTCCCAGCACCAGCACGATGCCCGCCACCAGCCGCAGCGCGGTGAAACCCCAGCCCAGGACAAAGCCCATGAACACCAGCGTCGCCGGGTTGAGCACCGGGTTGGCGATCCAGAAGGCCAGCGCCGCGCCCACCGAGACATTCTGCCGGCGCATGCTCGCCGCCACGGGCGCGGCGCAGCAGGAACACATCATGCCCGGCAGGGCGAACAGGCCGCCGCGCAAGGTCGAGCCGAAACCGGCGCGGCCGAACAGGCGCAGCAGCCAGTCCCGCGGGATCAGCACTTGCAGCAGCGAACCGAGGATCACCGCCAGCACCGCGGCCTTCCAGATCGCCAGGAAATACACCTGAGCGTAGGCCAGGGCGGCGTTCAGAGGCGAGGAGGGCTGATCGTTGATGATCGAGGCGCCGATGCTGTGGCTGTCGGCGGCGATAAAGGCCTTGGCGTAGTAGGGCGACCACTTGACGAAGTAGAGGCCGACGCACGCCACCAGGACGAACAGGGCGGGTTTCCACCAGAACGACCAGCCCCGGACGGGGCTGGCAGGGGCAAGGCTGGACATGAACAGTGATTCCGGGCAATGACGTTAGGTCGCGAATCTTAGCCTACTCGCGCACCTTGCGCGCCTGTGTAGCCGCTGCCGCAGGCTGCGATCGATCGCGCAGCGGTGGTAAAACCTCGCAACGCCGAGTGCCGGGCCAAATCCCGGAGCCCATGCCTGCGACCGCTGCGCAGTCGATCGCCGGCGACTACAAAAGGGTCATGGCCACTCAGAGGGTACGAATCGAGGTGCGAATCGCCCGGGCGCACTCGATCACCGAAGGCGCCAGCTTGCGTTCGGCTTCTTCCAGGGTCCAGCGGCTGCTGGGGATCACCACGTGCACGGCGGCCACCGGCAGGCCCTGGCTGCCGATAATCGGCGCGGCGATGCTCATGTCGCCGAGAAACAGCTCTTCCTGGTTCAGGGCGTAACCGCGCTGGCGGGTGGCGACGATTTCCCCGTGGATCGCGTCGATCCCGGTCAGGGTGTGCCGGGTATGGGCCTGGCGGTCGCTGGCCTGGAGCATCGCCAAGGCTTCCTGGTCGGGCAGGGCGCTGAGGTAGGCGCGGCCGGAACCGGTGCAGTACATCGGGATGCGGCTGCCGATGGGCATGTGGATCGGAATGAACTTGGGCGCCACGAAGCGCGCGACATAGACCATGTCCAGGCCGTCGGGCTCGGTGAGGTTGGTGGTTTCGCCGGTGACCTGGGCCAGTTCGGCAAGGAACGGGTTGGCCACGTCCACCAGGGTGTCGGCGGCGAGGTAGTTGTAGCCGATCTCCATCACCCGCGGGGTCAGCTGGAAGCGTTTGGTCTGCGGGTGCTTACGCACGTAACCGAGCTGCTCCAGGGTGTGGATCATGCGTTGCGCCGAGCTTTTGTTGATCTCGGCGGCCTCGGCGATTTCCGCCAGGTTCATGGTCCGTTGGGCGGCGTTGAAGGCGCGCAGGACCGCCAGGCCTTTTTCCAGCGACTGATTGAACAGGCTATTGGGGGTGTCGCTCATGGCGGTTCCTTTGGGTTTTTTTGTGTTTTAAATATCGATATTCGATATTTATAAATCTCTTTACGATTTTTGTAAATTGTTTATAGTCGGTTCATGCCTCCTGCCCCACTATCAGAGGCCAACCATCACGGACTTCAAACAATAAAATCGTCCAATGGGAGATTCGCCATGCAAAAGCGTTTTCGTGTCCTTGCATTGTGCTGCGCACTCACCGCCGGCCTCGTCGGTTCCGTCAGTGCCGGCGCCGCGCCGGTGTACAAGGTCGGCGCCACCGCCACCGGCATTCCCTTCACCTTTCTCGACGTCAAGAGCCAGAGCATCGAAGGCATGATGATCGACGCCGCCCGGGCGGTGGGCCAGGCCGGCGGCTTCGAGGTGGATATCCAGCAGACCACCTTCGCCGCGCTGATCCCTTCGCTGACCTCGAACAAGATCGACATCATTTCCGCCGCCATGCTGCGCACCCCGGCTCGGGAGAAGGTGGTGCAGTACTCCAACCCGGTGTTCAGCTACGGCGAGGGGCTGATCGTGCGCGCCGACGACAACACCGCCTACACCCGCATGGAGGACTTCAAGGACCAGGTGGTCGGTGCCCAGGTCGGTACGGTGTTCATCGATGAGTTGAACAAGCGCGGGATTTTCAAGGAAGTGCGCGGCTACGACTCGATCCCCGACCTGCTGCGCGACCTGGCGCTGGGGCGGATCAAGGCCGGTTTCGCCGATCGGCCGATCGTCGCCTACCAACTGGCCCAGGGCACCCAGAACAAGGTGCAGCTGGTGAAAAGCTACCAACCGGTGGTGATGGGCGATGTCTGCCTGATTGTGCGCAAGGGCGATGCGCAGACCCTGGACGAGGTCAACCGCGGCATCGCGGCGATCAAGGCCGACGGTTCCCTGGAGCGGATCATCGAGAAGTGGAAGCTCAACTGACCACCCCGCGGCCCGGCCGTCCGGCGGGGGCGCTTCACTCCTGATTGCGCAGGTCCTCCTATGTTTCTCCAGAACGCTCTGGACTTCCTCCCCATTCTGCTGAAAGGGGCGGTGGTCACCTTGCAGGTCACGGCCGGCTCCTTTGTGCTCAGCTCGCTGATCGGCCTGGTATTCGCCTTGATGATGGTGTCCAAGGTGCGCTCGATCTCGCTGTTCGCGATTGGCGTGGTCAACGTCATTCGCGGCCTGCCGATCATCGTGCAGCTGTTCTACATCTACTTCGTGCTGCCGGATTTCGGCATCCAGCTCACGGCCATGCAGGCCGGGGTGATTGGCCTGGGCATCGCCTACTCGGCGTACCAGGCGGAGAACTTCCGCGCCGGCATCCAGGCCATTCACCAGGGGCAGATCGAGGCGGCCGAATCCATCGGCATGCGCGGCGGCATGATCATGCGCCGGGTGGTCCTGCCCCAGGCCTTTCGCATTGCCTTGCCGCCCTATGGCAACACCCTGGTGATGATGCTCAAGGACTCCTCGCTGGTGTCCACCATCACCGTGGCCGAGATGACCCGCGCCGGTCAGCTCATCGCGTCCTCGACCTTCGAGAACATGACCGTCTACACCCTGGTGGCCTTGCTCTACCTGGCCCTGAGCCTGCCGTTGTCCTTTGCCCTGCGTCGCCTGGAGGCGCGCTTCAGCACCCGGAGAAAGTCATGATCGAGATCAAGGGCGTACACAAGAGTTTCGGCAACGTGGCGGTGCTCGAAGGCATTGACCTGAGCGTGCAGAGCGGTGAAGTGGTGTGCCTGATCGGCCCCTCGGGGTCCGGCAAGTCGACCCTGCTGCGCTGCATCAACGGCCTGGAAAGCTACGAGCAGGGCGACATCCTGGTCAGCGGCGAACGGGTCGACCGCCATGGCAAGACCATTCACCAGCTGCGCACCCAGGTGGCCATGGTGTTCCAGCGCTTCAACCTGTTCCCCCATCGCACTGCGTTGCAGAACGTCACCGAAGGGCCGATCTACGTGAAGAAGCAGAACCCGCAGCAGGCCCGGGAGCGGGCCGAGGCGCTGCTGGAAAAAGTCGGCCTGGCCCATCGCATGCACGCCTATCCGGACGAGCTGTCCGGCGGCCAGCAGCAGCGGGTGGCGATCGCCCGGGCCCTGGCCATGGACCCGCAGGCGATCCTGTTCGACGAGCCGACCTCGGCGCTGGACCCGGAGCTGGTGGGCGAGGTGCTGGCGGTGATGCGCAAGCTCGCCGACGAAGGCATGACCATGATCGTCGTCACCCACGAAATGGGCTTTGCCCAGGACGTGGCGGACAAGGTGTGTTTCCTCCACAGCGGCAAGATCGTCGAGGCCGGGCCGGCGAAGCAGGTGCTGAGCGCGCCGCGCCATCCGCGCACCCAGGACTTCCTCAAGCGCCTGCTCAACCAGGGCACGGAGGTGCAGGCATGAAGGCCGCCGAAACCTTGCGCCTGCCGCCCTCCCTGTGGGCCGCCACGGCGACTGCGGCGGTCGAGACCCCGGCGCTGGCCGAAGACTTGCGGGCCGACGTGGCCATAGTCGGCGCCGGCTACACCGGGCTGGTGACCGCGCTGCGCCTGGCCGAGGCCGGGGTCAGCGTCTGTGTGCTGGACGCCGGGGAGCCGGGTTGGGGTGCCTCCGGACGCAACGGCGGGCAGGTGATTCCCGGGCTCAAGTACGACCCGGATCAGTTGCTGGCCAAGTTCGGCGCGGCCCGCGCCGAGGCCATGCTGGAGGCGGCCGGCTCGGCGGCCGACGAAGTGTTTGCCCTGATCGATCAGCATCGCATCGCTTGCGATGCGACGCGCAAGGGTTGGATTCAGCCGGCGTTTTCCGCCAGTTCCCTGCAGGCCATCGAACAGCGCGCCGAGCAGTGGCGTCGGCGCGGGGTGGCGGTGGAGTTGCTCGATCGCGCCGCTGTCGGTCGGCGCATCGGCAGCCAGAACTACCTCGGCGGCTGGGTCGATCCGCGCGCCGGCAGCCTGCACCCGCTGAACTATGCGCGCGGCCTGGCCCGGGTGGCGCAGCAGCAGGGCGTGCGGATTCACGGGCAGACTCGGGTCGAAGGTTTGCAGCGCGAAGGCGGGCAGTGGCAGCTGCGCACCGCCCAGGGTCATCGGGTCCAGGCCCAGCAGGTGGTGCTGGCGACCAATGGCTACACCGACGACCTGTGGCCACGGCTGCGGCAGACGGTGATCGCCGCCAACAGCTTCATCATCGCCACCCGTCCGCTGTCGGCCGAGCTGCGCCAGGGCATCCTGCCCAATGGCGAGGTGTGTTCCGACGCTCGGCGCCTGTTGCTGTATTTCAAGCAGGATGCCCAGGGGCGCTTGTTGCTGGGGGGGCGCGGACCGTTTTCCGAGCCGAGCCACAGCGGCGACTGGCACCATCTGGAGCGTTCGTTGCTGGGCTTGTTTCCGCAGTTGGCGGGCACGCCCATCGAGTATCGCTGGAGCGGGCGGGTGGCGTTGAATCAGAGTTTCCTGCCGCAGCTGCATGAGCCGCAGCCGGGGTTGTCGATCCTGCTCGGCTACAACGGTCGCGGCATCGCCTTGTCCACGGCCCTGGGCAAGCACCTGGCGGCGCGGCTGTCGGGGGCGAGCAGTGAATTTCCATTTCCAGTGACGCCGATCCGGCCGATTCCGCTGCATGGCTTGCAGCGTCTGTACCTGGGGGCGGGGATCGCCTGGTACCGCCTGCTGGACGCCCTTCGTTGAGGGCGGCGCATCAGGTCGGGCAGTTTTCCTCGCCGTTATCCAGGCCCTGCTTGTAGCTGCGGCTGTCGAGGGTGGCCTTGCCGTTGTGCCAGGTCAGGGTCAGCACGTAGAGCGAGTCGAAATCGTTGGAGGCCCAGTCGTCGGTGATGGTGCGTTTTTCGCCGACGGCTTCGCGCGCCACCTTGTTGATCAGCTCCGGCAGGTAGCCGTGGGACCAGGCGGTGTAGATGATCGAGTTGTGATAACGGTCATGCAGCAGCTCGTCGGCCAGCTCGCTGGTGTCGTTGGCCGAGAACTCGATGTTCACCGGCAGGCCGAGCTTGATGGCGCTGGGGCTGATGGTCATCAGCGGGCGGATGTAGCTGTAGGAGTTGTCGAGCTCGCCTTCCTCGACATTGCGCGTCGGGTTGGCGGCGAACACGTAGTTGGCCTTGCCGAATTTTTCCGGTAGCAAAGACGCCAGGTCGATGGCGCGGTTCAGGCCCTGGCAGTTGAGCTGGCCGAGGCCGCCGGCGGGTTTTTCCGCGTGGCGCAAAAAGACCAGGGTCTGGGTGCCGTCCACCGGCTGGGCGCGACTTTCGCTGGACTCCAGCGACAGCAGCAGCGCACTGGTCAGCAGCAGCGCCGGGAAGAACACGTAGGACCGGCGTTGCAGGCGTTGGGTGAAACTCAGCAGATTCTTCATGGATCGTCGGTACTTCAGCGCAATTCGGTTAAGGCTGACAAACCTTTCCACGGCGAGCTCCCGCTTCGCGTGGTTTTCCCTGTCGTTGAACGAGTGTTCTACCCGGAGGTAGTGCTCAGAGTCCCAGGACGCCTTTTGGTTCGATCCGGGCGTGGGGCTGCGAGCGTGGGCCCGTTACTTTATCCGCACCGCTGTCTGGCTGCCGGGAAGCTTAACCACCGGATGTTTCGAATTTAAGAATGCGCGCCGCGGACCGATGCCTGTAATCTAGCGCCGTCGCGCCCGGCCCCGGGCCACGGCCTTTCATCTGACTGTCATTGGAAGCCTGTCATGACCGATCTCTGTGCATTCCCCATCACCCAGAAATGGCCGGCGCAGTACGCCGACTGGATTCAGCTGTATTCCTTGCCGACCCCCAACGGCGTCAAGGTCTCGATCATGCTCGAAGAGATCGGGCTGCCCTACGAGCCGCATCGCGTCAGTTTCGAAACCAACGACCAGATGTCCCCCGAGTTCCTCTCGCTGAACCCGAACAACAAGATCCCGGCGATCCTCGACCCCCACGGCCCGGGCGACCAGCCGCTGGCGCTGTTCGAGTCGGGGGCGATCCTGATCTACCTGGCGGACAAGAGCGGGCAACTGCTGGCCCAGGAATCCGCGGCGCGTTACGAGACGATCCAGTGGCTGATGTTCCAGATGGGCGGCATCGGCCCGATGTTCGGCCAGCTGGGCTTCTTCAATAAATTCGCCGGCAAGGACTACGAGGACAAGCGTCCGCGCGACCGCTACGTCGCCGAATCCCGCCGCCTGCTGAGCGTGCTCGAGGGCCGCCTGCAAGGCCGCGACTGGATCATGGGTGAGCGCTACACCATCGCCGATATCGCCACCTTCCCCTGGGTGCGCAACCTGATCGGCTTCTATGAAGCGGGCGATCTGGTGGGCTTCAAGGACTTCCCCAACGTGCAGCGCGTGCTCGAGCGTTTCCTCGCGCGCCCGGCGGTGATCCGCGGCCTGGAAATCCCCAAGCCGGTCTGACTGCCCTCTCTGTAGCCGCTGCCGCAGGCTGCGATCGACGACGCAGTCGTCGCAAAAGGCCTGATGCGTTGTGCCAGATACACCGCGTCGTCAGGTTCTACGACGACTGCGTCGTCGAGCGCAGGCTTCGCCAGCGGCTACAGGTATGCTTTTTTGCAGGTCAGGCCGGTTCCAGGCCTGGCCGTGTTCATTCAGACAAGGACCCGTAATGAGCCGCTTCGATTTCAAGCAGGTGGATGTCTTCAGCAACCAGCCGCTCAAGGGCAACCCGCTGGCGGTGGTGTTCGGCGCCGATGAGTTGAGCGACGCGCGCATGGCGGCATTCGCCAACTGGACCAACCTCAGCGAAACCACCTTTATCCTCGAACCCCGGGACCCGCGGGCCGACTATCGCCTGCGGATTTTCACCACCCTGCAGGAGCTGCCGTTCGCCGGCCATCCGACCCTCGGCAGCTGCCATGCCTGGCTGGAAGCCGGCGGCGTGCCCAAGGGCGAGGAGATCGTCCAGGAGTGCGCGGTCGGCCTGGTGCGCATTCGCCGCAACGGCGCCGAGCTGGCGTTTCTCGCGCCGCCCTTGCTCAAGTCCGGCCCGGTGGAGGCCGGATTGCTGGAGCAGGTGCGTCAGGGCCTGAGGCTGGCGCCTGACGCCATCGTCGACGCGCAATGGGTGGACAACGGCGCCGGATGGCTGGCGGTGCTGCTGGCCGAGCGCGACCAGGTGCTCGAGCTGCAACCCGACTATGCGCAGCTCAAGGGCCTTGCGGTCGGAGTGATCGCCCCCTGGAACCCCGAGCGCGATGGCGACGCGGCGCAGTTCGAAGTGCGGGCCTTTATCGCCGGCGACGGCATGCCGGAAGACCCGGCCACCGGCAGCCTCAACGCCGGCATCGCCCAATGGCTGCTGGGCGCGGGGTTGGCGCCGGCATCCTACGTGGTCAGCCAGGGTTTGAGCATGGGCCGGGCCGGGCGCATCCAGGTCGAGCAGGTCGGTGATGAAATCTGGATCGGCGGCTCGGTAGTGACCTGTATCGAGGGCAGCCTGACGTTGTAGGCGAGGGCGTTCTCCAGTCAGGTCCGACCTGTCTGTCGCCTAAGTGGCCTTGGACGCGTGGCGATAGCTTCTGGGGGATACGCCGTACCAGCGTTTGAAGGTTTGGGAGAAACTCGACAGGTCGCTGTAGCCCAGCTTTTCGGCGATGTCTGTCAGTTTCAGCGTCGGGTCGCCGAGTAACTCCAGGGCCGCGGCGCTGCGTGACTGCTCCAGCAGGTGCCGGTAACAGGTGCCTTCCTCGTGCAGGCGTCGTTTCAAGGTCCGCTCGCTGAGATTGATCAGGCTGGCCATGCCCGGCAGGTCTGGCGGTACGCCCAGGGGGGCGATGTTCAGGTACTGGCGGACCAGCTCGGTGGTGCCCGTGCGGGGGCTGCGGCGTTCCATCAATTGCACGCACATCTGCTCGCACATTGCGACGGTGACGGTGTTTGCCTGGGGGAGCGGGCGGCTCAGCAGCGAACGATCGAAGGCCAGGCTGTTGCGGTCGGCGAGGTAGGCGGGGCGCACGCCAAGAATACTGCCGGCACTGGCCGCCGCCTGATCGGCCGGGCGTTTCTTTCTCAGGGTAAAACCCGCCAGCGAGAACTCGCGGCCAGCTATTTCCTTGAGCAGCACCGCGGCGGCGGCCATGTCGCGTTCGATCACAAAGTCTCTGAGCGACTCGTCCGCCAGCGCCGGTTCGGTGAACGTGAGGATGCCGAGCGGGGGTTGCTCATGGTAGGCGATCCGGGTGAACGCGTAGGTCAGCGGCAAGAAGCGCAGGGCCAGTTTCAAGGCGTCACCCGCGGTCGCACTGCTGATCAGGCCATAACCGAACAGCCCGTAGGTCGAGAAGTGATAGCGCTCGCCCACTTGATAGCCCAGCCCCTGCGGGTGTCCCGACAGGTTGAGCAGGTTATGGATCAGGCGCAGTTCCTGGGCGCATGACAGCTCGAAGTTGGGATCTGCCAGCCGGGCCAGCGACAGGCCCGAACCGGCGAGCAATTGCGCAGGCGAGAAGCCTCTTTCGCGACCGAAATCCACCATCAGCAGGGCACTGGCCGGTCCCCGCGACAACTCCAGCATGTTCATGCTCGCGACCTGGGTCAGGGAAAGGAATTGGCCTGAATACTAAAGTATCTGTCCCGTTACGTCATGGGACTGGCGAGGGCGGGCAAGCATCATGGGCGCGCAGGCTACGCTGATCGGGATTAGCGGGAAGCCCTGGGACCTGATCATGCGAAGACCTGTGCCTGCCCATGAAAACAACAACAAAAGAGGTGCTGCATGCCCCAACTCGAACCTGACCTGCAATCGACGGCGCCACTCACCGCCGTGATCATCGGCAGCGGTTTTGCCGGCATCGGCATGGCCATCGCGCTGCGCAAGGCCAGCGTCACGGACTTCATCATTCTGGAAAAACAGCAGGATGTCGGCGGCGTCTGGCGGGACAACAGTTACCCGGGCGCTGCCTGCGATGTGCCGTCGCACCTGTATTCGTTTTCATTCGAACCCAACCCCGGCTGGACGCGGATGTTTGCCCCGCAAGCCGAAATACAGGGGTATCTGCAGCATTGCGTACGCAAGTATGAGGTGCAGCGGCACATCCGCTTCGGCGCTGAAGTGCGGGCGGCGCGATTCGACGAGGCCAGCGCGCAGTGGTGCATCACCGAAGTCAGTGGGCGGGAGCATCGCGCCGCCTTGCTGATCAGCGCCACTGGCCAGCTCAGCCGGCCGGCGCTGCCGACGTTCGAAGGCATGCAGGCGTTCAAGGGGCGTGTGTTCCATTCCGCAAACTGGGATCACGGCTACTCGTTGGCGGGGAAACGGGTGGCGGTGATAGGGACGGGCGCTTCGGCGATCCAGTTCGTGCCGGCCATCGCCGACCCGGTGGCGCAGCTCAAGGTATTCCAGCGCTCGCCGGCCTACATCTTGCCCCGGCCCGATCGCGCCTACAGCGACGAAGAAAAGCAGCTGTTCGCCAGGAGACCGTGGCGCATGGCGCTGCATCGTGCCGCCATTTATCTGCGCTACGAATCCAGGGCCCTGGGTTTTACCCGCTTCAAGGGGCTGATGAAGTGGGCGGTCGGCCTGCCGTTTCGCCGCTTGTTGAACCAGTCGGTCAGTGACCCGCAACTGCGCCGGCAACTGATCCCGGATTACCCCATCGGCTGCAAGCGCATCCTGCTGTCCAGCGATTACCTCAAGACCCTGGCCCGGCCCAATGTGCAGTTGATCACCGAGGGTATCGGGCGCATCACCGAGCAGGGCATCGAGACGCTGGACGGCAAGCACCACCAGGTGGATGCGATCATCTACGGCACGGGGTTCGCGGCGACGCAGTTCCTTGCACCGATGACGATCGTCGGGCGCGGCGGGGTGGAGCTGCAGCATGCCTGGGAGCAGGGCGCACGCGCGTATCTGGGGCTGGCGGTGCCGGGCTTTCCCAACTTCTTCATGTTGTATGGCCCCAATACCAACCTGGGGCACAACTCGATCGTCTACATGCTGGAAAGCCAGATATCCCATGTCATGCGCTGCTGGCGCGCGATGCAGAAGGCTGCGGCCACCACCGTCGAGGTCGATGACCAGGCTGAGCAGCGTTTTCATCAACGGATCCAGCGCCGCCTGGCCGGTTCCGTGTGGAGCGGTTGCAAGAGCTGGTATGTCGATGCAGCGGGCAATAACAGCACCAACTGGCCGGGCTTCACCTTGTCCTATCGCTGGCTGACCCGTTATTCGGCATTGCGCGCCTATGGTTTTTCCAGGTCGCTGGCCAGCGAGTCGGGCCAGGTCTACGGGCGGGTGATCGCCGAGCCCAGCGATGGCCTCGAAGTCCTCAGTGCCGGCGTGTTGCGCCAACTCTTGCGGGTGAGCTTCCGGGCGCTGATCGGGCCGCCACGAAGCATTGCCACCCAGCGGCGTATCGTCAACGGCCTGTCCTGGTTGATGCCGGGCTGCGCTGGCGTGAGCCAGGCACGGGCCCACATCTCGGGCGTACCGCTGCGAATCCTGACACCGGGCCATGCCGAGGCGGGTGGGGTGATTCTTTATCTGCATGGTGGTGCCTTCTGCCTGGGCGGCCCTGCCACGCACCGCAGCGTTACCAGCCGCCTGGCCCGGGAAGCGGGGATGGCCGTCTGGGTACCGGACTATCGGCTGGCGCCGGAACAGCCGTTTCCCGCGGCCCTGGAAGATGCGTTGGCCTGCTATCAGGCGATCCGGGCGCAAGGCTATCCGGCGCGGCAGATCCTGCTGGCCGGCGACTCCGCGGGTGGCTCTCTCGTCCTGGCCCTGGCGCTGACGCTGCAACAGCGGGGCGAGCCCTTTGCCGCGGGCCTGCTGCTGTTGTCCCCGGTGACGGATACGACGCTGAGCGGGCCAACCCTTATCACCCGTCAGTACGCCGACCCCATGCTGCGGCGCGATTGGCTCGAGCAAGGGCTGCGGGCCTACGCAGCGCCTGCCCAGAGCCCGTTGCACAGTCCATTGAGCGCCGACTTGCGCGGGCTGCCGCCGATGCTGATCCAGGTGGGCGACCAGGAACTGCTGCTGGCGGACGCCACACGCCTGGCCGAGCACGCGCTGCATTGCGGCGTGGCCTGTCGCCTGGAAGTGCATGCCGCGAGGTGGCATGTGTTTCAGTTGCAGGCGTTCTACTTGCGTTCGGCCAGGCAAGCCCTGCGTTCAGCGGCCCTGTTCGCTCGCCGCCGCCTGGACGATCGCGGCGAGCCTTGTGCCGACGCGGTCGCAGCAGCGGTGGTGATGGATGTTGCAGCCCTTGATGGGTAGGCAGGCTGTCTCGATCCGGCAAGGTGGTCGCGAGGATTTTCGGGCAAAAAAAAGCCGCCCAAGATGGCAGCGTTAAAGGAGAGCACGCGTTGCTGATAACGCGAGTATCGCCACGGGAAATGACCAAATGATGACAGTCCCCTTGCCGCCGAAAAGCCTTTCGTTACCGGGTTGCGGCAGGGGCTGTCGCGGGTGGGCGCCAGTTGGGTTGCCGGGCGGATCAAGGCAGGCGGCTGTCATCTTGGCGTCATCGACGCCATGGCAAGATCGCCGCAAACCATCTTGAGTGCTCGACAGGCCGCGGCCTGCCGGTCGATGAACCTGCCAGGAATCCCCCCATGAAAGGCGACGCCTCTCTGTTCGCAGCCATTGATCTTGGGTCCAATGCGTTTCGCCTGATGATCGGCCAGCCGATCCGGCGCAGCCAGGGGTTCATGATCCAGGAAGTGAAGACCCTGCGTGAGCCGGTGCGCTTGGCGGAGGGGTTTCAGGAGGGCACCCTGGACGAGCTGGCGCTGGACCGGGGCTGGCAGGCACTGGCGCGCTTTGGCAAGAAGCTGCGCGGTTTCGAGGCCGGGCGGGTGCGGGCGGTGGCCACCAGCGCCGTGCGCGAAGCCGACAATGCGCCGCTGTTCCTGGCCAGCGCGGAGCGCCACCTGGGGTTTCGCATCGATGTCATTTCCGGGCATGAGGAGGCGCGGCTGGTGTATGCCGGCGTCGCCCATACCGTGCCGGGCAGCGAAAGCATGCGGCTGGTGGTGGACATCGGCGGCGGTTCCACCGAGTTGATCCTCGGGCAGGGCGCCCAGCCCTTGCTGACCGAGAGCATCGCCATTGGCAGCGGGAGCTTCGGCGCGCGCTACTTTCCGGGAGGCGCGGTCTCGGCTCATGCCCTGCAGGAAGCCGAACACCTGGCCAGCCTGAAGTTCGAGAAAGTCGCCCGGCGTTATCGCCAGCTCGGTTGGCAGCAGGCCATAGGCTCCTCGGGCACCGCCCGGTTCCTGGCCAAGGTGCTCAAGGCCAACGGCCTGAACGACTATGGCCAGGACGGCATCACCTACGGCGGGCTGTTGCGCCTGTCGTTGCGCCTGCTGGAGGCCGGGCATGTCAAGCGCCTGCGGCTGGCCGGGCTGCAATCCCATCGCCTGGGCACCCTGCCCGGTGGCCTGGCGGTGATGCTGGCGGCGTTCAAGGTGTTTGGCGTCACCCATATGACGCCTTCCGAACCGGGGCTGCGCTTCGGCGTGCTGCATGGCCTGATATGTAATAACTGATGACCGGGCCATATCCGCACAAGCGGCTGGCCTTCCTCCAGCCGGCCGGGCTTCATGCCGGCCAACCCCTCCCAATCAAGCCTCCCCAGGCGGCCCCTTGGCGGCGGCGCCCGGCCCTGGGGGCTTTGTTCAGCTAGGCTGCTCTGGCGGCCACGAAGCGCCGGCCGTCTACACTTATCCGCAGGCCCCGCAGGGTTACGCCCTGGGCACATTCAACCGGTATCAACAAAAACAATAGTCTCGGGAGAAACCTGATGTTTACAGCACTGCGTCGATTCAGCCGCGGCATGGCCCTTGCCGCCAGCCTCGCCACGCTCACCCTCGCAACCCCGGCGTTTGCCCTGGATACGGTCAAGTTCATGGCCCCGGGCTCCGTGGGCGGCGGTTATGACCAGACCGCGCGGGTTTTGGGCAAGGCCCTGCTCGAGGCCGGCACGGCCAAGTCCGTGACCTTCGAGAACAAGGGCGGAGCCGGGGGCACCCTGGGGCTGGCGCAGTTCGCCAACAGCACCAAGGGCGACCCGAATGCGCTGCTGGTGGTGGGGGCGATCATGGTCACGGCGGTGGAGCAGAACAAGCCGCAGATCAGCCTCAAGGACGTGACGCCGATCGCCCGGCTGTTCACCGAATACAACGTGCTGGCGGTGCGTGAGGATTCGCCCTACAAGACCCTCGAAGACCTGCTCAAGGACTTCAAGGCCAACCCGGCCAGCATCAAGTGGGGCGGCGGCTCCAAGGGGTCCATCGACCATATCGGCATCGCCGAGCTGGCGAGCAAGATGGACGTGCCGGTGAACAAGGTGAACTACGTCGCCTACGCCGGCGGCGGCGAAGTGGTGGCCGCGACCCTGGGCGGCCACATCACGGTGATCACTGGCGGTTATGCCGAGCTGGCCAAGTACGTGCAGTCCAAGCAGTTCCGCCTGCTCGCCATCGGCGCTCCGGAGCGCGTTCCCGGCATCGATGCGCCGACCCTCAAGGAGAAGGGCTACGACGTGATCATCGGCAACTGGCGCGGTGTCTATGGCGCGGCCAACCTCAGCGCCGAGCAGCGCAAGCAAGTCACCGACGCGGTGCTGGCCGCCACCAACAGCAAGGTCTGGCAGGACAATGTGAAAGCCAACGCCTGGTCGCCGAGCGTCCTCACCGGTGACGAGTTCGGCAAGTTCGTCGACGAGGAACACCTGCGCCTGCGAGCGATGCTGGTCAAGGTCGGGCTGCTTTGAGATGGCCGGGCGCAGCAGGGTCGTACTGTCGCAGTTGGCGATTGGCCTGGGGCTGATCGCCATCAGCCTGGTGCTGGTCATCGGCGCCTTGCGCTTTCCGCCCGAGATGGGCTTCGTCATCCTCGGTGCCCATGTCTATCCCAGCGCGGTCGCCGCCTTCCTCGGCGCCGTGGGCCTGTTGCTGAGCTACCAGGCCTGTACCGGCGGCTTCCACGAACTGGCCGTCCACGACGACGAAACCGCCCAGGCCCTGCCCGGTGGCAGGCTGGGCGTGGCCTGGGTCACCGCCGGCCTGGTGGCGCTGGCCGTGCTGATCGACCTGATCGGTTTCGTCCTGGCCGCCGGCTTGCTGTTTGCCTGCTCGGCCCGGGGTTTCGGCAGCCGGCGTCCGCTGCGTGACCTGGCTATCGGCATCGCCCTGACCCTGCCGATCTACTGGCTGTTCAACGCCGGGCTGGGCGTGGCCCTGCCACCCCTGGTCAACGCCTGGATCTGAACCGGGCCCGAAGGAGGTCACACGGTGGACATTCTCTTGAGCCTGGCGACAGGTTTCTCCGCGGCGCTGGCGCCGATCAATCTGCTCTGGGGGTTTATCGGCTGCCTGCTGGGCACGGCGATCGGCGTGTTGCCGGGGATCGGCCCGGCGCTGACCGTGGCCCTGCTGTTGCCGATCACCGCCAAGGTCGATCCCACCGGCGCGCTGATCATGTTCGCCGGCATCTATTACGGCGCGCAGTTCGGTGGCTCGACCACCTCGATCCTGCTCAATACCCCGGGCGAGTCGTCCTCCATGGTCACCGCCCTGGAGGGCAATCTCATGGCCCGCAACGGCCGCGCCGGGCCGGCCCTGGCCACCGCGGCGATCGGCTCGTTTTTCGCCGGGACCATCGCCACGGTGCTGCTGACCCTGTTCGCCCCCATCGTCGCCATGCTGGCGCTGAAGTTCGGCCCCGCTGAGTATTTCGCGATCCTGGTGCTGTCCTTCACCACGGTGTCGGCGGTGCTCGGCGCGTCCATGCTGCGCGGTTTCGCTTCCCTGGGAATCGGCCTGGGCATTGGCCTGATCGGCCTCGACTCGACCTCGGGCATTGCCCGCTACACCCTGGGCGTTCCCGAGCTGGTCGATGGCATCGAAGTGGTGCTGGTGGCGGTCGGCCTGTTTGCCGTGGGGGAGGCCTTGTACAGCCTGCTGTATCAGAAGGAGGAAGCGTCCGGCCGGCATCGCCTGACGTCCTTGTGGATGACCCGCGAGGACTGGAAACGCTCGATTCCCGCCTGGCTGCGCGGCACCCTGATCGGCTTTCCGTTCGGCTCGATCCCGGCCGGTGGCGCGGAAATCCCGACCTTCCTGTCCTATTCCACCGAACGTAAGCTGAGCAAGCACCCGCAAGACTTTGCCGCCAGCAAAGGGCCGGGCGCCATCGAAGGGGTGGCCGGCCCGGAAGCTGCCAACAACGCCAGCGCCACCGGTTCCCTGGTGCCGCTGCTGACCCTGGGCATTCCGACCTCCGCCACCGCGGCGATCCTGTTGGCGGCGTTCCAGAACTACAACCTGCAGCCGGGGCCGCTGCTGTTCCAGACTTCCGGTGAGCTGGTCTGGACCCTGGTGGCCTCGTTGTATATCGGTAACGTTATCCTGCTGGTATTGAACCTGCCGTTGGTCGGGCTCTGGGTGAAACTGCTGCAGATCCCGCGGCCGTACCTCAATGCCGGGATCCTGGTGTTCGCCTCCATCGGCGTGTACGGCATGCGCCATTCGTCCTTCGACCTGTTGCTGATGTTGGCGATCGGCTGGGGCGGGGTGCTGATGCGGCGTTTCGACTTCCCCGTCGCGCCAGTGATCGTCGGCATGTTGCTGGGGCCGATGGCGGAAAAACAACTGCGCAACGCCTTGTCCATCAGCCAGGGCGACTGGTCGATCTTCGTCACCCAACCCATCGCCGCGGCCTTCCTCGGCTTGACCCTGCTGGTGCTGGTGGTGCCTCACCTGCTGCACGCCCGGGGCATCAAATTGCAAGAGGATGATTGAGCGGTGCGGGCCCCGCGATAGGCTTCTGGAGCCGGGTAAGGTCGTGCCGCATCGTGCGGTGCGCCTGGCGCCCGGCAATGAGCTGGAATAGGTAAATGGAGCATGGAACCTAGGGACTTTACCAGGGTCAACGGCTGCACTTCCCGGTAATGTCCCAGCCCTGGCTTGGGTTCTTCAAGGACGAAGTAAAGGATAAGGAATGATTTCCTGTGTCTGACGGGGCGGCAAGCGCCTTTGCCCCAGTCGAGATCCCTACGACCAATAGCAATAAAACAGGGTGCCGGTGATGCAAGAAGTGGTAACCAATGTTTTCTCTGGCTTCGACAAGATAAAAGTCTCGGTGTCGATGTTTGTCCTGTGTTTGTTGGCGGGGGCTTTTGTTGTCGTCAAATTGAATTCGGCCGCGCGCGAGGCTGACTCGGCCCATACCATTCAAGTAGCCAGCAGTTACGCCAGTTCGATCGAAAAAGTCATACAGCACGCTTTGTCATCGACCCATACCCTGGCGGTCATGGTTCATCAGGGGGAGGGCAAGGTTCCGCATTTCAACCGGCTGGTGCGCTACATGCTGCCCATGTACAAAGGCGCCTTTGCATTGTCGCTGGCGCCGGAGGGCGTGATTCGGCAAATAGAGCCGGCCGCTCCGAATATCCTGGTCAAGAACCATGATCTTTTCGAGGGCAAGGATCGGGTCGAAGTCATCAAGAACGTTCGCGAAGGCGAGTTGCGGTTCCGCGGGCCGTTCACCTTGATCCAGGGGCCGCAGGGTGCGATAGGAACGTTGCCGGTATTTCTGCAAGAACCGAATGGCAGGAAGTACTTCTGGGGGTACACGGTCGTGACCTTGAAGTTTCCGGATGCCTTTGCCGACTCGGATTTACCGTCCCTGGAGAAGCTGGGTTATGCCTACAGGTTTTCCGGGGTGAACCCGGAAACCGGGCAGGAAGAGGTGATCCAGGCATCCGCCGCGCCCTTGGGCGCGGCGGCCGCGCGCATTCCGGTAACCCTGTACGAGGCGCAGTGGGAGCTTCGGGTTTCCAGGATCGCCGACTGGCGAAATACCGGTCTGCTGCTGTTCCAGGCTTTTCTGGTGCTGCTGGGGGCCACGCTGATGGCCTGGCTCGCTTACTCCCTGGCGACCTTGGACCAGCAGCGAAAAAGACTGCAGGAAATCGCCATGTATGACCCCTTGACCCACCTTCCCAATAGACGGCTGCTGGGCATGAAGCTCGATGCGATTCTCGAAAGAGTGCAAGGGCGCAACGCCAAGGTGGTGGTCTGCTATCTGGACCTGGATGGCTTCAAGTTGGTCAACGATAACCTGGGGCATGCGGCGGGTGACCAGTTGCTGATCATCATCGCCGATCGCCTGCAGTCCTGTCTGAGGGAATGTGACCTTCTGGCACGCGTGGGCGGCGATGAGTTCGTTGTGGTCCTGGATGACCTTGGATCGATCGACGAAGTGGCCCCGATTCTCGACCGGATTATTCATGTGGTCGGCCAGCCGCTGATGATCTCGGGAGTAAAGGCCGATGTTTCCGCAAGCCTCGGCGCGGCGTTCTACCAGACCCATGGGGTGGAAGCGGATCAGCTGTTACGGGCCGCGGACCAGGCCATGTACCTGGCCAAGAAACTGGGGAAAAACAGATACGTGTTCGCGCAAAGCGAGGGGCCGGGCAGGGTTGCCCAAGTCGGCAAATGACCGCCAATCATCGGGCTGTCTGCGTAGCTGGGCCACAAAGCGGTTCGACCGGTCGGACCTGCCACCGGGGCATTTGTCATCAGTCCTCGGAGGGTACCCGGCGATGCCCGGAACGGACCTGCGGGCGGCTTGCTCGGAGCATGAGACGAAGCCCTGACTCAGCGAACTGACCGTCCGCCCTTTCGATATGCCTTCAGTGAAGGCACAATGCGCATCCTTTTTTTGGCTGGCCTGGCCGGAGGCCTCGAAATGATCAAAACGCCGTACTACCTCATCGACAAACAGAAACTGCTCGGCAACATGGAGAAGATCGCCTACGTGCGCGAACAGTCCGGCGCCAAGGCTCTGCTGGCGCTCAAGTGCTTCGCCACCTGGTCGGTGTTCGACCTGATGCAGCAGTACATGGACGGCACCACCTCGTCGTCGCTGTACGAGCTCAAGCTCGGCCGGCAGAAGTTCGCCGGCGAGACCCATGCCTACAGCGTGGCCTGGGCCGACGACGAAATCGAAGAGATGCTCGACAACTGCGACAAGATCATCTTCAACTCCATCGGCCAGCTGCAGCGCTTCGCCGAGGCGTCCGCGGGCAAGGTCCGCGGTCTGCGGGTCAACCCTCAGGTGAGCAGTTCCGATTACCTGCTGGCCGACCCGGCGCGTCCGTTCAGCCGCCTGGGCGAATGGGACCCGGTGAAGGTCGAGGCGGTCATCGAGCAGATATCCGGCTTCATGTTCCACAACAACTGCGAGAACGCCGACTTCGGCCTGTTCGACCAGATGCTGGGCACCATCGAGGAACGCTTCGGCCACCTGCTGCACAAGGTCGAATGGGTCAGCCTCGGCGGCGGCATCCACTTCACCGGCGAAGGCTACGACCTGGACGCCTTCTGCGCGCGCCTCAAGGCGTTCTCCGAGCAGTACGGCGTGCAGGTCTACCTGGAGCCGGGCGAAGCGGCGATCACCCAGAGCGCGTCGCTGGAAGTCACCGTGCTCGACACCCTCTACAACGGCAAGCACCTGGCGGTGGTCGACAGCTCCATCGAAGCGCACATGCTCGATCTGCTGATCTATCGCCTGAACGCCAAGCTGGCCCCCAGCGCGGGCGAACACACCTACATGGTGTGCGGCAAGTCTTGCCTGGCCGGAGACATCTTCGGCGAGTATCAATTCGATCGTCCGCTGACCATCGGCGATCGGCTGTCGTTCGTTGACGCGGCGGGTTACACCATGGTCAAGAAAAACTGGTTCAACGGCCTGAAAATGCCGTCCATCGTAGTGAAACAACTCGACGGTAGTGTCGAGGTGGTTCGTGAATTTGGGTTCGAAGACTACCTGTCCAGCCTCTCGTAAGCTGGCGGAAAGGAGAGATAAAGAAATTGAAGAAGAACGTTCTTATCATTGGTGCAGGAGGTGTCGCCAAGGTGGTGGCCCACAAGTGCGCGCAGCACAACGACGAACTCGGTCGTATTGCTATCGCGTCGCGCAACATCTCCAAATGCCAGGCCATCATCGACAGCGTCAAGGCCAAGGGCAGCCTCAAACAGCCCGCGCAAATCAAGGCCTATGCGCTCAACGCGCTGGATATCGAGGCGACCAAGGCGCTGATCCGCGAGACCGAATCGCAGATCGTCATCAACGTCGGCTCCGCCTTCCTCAACATGTCGGTGCTGCGTGCCTGCATCGATACCGGCGTGGCCTACCTGGACACCGCCATTCACGAAGAACCGGGCAAGATCTGCGAGACGCCGCCCTGGTATGGCAACTACGAGTGGAAACACCTCGAGGAGTGCCAGCAGAAGAACGTCACCGCCATTCTTGGCGTGGGTTTCGATCCGGGCGTGGTCAACGCCTATGCGGCCCTGGCCAAGCAACAGTATTTCGACCGCATTGATTCGATCGACATTCTCGACGTCAATGCCGGTTCCCATGGCAAATATTTCGCCACCAATTTCGATCCGGAAATCAATTTCCGCGAATTCACCGGGCAGGTATGGAGCTGGCAGGACAGCCAGTGGACCAGCAACACCATGTTCGAAGTCAAGCGTACCGACGACCTGCCGGTGGTCGGTTCGCAGAACCTGTACCTGACCGGCCACGATGAAGTGCACTCGCTGTCGAAGAACCTCGACGTGCCCAACGTGCGCTTCTGGATGAGCTTCGGCGAGCACTACATCAACGTGTTCACCGTGCTCAAGAATCTCGGCTTGCTCTCCGAGCAACCGGTCAAGACCGCCGAAGGCCTGGAAGTGGTGCCGCTGAAAGTGGTCAAGGCCGTGCTGCCCGATCCTGCGTCGCTGGCGCCGGGCTACACCGGCAAGACCTGCATCGGCGACCTGGTCAAGGGCACCAAGGATGGCCAGCCGCGCGAAGTGTTCATCTATAACGTGGCCTGCCACGAAGAAGCCTTTGCCGAAACCGACAGCCAGGGCATTTCCTACACCGCAGGCGTACCGCCGGTAGCCGCGGCCCTGCTGGTGGCCCGTGGCGAGTGGGACGTGCAGCGCATGGTCAACGTCGAGGAGCTGCCGGCCGAGCCGTTCCTCAAGGCGCTGGACCTGATGGGCCTGCCGACCCGGGTCAAGGACGAGCACGGCGACCGTCCGTGGAACTGATTCACCCCCCGCTGTAAAGAAACCAGGTGCGCATGGATGGCGTGCCTGGCTCTCGATTCCCGCTACTCCCTCCTGTCAAGACAACTGCCTCCTGCCTTCAACGTCGGGCGCGCCAGCGTATCCGAGCGACGCCAGAAGCAAGCCCGCATCGTGGGCGTGCGGCGCCTGAAGACGGAAATCCCCATGCCAAAAAACAAACCGGGCACCGCGCTGCCGGTGTGACGCTCGTCGGTTACCTGGAGGGAAATGCCCCGTCAGCGATACTCAAATGTCGGGCGACCCCTCCAGAGGATGACCAGGATGAAGAAACAGAGCAGCGACGCCACGCCGGCAGAGCAGAGCGGTTGCGCTTCACAGCTGATAGACGGGCGCATCGAAGAGCTGGGCGACTGGCGCGGCGAGAGGCTGGCCCGGGTCCGGGGGCTGATCCGCCAGGCCGACCCGCAGGTGGTCGAGGAGTGGAAGTGGCGCGGGGTGCCGGTGTGGTCCCACGGCGGCATCCTCTGCACCGGCGAGACCTACAAGAACGTGGTGAAACTGACCTTCGCCAAGGGCGCCGCGCTGGACGATCCGGCGGGCCTGTTCAACGCCAGCCTCGAGGGCAATACCCGGCGGGCGATCGATCTGCATGAGGGTGACAAGATTGACGAGGCCGCCTTGAAGGCGCTGATCCTGGCGGCCGTGGCGCTCAATACGACGCGCTGAGCGGATGTGCCGGCCGGCACAAAAAGCCCCTTGCCGTTTTCCCGGCAAGGGGCTGGCTGGCCTGGGTCATTCGCCTTTGATCTGCACGACCTTGTCCGCCGTCATGGCGGCGGGTTTTTTCGGCAGCGAGATACTCAGCACGCCTTTGCTGAAGCTCGCCTCGATCTTTTCGGCATCGACCCCCTTGGGCAGGTTGAACACCCGCTCGAAGGAGCCGTAATGACGTTCGCTCAGGTGGTAGCCCTTTCTGTTTTCTTGGGTTTCCTCGCGCTTTTCACCCTTGATGATCAGGCTGCCGTCGGAGAGTTTGATCTCGATATTCTTCTGACCCATGCCGGGTAATTCGGCAGTGATTTCGAAGCTCTCGTCTTTCTCGGTGATGTCGACGGCAGGCATGCCGCGGCCGATCAGCTCGCGCCGCCAGAACGGATCCACATCGAACAGCCCGCGGCTGAAGGGTGACAGGCCGGGGCCGCGATTGAAGTCATCGAACAGGTGATCGACCTGTTGCCGCAGTTTTTCCAGGGGTTGCCACAGGTCGCTCATGCTCGAGCGCCGGGTGGCCTTGTCTTCAGTCTGGATCGGCATTTTTTTCACGGAGTTGGTCATTTTCGCTTCTCCTCCCGGGTCAAGGGGCGGGCCGCGAACGTCCCTGTGGCGACCCGCCACGACAGAACGACAACCGGGCTCACAGCCTGCAAACCCGGTTCTTGTGCCCGCGACAACCATCGCGCGAATGTGCTGCCAGGGAGCTCGACTGGAATCCTCGATATCGTCCCCGGCAGATGATTCGCCCGGGCCTGCTTCTATCGGGCGCAAGGTCCTGCACACGCGGCGAGCAAGTGCCGCAGGCACTGGTCTTCAAGGCCGGCCTGCGCAGCTCTGCGTGTCTTATTTAGATCGAAAATCGACGCGACAGTTTCGCCGTGGAGCATTTGCCTGACAGGCGTAACCCCCTGCTTTCACGGCATTGTTACCAAAGCGCAAACACAGTTTTGGCGACGCGGCGTTTGTGCCGGTCGGGGCTTGGGGCATAAGCTTCGCTTCTTTTGGCTGCGGTCTTTTCGCGCCCAGCCTCGTCTTACTTGGCCTGCCCTGAGGAAGTCCCATGTCCAGCCAGTTCCCCCAAGCCCGTCCCCGTCGCCTGCGCCGCAGCGAACAGATGCGCAGCCTGTTCCAGGAAACCGAGTTCACCCTCAACGACCTGGTGCTGCCGATTTTCGTCGAGGAAGAGATCGACGATTTCGTGCCGATCAAGAGCATGCCGGGGGTGATGCGCATTCCGGAATCGAAGCTGGCCGGGGAGATCGAGCGTTACGCCCGCGCCGGGATCAAGTCGGTGATGACCTTCGGCGTGTCGCACCACCTGGACAGCAACGGCAGCGACACCTGGAACGACAACGGCCTGGTGTCGCGCATGTCGCGGATCGCCAAGGACGCGGTGCCGGAAATGATCGTGATGTCCGACACCTGCTTTTGCGAGTACACCGACCACGGCCACTGCGGCGTGCTGCACGGCCATGAAGTGGACAACGACCAGACCCTGGTCAACCTCGGCAAGCAGGCGGTGGCCGCGGCCCGCGCCGGCGCCGATGTGATCGCGCCGTCGGCGGCCATGGACGGGCAGGTCCAGGCCATCCGCCGCGCCCTGGACGAGGCCGGCTTCAGCCAGACCGCGATCATGGCCTATTCCACCAAGTTCGCCTCGGCGCTCTACGGTCCGTTCCGCGAGGCCGGCGGCAGCGCCTTGAAAGGCGACCGCAAGAGCTACCAGATGAACCCGATGAACCGCCGCGAAGCGGTGCGCGAGTCCTTGCTGGACGAACAGGAAGGCGCGGACTCGCTGATGGTCAAGCCGGCTGGCGCTTACCTGGACATCATCCGCGACATCCGCGAAGCCTCGCGCCTGCCGGTGACCGCGTACCAGGTCAGCGGCGAGTACGCGATGATCAAGTTCGGCGCCCAGGCCGGGGCCATCGACGAAGCGCGGGTGGTGCGCGAAAGCCTGGGTTCGATCAAGCGCGCCGGTGCCGACCTGATCTTCACCTACTTCGCCATGGACCTGGCGCTCGCCGGGATCTGATGCGCTCCAGCGGTGTTCCAGATGTAAATGTATCGCCCTCAAGGGCCCTATCGCGGGCAAGCCTCGCTCCTACAGATTTTGTAGGAGCGAGGCTTGCCCGCGATGACGTCAATCCAGGCGCTGCATAATCCCGTCGACGAATTTATCTGCCCCCCTCACAGCGTAATCTTGCGCTCCTCGAAATAGCGTTCCAGCACCTTCGGGTCCGCCGATTTCTCCGCCAGCGCCACGTAAGTGTCCGGCCGCAGCAGGTAGAAGCCGTTGCGCGCGAGGCCAGCGGCCTGGTGCGCCGGTTCCCAGTCGAACACCGTCAGCGGCATCTGCCGCTCGGCGCACCAGGCGCGCAGGGCGTCGCTGGTGACGCCGTACACATGCACCTGCCACCCCAGGTAGTCGAGGCTGGCGAAATTGTCGGTGACCGCACCGTGGGCCCAGGGCAGGCGGTCGCCGCCGTGGACATGGCCGGCGCTGCCACAGCTCAGGGGCATGTCGCGGTAGTTGAGGGTGATCTGCGACACCGTGCGAAACAGGAACTCGCGCGCCGCTTCCACCGCAGTCACCTTGGGGATCAGCAGCGGCGCCAGGCGGGTGCGCAGCAGGTTGGCGATCGGCCCGTCGGCGGTGACGAAGCTGAACACCCGGTCGGTGGTGGCCACCAGGCGCCGGGCGAATTCGATGCGTTCGAACTCATAGGTCGCCAGCAGGTGCTCCTCGGCCTTGCCGTTGAGCACCGCGGCGAGCTTCCAGGCCAGGTTGATGGCGTCGCCGATCCCGGTGTTCATGCCCTGGCCGCCGGCCGGGCTGTGCACGTGGGCGGCATCGCCAAGCAGAAAGGCGCGGCCGCTGAAGAAGCGCTCGGCCACCCGGTGATGCACGCGGTAGGTGGAGAACCAGTTGACCTTGTCGACCTGGACCTTGAGGTTGTCCATGGCGCGCCGGCTGACGTCCTCGAACCTGAGGGTTTGCGCCTGTTCGGCACGTTCGTCGCGCACCGTGCCGATCAGCCGTGCCCGGCCTTCGCCGGCCAGCGGAAAGACCGCGAGGAAGTCCGCCTCGTCGAGGTCGGCGTGCAACTCGCCATTGAGCGCCGGCCCGCGGGCGTCGACATCGGCCACATAAAACACCTGCTGATAGGTGCCGCCGGGAAAGTCGATGCCCAGGGTCTTGCGCACTGTCGAATGGGCGCCGTCGCAGCCGGCGAGGTAGAAGGCCTGGCAGGTTTCCTCCTGGCCGTCGGGGCCGCGCAGTTGGGCGCTGACCAGGTGGCCGTGGTCGATGAAACCCAGCAGTTCGGTCTGGCGCTCGACTGTTACGCCGAAACGCTGCAGACGCTCGATCAGCAGTTGTTCGTGCTGGTCCTGCGGGTAGATTTCCAGGAAGGGGTAGGGCGTCAGGTCGGCGCCGATGCTGCTCAGGGGCAGGTGGGCGGCCTGTTCGCCCTTGACCCAGAGGTTGGCGGCCGGCACCCGGTGACCCTGGTCGAGGATCGCCTGGGTCAGGTCCAGCTGGCGGTACAGCTCAAGGGTCCGGGCCTGCACCGCCAGGGCCCGGGAGGTGGTGCCGGGGCCGGCGGTCTGGTCGAGGATGCGCACCTTCACCCCCTGCCGGCTCAGCCACAGCGCCAGAACCAGGCCGGTGGGGCCGGCGCCAATGATCAGTACGTCGCTGCGGTTCATGTCCTTGCCCTCGTCGAGAGATCAATGTCATGCCGGTTTCGTGTAGCAGGTTTCAGCGCTGGGCGAACGCCAGGTTCAGGCCCAGGGCGGCGAAGCTCGCGGCAAAGCTGCGGCGCAGCCAGTTCTGCACCTGGGGCGATTCGATCACCGCCTTGCGGAACAGGTTGGCCAGCAGGCCGTAGACCACGAATACAGCGAAGGTCATCGCCATGAACACACCGCTCAGGCCGAGCATCTGCATGGCCGGCGATGGGCCGTCGTGGCTGATGAACTGCGGCAGGAAGGCCAGGAAGAAAATCGTCAGCTTGGGGTTGAGGATGTTCAGCAGGCAGGCCTTGAGCACCAGGCCGCCAGCGCTGGTGGCAGGAGCGCTGGTGTCCACGGCGAAGGCCGAGCGGTCGCGCCAGGTGGCGTAGGCCAGGTACAGCAGGTAGGCGACCCCGGCGAACTTCAAGCCCTGAAAGGCCAGCGCGCTGGTGTGCAGGATGGCCGACAGGCCCAGCACTGAGGCCAGCAGGTGCGGGACTATCCCGGCGGTGCAGCCGATGGCGGTGAACAGGCTGGCGCGCTTGCCGGCCACCAGCGCCGTGGAAATGGTCAGGATCACGCCGCTGCCGGGGATCAGCACGACGATCAGCGAGGTGATGAGAAAATCCAGTGAGAGCATGGCGCAGGGGACTCCAGGGCAGGTAAAGGACGCTCAGGTCTGGCTGAACACTTCCAGCAGGTGGCCGTCGGGGTCATCAAAATACACCCGGCGTCCGCCTTCGTGGCGGTTGATTTCATTGGGGCGCTGCTTGCCCGGGTCGGCCCAGAACGCCAGGCCGCGCTGGCGAATGCGTTGCAGTATCGGTTCGAAGTCGTCGGCGGCGACCAGAAAGGCGTAGTGCTGGGAAGCGATGGGCGGGTCGTTGTCGTAGTAATCCAGGGACACGCTGTTATCCAGCTGCACCACCAGCATCGGGCCGAAGGGCACAGGCGGCGGCAGGCCGAGCACCTGCACGAGAAAATCCGCCGACCGTTGCTTGTCGCGGCACCAGACGATGGTGTGGTTGAGTTGCACGCTCACGATGGGCCCCCTGTGTTGTTTTTCTGTGGGCGATGAGGTTTCAGATTAGGTGAAATTCGCCGTCGGTCACGGGGAATGCTCAAATGGCCTGTCGCTGGCACGGAACAGCGCGGCGCCTTGAGGGTCGATATCCGCGGCGACGCATGCACCTCAAGCGCGGGCCACCTTCGGAATTACTGGGAAGCCATGTCTATAAAACCTCTGCATTCACTTCGCTGGGCCGCTGTCGCGGCCTCGCTGGCCCTGGCCGGCTGTGCCGGTCAGTTCGGTTCAAAGGCGCCGGCGCCCAGCCCGGCCCAGGTCCAGGCCCAGGTGGCGCGCCTGCTGCCGGCCAAGGTCGCCGATCGCCAGGGCTGGGCCCGGGATATCCAGGTGGCCTTTACCGCCCAGGGTATCGAGCCGAGCAAGAGCAACCTCTGCGCGGTGCTGGCGGTGGCCGAGCAGGAGTCCACCTATCAGGTCGACCCGCCGGTGCCGGGGCTGGGCAAGATCGCCCGCAGCGAAATCGACCGCCGCGCGGCCAAGGTGCATGTGCCGTCGATGCTGGTCAGCGCGGCGCTGCAGGTGCGCTCGCCGAACGGTAAGTCCTACAGCGAGCGCCTGGCCGGGGCGCGCACGGAGAAGGAACTGAGCACGATCTTCGACGACTTCATCGGCAGCGTGCCCATGGGCAAGACCTTGTTCGGCGGTTTCAACCCGGTGCACACCGGCGGGCCGATGCAGGTCAGCATCGACTTCGCCGAGCAGCAGGCGCGCAATTACCCCTACAGCGTGGACGGCTCGATCCGCCGCGAGGTGTTCAGCCGGCGTGGCGGCATGTATTTCGGCATCGCCCACTTGCTCGGTTACCCGGTGAATTACCCGCAGCCGCTGTACCGCTTCGCAGACTTCAACGCCGGCTGGTACGCCAGCCGCAATGCCGCGTTCCAGAACGCCCTGAGCGTGGCCTCGGGGATTTCCCTGGCGCTGGACGGCGACCTGATCCGCTACGACTCGATCATGCCCGGCAGCACCGAGCTGGCGGCGCGCGCCCTGGGCAAATCCCTGGACATGCGCAACCCGACCATTCGCAACCAGCTGGAGAAGGGCAACAGCCTCGAGTTCGAGGACACCACGCTGTACAAGCGGGTATTCGCCTTGGCCGATCAGGCCCAGGGCAAGCCTTTGCCGCGGCAGATCCTGCCGGGCATCCAGCTGAAGAGCCCGAAGATCACCCGCAAACTGACCACCGCCTGGTTCGCCAAACGGGTGGACGAGCGGTATCAGCGCTGCATGGCGAAGTGAGCAGGGTGAAAGCGATCGATCGGGGAATCCCTACGCCCTGAAATGAAAAAAGCCCGGCTGATAAGGCCGGGCTTTTTTTCGAGTACTGCGGACCGCGCAATCATACGGCGCGACGCTCGATCAGACGGTCGGAACCACCTTCGGCAACGCGACGCTCGATCAGACGGTCGGAACCACCTTCGGCAACACGGCGTTCGATCAGACGATCAGCACCACCTTCAGCGACACGGCGCTCGATCAGACGGTCGGAGCCACCTTCGGCAACGCGGCGTTCGATCAGACGGTCGGAACCACCTTCAGCAACACGACGCTCGATCAGACGATCAGCGCCACCTTCAGCAACACGACGCTCGATCAGACGATCGGAACCACCTTCGGCAACGCGGCGTTCGATCAGACGGTCGGAACCACCTTCGGCAACGCGACGTTCGATCAAGCGATCGGAACCACCTTCGGCAACGCGGCGTTCGATCAAGCGATCGGCGCCACCTTCGGCGACACGTTTTTCAATCAGGCGATCCGAGCCGCCTTCGGCGACCACCGGGTAGGCCGAGGACGCGGCAAAAGCGTTTGCTGCAAGAACCGAGAAAGCGATGCTGAGAAGAATTTGGCGTTTCATGGTGGTGTGCTCCGGGGTGTTGTTTGGTTGGTATGGAGCAGATGTTACGTGGCGGATTTTTTTTGAGAATTTCATTGGGTCGATGGTGACCATCGACGCCAATGATAGCTGCGCCAACCCCCGGAACAGAGCCTCAGACCGGTTCTTCGCAGGCCTGCGGCGGGCTCCATTGCAGCCCCGAAGCCTGCAACAGCTCCCGGGTATAGGGGTGTTGCGGCGCGCTGAAGATCGCCCGCGACGGTCCCTGTTCCACCACCTTGCCGTCCTTGATCACGATCAGGTCGTGGGCCAGGGCGTGGACCACCGCCAGGTCGTGGCTGATAAACAGGTAGGTCAGGCCGTGGCGTACCTGCAATTCCCGCAGCAGTTGGACCACCTGCTTCTGTACGGTGCGGTCGAGGGCCGAGGTGGGTTCGTCCAGCAGGATCAGCGCCGGCTCCAGCACCAGGGCGCGGGCGATGGCGATGCGCTGGCGCTGGCCGCCGGAAAACTCGTGGGGGTAGCGGTGGCGGCTCTGCGGGTCGAGGCCGACTTCCTCGAGCACGCGGATCACCGCCGCCTCGCGTTCCTCGGCGGTGCCGATACCGTGGGTCAGCAGGCCTTCGGCGATGATTTGCTGCACCGACATGCGCGGGCTGAGGCTGCCGAAGGGGTCTTGGAACACCACCTGCAGTTGCCGGCGCAAGGGGCGCATCAGGCGCTGGTTGAGGATGCTCAGTTCCTTGTTGCCGAAGCGGATGCCACCCTCGGACTCCACCAGCCGCAGGATCGCCTGGCCGAGGGTGGACTTGCCCGAGCCGGACTCGCCGACGATGCCCAGGGTCTTGCCCCGGTGCAGGCTCAGGCTGACGCCGTCCACCGCCTTGATGTAGTCGCGCTGGCGGCTGAACAGGCCCTTGGGCAGGGGAAACCAGACCTTGAGTTCATCCACCTCCAGCAGATTGTGCGAATAGGCGCTGGGCACCGGGGCGCCACTGGGCTCGGCTTCGATCAGCAAGCGACTGTAGGGATGCCGTGGGGCGCTAAACAGCGCCTCGCACTCGGCCTGCTCGACGATCTCGCCCTGGCGCATCACGCACACCCGCTGGGCGATGCGCCGCACCAGGTTGAGGTCGTGGCTGATCAGCAGCAGCGACATGCCCAGGCGTTGCTGCAACGCGATCAGCAGTTCGAGGATCTTGCGCTGCACCGTCACATCCAGCGCCGTGGTTGGCTCGTCGGCGATCAACAGCTCCGGCTCGTTGGCCAGGGCCATGGCGATCATTACCCGCTGGCGCTGGCCGCCGGACAACTGGTGCGGGTAGGCCTTGAGGCGTTTGTGCGGCTCGCCGATACCCACCAGCTTTAGCAGTTCCAGGGTCCGCGCCCGGGCCGCGCGACCGCGCAGGCCCTTGTGCACGTCCAGCACTTCGCCGATCTGTTTCTCCACCGTGTGCAGTGGGTTCAGCGAGGTCATGGGTTCCTGGAAGATCATCGCGATGCGGTTGCCGCGTAGGGTGCGCAACTGGGCGTCGCTGGCCTGCACCAGGTCCAGGCCGGCGTAGCGGATGCTGCCCTGGGTCTGCACCTTCTGCGCCGGCAGCAGGCGCAGGATCGAGTGGGCGGTCACCGACTTGCCCGAGCCGGACTCGCCCACCAGGGCCAGGCATTCGCCACGGCGGATATCCAGGTCCAGGCCATGGACCACTTCGGTGCCGGCGAAGGCCACCTTGAGGTTGCGGATTTCAATCAGGTTGTCGTGCATGTCAGCTCCGGGGATCGAAGGCGTCGCGGCAGGCTTCGCCGATAAACACCAGCAACGAGAGAATCAGCGCCAGGGCGAAAAACGCCGTCAGGCCCAGCCAGGGTGCTTGCAGATTGCGCTTGGCCTGGCCGATCAGTTCGCCCAGCGAGGCGGTGCCGGCGGGCATGCCGAAGCCGAGAAAATCCAGGGCGGTGAGGGTGGCGATGGCGCCGGTGAGAATGAACGGCAGGTAGGTCAGGGTGGAGGTCATGGCGTTGGGCAGGATGTGCCGGCGCATCAGCTCGCCGTCGCTCAGGCCCAGGGCCCGCGCGGCCTTGACGTACTCCAGGTTGCGCCCGCGCAGGAACTCGGCGCGCACCACGTCCACCAGGGCCAGCCAGGAGAACAGCGCCATGATCCCCAGCAGCCACCAGAAGCTCGGTGAGACGAACCCCGAGAGAATGATCAGCAGGTACAGCACCGGCAGCCCCGACCAGATTTCCAGCAGGCGCTGCCCGAACAGGTCGACCCAGCCGCCGTAATAACCCTGCAACGCACCGGCGGTGATGCCGATCAGCGCACTGATGACGGTCAGCGCCAGGGCGAACAGGATCGACACCCGCGTGCCGAAGATCACCCGCGCCAGCACGTCCCGGGCCTGGTCGTCGGTACCCAGCCAGTTCTGCGCCGAGGGCGGGCTGGGGGCCGGCAGGCTGAGGTCGTAGTTGACCGTGTCGTAGCTGAAGGGGATCGGCGGGAACAGCATCCAGCCGCCCTGGCCCTCGATCAGTTCGTGCACGTAGCTGCTGGAATAGTCGGGCTGGAACGGCAGTTCGCCGCCGAACTCGGTTTCGTCGTAGTCGCTGAGGATCGGGAAATACCAGGCGCCGTGATAGCGGATAACCAGGGGCTTGTCGTTGGCGATCAGCTCGCCACCCAGGCAGACCAGGCACAGGCCGATAAACAGCCATAGCGACCAGCGACCCCGGCGGTTGGCCTTGAAGTGTTCGATGCGACGACGGCCCAGGGGAGAGAGTGTGAACATCAGGCAGTCCTCGCCGAGAAGTCGATGCGCGGATCGACCAGGCTGTAGCACAGGTCGCCGATCAGCTTGATCAGCAGGCCGAACAGGGTGAACAGGAACAGCGCGCCGAACACCACCGGGTAGTCCCGCGACACCGCGGCCTCGTAGCTCATGCGCCCGAGGCCGTCGAGGTTGAAGAGGGTCTCGATCAGCAGCGAGCCGGCGAAGAACACCTCGATCAGCGCCGTGGGAATGCCGGCGATCACCAGCAGCATGGCGTTGCGAAACACATGGCCGTAGAGCACCCGACGCTCGCTCAGGCCCTTGGCCCGGGCGGTGACCACGTACTGGCGGCTGATCTCGTTGAGGAAGCTGTTCTTGGTCAGCAGGGTCAGGGTGGCGAAGCCGCCGATCACCAGCGCCGACACCGGCAGCACCAGGTGCCACAGGTAGTCGCCGACCTTGGCCAGGGGCCCGAGGCTGGCGAAGTTATCCGAGACCAGGCCCTGCACGGGGAACCAGTCCAGGTAGCTGCCGCCGGCGAACACCACGATCAGCAGGATGGCGAACAGGAACGCCGGCATGGCGTAGCCGAGGACGATGGCGCTGCTGGTCCAGGCATCGAAGGCGCTGCCATTGCGGATTGCCTTGCGCACTCCCAGGGGAATCGACACCAGGTAGGTGATCAGGGTCGCCCACAGGCCGAGGGACAGCGAGGTCGGCAGTTTCTGCAGGATCAGGTCGGTGACCTTGGCCCCGCGGAAGAAGCTGTTGCCGAAGTCCAGTTGCGCGTAGTTCTTCAGCATCAGCCACAGGCGCTGGTGCATTGGCTTGTCGAAGCCGTAGTGGTGTTTGATCTCCTCGATCAGCGCCGGGTCCAGGCCACGGCTGCTGCGTCCGCCGCCACCCACGGCGGCGACCTCGGCGCCACCGCCCATGGCATGCCCACCGAAGCCTTGCAGGCGGGCGATGGCCTGTTCCACCGGGCCGCCGGGCGCGGCTTGGACGATCAGGAAGTTGACCACCAGGATGCACAGCAGGGTAGGGATGATCAGCAGCAGGCGACGACTCAGGTAACGGCCCATGTCAGTGCGCCTCCACGGTGCCGCGCAGGGCGCTCATCTGGCGGCTGGTCAGGGCCTTGGGGCTGACCTCCCACCAGGTGTTCAGGCCCTCGTCGTAGATCGGCGCGATGGCCGGCCGACCGAAGCGGTTCTGGAACACCGTGGGCGTGCCCTTGGAGTAGTAATTGGGAATCATGTATTGGCCCCATTGCAGCACCCGGTCCAGGGCCCGGGCGTAATGCACCATCTCGTCGCGGCTATTGGCCTGGACCAGGCCATCGATCAGGCGGTCCACTGCCGGGTTGGCCAGCACCATGGAGTTGGAGCTACCGACCTGGGTCGCGCTTTGCGAACCGTACAGGCTGTACAGCTCGCGACCCGGGGAGACGATGGGGTCGCCGCTGCGGGGGAAGCTGGTGACGATCATGTCGTAGTCCCGGGCGTTGAGCAGGTTGATGTACTGCGCCGAATCGATGCGCCGCAGGTTGAGGGTGATGCCGATCTGCGCCAGGGTGCGTTTGTACGGCAGCAGCATGCGGTCGAAGCCGCCCTGGCCATCGAGAAAGGTGAACTCCAGTGGCTCGCCGGCGGCGTTCACCAAACGGTTGTTCCGGGGTGTCCAGCCGGCCTCGGCCAGCAGGCGCAGGGCCTGCAGCTGCTTGTCGCGGATGCGGCCGCTGCCGTCGGTCTGCGGGGGCCGGTAGACCTGGGTGAAGACTTCGTCGGGGATCTGTCCGCGCAGGGGTTCGAGGATCTCCCGTTCGCGGGCGTCCGGCAGGGCGGTGGCGGCCATCTCGCTTTTCGGCCAGTAGCTCTGCTGGCGCACGTAGAAGCCGCGCATCATCTGCTTGTTGGTCCACTCGAAATCCCACAGCAGGGTCAGCGCCTGGCGCACCCGGCGGTCGTGGAAGACCGGCTGCTGCAGGTTGAACACAAAGCCCTGGGCGGCGGTGGGCTTGTCGGGTGCGAGGATCGCCTGTTGCAGGCGGCCGTCGCGCAGGGCCGGGCTGTCGTAGCCGACCACGTAACCGGACGAGGAAAACTCGCGGTTGTAGTCGAAGGCGCCGGCCTGCAGCAACTGGCGGGCGACGTCAGTGTCGCCGTAGAAATTCACCGTCAGGCGGTCGAAGTTGTACAGGCCGCGGCTGACCGGCAGGTCCCTGGCCCACCAGTTCGGGTCGCGCTCGAAGCTGATGCTGCGCCCGGCGTCGACCTTGCCGACCTTGTATGGCCCGCTGCCCAGGGGCGGCTCGAAACCGCCGCCGTTGGCGAAGTCGCGGCTCTTCCACCAGTGTTCGGGCAGCACGCGCAGGGTCGCCAGGTCCAGGGCCAGGGTGCGGTTGAGGTTGTTCTTGAAGTCGAAGCGCACCTGTCCGGGGCCTTCGATCACCACGTCCCGCACGTCGCCGTACAGCTGGCGATAGCTCAGGCTGCCCTTGCTCAGCAGCAGGTCGAAGGTGTAGCGCACGTCTTGCGCGGTGATCGGCGTGCCATCGGCGAAGCGTGCCCTGGGGTCGAGGTAGAAGCGCACCCACAGGCCGTCGGGGTCGCGCTCCATGCGTTCGGCCACCAGCCCGTAGACGGTGTAGGGCTCGTCCAGGGAGCGAAAGGCCAGGGGCGAATACACCCAGTCGTTGACCTGGGCCACCGCGATGCCCTGGTCGGCATAGGGGGTGACGTAGTTGAACTGGCCGATCTCCATCGAGGCGCGGCTCAGGGAGCCGCCCTTGGGCGCATCGGGGTTGACGTAGTCGAAGTGCTGGAAGCCCGGTGGGTACTTCGGCGGTTCGCCATAGACCGTCATGGCATAGCTGCCGTGGGCGGCGGCCAGGGCCCCGCCGGCGGCGCCAAGCAGCGCGGCAGCCAGCGTCAGCCCAGCCAGGGTGCGGGTCAGTACAGACATGATCGAAAGGTTCCTCGTGATGCCGGAAAGCCTGGGTCGGCAGGGCGAAAAGACCCACGGCGGCGGGCCGCCATGGGGCGCGAATTCGCAATGCGGCCGGGGCCGGCCGGAGTCTTGCGCGGCCCCGGCGGTGACTCAGAAGTGGTACGTCATGCGCGCGAACAGGGTGCGGCCCAGCGGGTCGGTGTAACGAGGGTCGTAGCCGCTCTGGAAGGTGTAGGCCTGGTTGGAGAACGGTGGGTCGCGGTCGAAGACGTTCTTCACCCCGGCATCGACGTCCAGCACCTTGTCGAAGGTGTAGCCGGCCGACAGGTCCCACAGCGAATAGGAGGCTACCCGGGCATAGGTGGTGCGGTCGTAGTCGTTGTAGCCGGTGGTGAAGCGGTTGCTCAGCGAGGCCCGCGCGGCGCCCAGGGTCCAGGTGCCGGTGAGGTTGTGTTTCCAGCGGGCGATCACGCCATCGCCCTCGAAGTCGCCGACCTTGTCGGTGAACGGCCCCTTGATGGTGCTCTGGAAGTCGTAGCTCTTGACGTAGGTGCCTTGCAGCCCGAGGCCGAACTGGCCGTAGGGGGTATTGGGGAAACGGTAGTCCAGGGATACGTCGACACCGTTGGTTTCGACTATGCCCAGGTTGGCGTTGCCGGTGACGATGTAGTTCAACGAACCGTCGGCATTGCGCACGAAGCGGTTGCTATAGGTCCCGGCTTCGTTGAATACCGTGGATTCCGGGAACGGCTGGATCTGGTTGGAAATGTGAATCCACCAGAAGTCCAGGCCCACCGACAGGTCGCGGATCGGTTGATAGACGAAACCCAGGGTCACGTTGCGGGCCTTTTCCGGGGCCAGGTCCTGATTACCGCCACCCTGGGCGAGGAATTGCTGGCCGCAGTCGCGACTGGCACTGCCACCCGGTTGCAGCACGCCGCCGGTACAGAGCACCGGATCGTTATAGTTGGCCTGGGTGAAGGTCAGGCTTTGCGGGGCATACAGCTCGTACAGCGACGGTGCGCGGAAGCCTTCGCTGTAGGCGCCGCGTACCACCAGTTCCTTGATCGGCTGGTAGCGGAACGAGTATTTCGGGTTGGTGGTGCTGCCGAAGTCGCTGTATTTGTCGTGGCGGATGGCCGCGGACAGTTCCAGGCTGTCGAGCACCGGCACGTTGATCTCGGCGTAGGCCGCCTTGACGCTGCGGTCGCCCGACACGCTGCCGTCCGGGTCGGCGCCGAGACTCGAGATGTCGCCGACGAACTGCTCGTAGTCCTGGTGGAATTTCTCCTTGCGGTACTCGCCGCCCAGGGCCAGGCCGGTGGGGCCAGCACCGAACCAGTCGCCGATCTCGCGGCTGACGCGACCGTCGAAACCGACGACCCGGCCGACCGCACTGGTGTAGGGCCCGTGATAGGTCGCAGCGTCGATGAACTCATGACCAGCGCTGCTCTGCGGACCGAACGGATTGAGTAGGCCGCTGGCCAGGCCGGAGGTCATCGCCGAATCGCTGACATAACCGCCGGTGACCGAGGACACCACTTTGTTCTGGTTGTACGAGGCACCGAGGTTGTAGTCCCAGCCGGCCACCAGGCCGTCGAAACTCAGGACGAAGCGCTGGCTGGTGTTCTGGTCCTTGGATTCCCGCGCACCGGCGGCGGTTTCGCGCCAGTTCACGCCGATCGGCTGGCTCGGGTCGAGGCTGAAGTCGGTCGGCGCCGGGGTGATGCCGTTGCCCGGGTAGTAGGGCGAGGAAGAGTCCAGGCTCAGGCCGGTGAGGGGTGCCGGGGCCACGGTGGTGGCATTGTTGTTGCGGGCCCAGAAGTACTCGAGGTTGACGTTGTGATCGTCCGCCAGCTTGGCGGTGGCCTTGCCGAAGAACGAGGTCTTTTCGGTTTCCGGGATCAGGTCGATGTAGCTGGAGGTGGCGAAGCGGCACACGCCCTGGCGTGCTACCAGATTGGGACCGTTGCAGTTGGCGCCCAGTGGGTTGGCGGCATTGTCGCCCTGGGTGTAGTTGGCCGGGAAGGAGGTGCCCGAAGTCTGGTCCAACCCGCGTTCCGGGCGGTAGGAGGTGGCGAAGTCACGATCCTTGGCGCGCAGGTTTTGCTGCTTGTTGTAGTTGAACACCCCGAGCACGTTGAAGCGGTCTTCCTCCAGCTCACCGAAACCCCAGCTGGCGCTCATGTCCTTGCTCGCGCCGCCACCGCTGTGGGTTGGGGTTTCGCCACCGAGAGTCAACTGGCCATCGGTCATGGATTTTTTGGTGATGAAGTTGATCACGCCGCCGATGGCGTCGGTGCCGTAAAGGGCCGATGCACCGTCGCGTAGCACTTCGACCCGGTCGATGGCGGCGAACGGGATCATGTTCAGATCGACCCCGGAGCCATTGGAGGTGTTGGTGCCGGACAGGGCGTTGTTCGCCAGGCGCCGGCCGTTGAGCAGCACCAGGGTCTTGTTGGCGCCGATGCCGCGCATGTCCGCGTAGGAGGCGCCGCCGCTGCCGGAACCCACGGAGCTGGAGCTGTTGATCACCGACTGGCTGCCAGTGACCCGCTGCAGCAACTCGGCGGTGGTACTCACACCTTGTTTGCGCAGGTCGTCGGCGCGCAGGACGGTGATCGGCACGGCGGTTTCGGCATCGACCCGGCGGATCGCCGAACCTGTCACTTCGACCCGTTGCAGCTGGGTGGTGGGCGCCACGGCCGCGGCACTGGCGGCCGGGACGGCCGCGCTGCTGTCAGCGTCCTCTTCCGCGGCTTGCGTGGTGCCGGCGCCCAGGCCCATGGCCATCAGGTACAGCGGGACAAAACGGTGCCGTTGCAGCGTGGTCACCAGTGGCTTGAGCGTGAAACGTGGAATGTTCATCAGCATGATTACTTCCGACTCTTTCAGACGTTTATCGAAATGGCCTTGTGGGCCCTCATTGCTCCGGCTGGGTTGTACCGGCCCCGGAAAACCACTTTCTTCAAGCAAGCCGATCCCCTCCGCAGGCGCGTGGCGTCTTGCGGTCGGCCGATTGCGACGGGATTTTTCGAGGCAGTGCCTGGCGCGTCCCTCACGGGGCGCCAGGCACTGCCTTTATCGGGTGGTCATCACGGATATCCTGGTGATCCCCGAACGTTCGATGGAGGCCATGGCCTTGGCCACCTGGCCGTAGTTGACGGCGGCGTCGGCCTGCAATTGCACGCGCACCTCGCTGTCCTTGGCCTTGACCTCCTTGAGGCTGCTTTCCAGCAGCTCGGGGGCCACTTCGGACTTGGCCAGGTAGAACTTGCCGTCCTGGTCGACGCTGACCACCACCGGGTCTTTTTTCTCGGCAGGGGCCACGGCGTCGGTTTTCGGCAGGTTGACCTTGATTGCGTTGGTCATCAGCGGGGCGGTGACGATGAACACCACCAACAGCACCAGCATCACGTCCACCAGTGGCGTGACGTTCATTTCACTGAGCACTTCGTCGCTGTCTTGAGTAGAGAAGGACATCAGCTGGCCTCCCGTACGGCGTGGGCGGTCTTGCTGGCGATGGCCTGGCGGCTGATGGCGAAGGCGCTGCGCTGGGCCAGGGCGTCGAAGTCATGGGCGAAGTCGTCCATGCTGGCCGAGGCCAGCTTCAGGCGGCGCAGGAAGAAGTTGTAGATCAGCACCGCCGGCACGGCGACGGCAATGCCCACGCCGGTGGCGATCAACGCATGGCCGATCGGCCCGGCCACGGTTTCCAGGCTGGCCGAACCGCTGGCGCCGATGCTCTGCAGGGCCTCCATGATCCCCCAGACGGTACCGAACAGGCCGATGAAGGGCGCGGTGCTGCCGATACTGGCGAGCACCGCCTGGCCGCTTTCCAGGGCCCGGCGTTCCTTCTGGATCTGCTGGCGCAGGTTGCGCTCCAGACGGTCGGCGCGGTTGATGGTGTGGGCCAGCTGCTGGGTGGTGCGCGGCGACTCTTCCACCAGCAGGGCCTCGAAGCCGCTGCTGGCGATGCGCGCCAGGGAGCCGGGGTACTGGCTGGCGTGCTCGGCGGCGGTGAGCAGGTCCGGGGCGCTCCAGAAGGCCTTGCTGAACTGCCGGTTCTGGGTCTTCTGCCGCAGGTACTGCGCCGACTTGACCAGCAGCAATGCCCAGCTGACCACGGAAAACAGCACCAGGGCCCAGAGCACACCGGGGACAATCAGGGATGTCAGGGAATCGTTCATGGCTACACCTCGCATGCGTAAACAGGTTGTGAGTTCAGGTCAGGCCGCGGTCATTGCGGCAATTTGAAATCGATGGTCTGGGTGGCGAAGCCTTCGATCGGCGTGTCGCCGCGCTTGGCCGGGATGAATTTCCAGTTCTTCACCGCGGCCACGGCGGCCTCGTCCAGTTGCGGCTTGCCGCTGGAACGGGTGACTTCCACGCTGCCGGCGCGGCCGTTGGGCAGCACCTTGATGCGCAGCACCACCGTGCCTTCCCAGTTGCGGCGCAGAGCCAGGGACGGGTATTCCGGCGGCGGGTTGCCGAGGCTGGCCAGGCCGGAAACCGCCGCCGATTCCTTGACCGGCCCGGGGGCCGCGGCAGGCGCCGCAGCGGCGGCCGGCTGGCTGGGCGCTGCGGGCGCGGCCGGTGGCGCGGGGGCGGGTGGCGCCGGCGTTTTCGGCGGCTCAGGCTTTTTCACCGGCTTGGGTTTTTCGACCGGCTTGGGCTTTTC
>NZ_JACNDE010000034.1:0-74415 GCF_017351415.1 Pseudomonas sp. FW305-25 | reverse complement strand
GCAGCTTAGAAGCTATGCGATTGATTCTCAAGCGCTGTTTTTGCATTTGCGAGCCGTTGCGGCGGGCGTCGGCTTGCAATGAGGCATTCTTTTGCTATCATCGCCGCCAATTTAGCGGTACCCAGTCTTCATTAGCCTGAAGCCAAGCCAGAAAAACTGGCAGAAAAAAAAGACCCGGCAAAAAGCCGGGTCAAAAACCGTGATTAGCCTGATGAGGAGATAATCCAGGAGTCCGACCTAAGGTCTCTTGGGTTATCGACTGATCTCGCGACCAGCTGCTTGCAATAATAATCATTATCATTTGCAAGTCAAATGTTTTTCCCCGCCTTTTAGAAAATAATTTCCTGCCCCTGTTGCCAGCCCTGTTCATCGGCCGGATCGCCCGTGGGCGAATTCTGCCGTGGCGCTCATTCCGGGCGATGGCTGTCCAGCGAGCGATCCACCAGCGCCTTGGCCATGTCGATCATGTGCACCACGGAAAACGCCAGGTCCCGCCGGGTACCCCGCAGGTGGTCGGCGGCCTCGTAGGCGCTGGCCGCGGCGCAACGCAGCAGGTCGGAAGCGTGGATCATCGCTTCCTCGCTGCTGATGCTGTGTTTGACCTCGAAGAACTTCTCGTCGATCGACGATTCTGCAATAGCCGGTTTCAAGTAGTAGTCCATGGCCCGGCGAGCGGCCTCGCTGTCCTTGAGGGCGTTGAAGCCGACATCGGTTTCCAGTTCCGGTGCATCTTTGCTGGTTGTGCTCATGAGCGGTTCCATCCTTTGACGTGGAATAAGAGGGTCTGAGGAATGGTAATACTTAATGTATTTGTGACTAGGTTTCAAATACTACAACTTGTGTGTTGAGGGCCGAAATACACAACGTATTGTTCCGCTCCATGGACAAATGGATCGAGTTGGTTAAATCCAACATGAAGGACCGCAAGGTCACACAAGAAAAGCTCGCGGAACGCCTGGGCATGTCCCAGGGCGGCATCGGCCACTGGCTGAGCAAACGGCGCCAGCCGAAGATCGAAGACATGAACCGGGTGCTGGAAGAAATCGGCCTGGGTTTTCTCGAAGTCGCGCTGGTGATCCGCGAAAAACCACAGGTGGATGACGAGGGCCAACTGCTGCTGGAAGGGCCGTCGTTGGTGCAGAAGTACAACCCGTACTTCCGCTATCCGGTCAGCGACTGGCGGGGCGTTGGCGAGGTGCGCGAGGCCGGTGGTGTGGGCTACGCCAGCGAGCGTTACGAGCTCTCTGACTACCAGGCCGAAGGCTCGGCTTTCTGGCTGGTCGTGGTGGGCGACGCGATGATTGCCCCGAGCGGCCTGAGCATCGCCCAGGACATGTTGATCCTGGTGGACCCGGCGGTGGAGGCGGTTCCCGGCAAGCTGGTGATCGTGCAATGCCCGGGCAGCACCGAAGCGATTTTCCGCAAGCTGGTGGAGGAGGGTGGGCAGCGTTATCTGGTGCCGCTGAATCCGACTTACCCGAAGGTGCTTTACAGCGATGACTGTCGGATTATTGGTGTCGTGGTGCAGGCTACCGCTAAATTCTGACGTAAAAATACGATCGTTCCCGCAAGGCTGCGGGAACGATCTTCTGCCTCAGGAGCTTATTCCAGCTCCACCAGAGCACTTCCCTCACTGACCATTTCGCCTTCCTGGCAATACAGCGCCTTGACCACCCCGGCTTGCGGTGCGCGGATGCTGTGTTCCATCTTCATCGCTTCCAGAACCACCAGTTGCGCGCCAGCTTCGACGCTCTGCCCGGCTTGCACCAGAACCCGCACGATGCTGCCGTTCATGGGCGCGGTCAGGCCTCCATGATGGCCGTGGCTGGCTTCCACCGCGGCAATCGGGTCATAGGCCGTGACCCGGTGCATCTCGCCCTGCCACTGCAGGTACAGGCTGTCGCCCTGGCGAATCGCCCGGTGCTGCTGGCGCAGCCCCTTGTGTTCGATCGACAGCTGCTCGCCATGCAAGGCCATGGCCGCGTTGTGGGGGGCCAGCTTGATCGCCCGGTCCTGGCCCTCGCAGTCGAGGTGCAGCACGGTTTCCCGCGGCAGGCCGATGCGCAGGCCGCTGGCCTTGGCCCAGGGGGAATGGCGGTCGTCGGCGCGCGTCTGGTCCGGCTGGCTCTGGGCGAACGCCTGGGCGGCGGCCTGCCAGAACTCGTCGCTCAAGGCGCTGGCCGGTGGCAGCAACTGATCCTGATAGCGCGGGATAAAGCCGGTATCCAGCTCGGCGGCGGCGAAGGCCGGATGGGCGATGATGCGCCGCAGGAACGCCAGGTTGGTCTTCAGCCCGCCGATGGCGAACTCGTCGAGCATCCCCAGCAGGCGCAAACGCGCCTGTTCGCGGTTTTCGCCCCAGGCAATCAGTTTGCCGAGCATCGGGTCGTAGAACGGCGAAACGCTGTCGCCTTGCTCGACGCCGCTGTCGACCCGACGTCCAGGACCCGCCGCCGATTCGCGGTACAGCGCCAGGCGCCCGGTGGCCGGGAGGAAGTCATTGCCCGGGTCCTCGGCGTACAGCCGCACTTCGATCGCGTGCCCGATCAGCGGCACCTGGTCCTGGGTGATCGGCAGCGCTTCGCCCTGGGCCACGCGGATTTGCCAGGCCACCAGGTCCAGCCCGGTGATGGCTTCGGTGACCGGGTGCTCCACTTGCAGGCGGGTGTTCATTTCCATGAAGAAGAATTCGCCGCGCGAATCCAGCAGGAACTCCACGGTGCCGGCGCCGACGTAACCGATGGCCTGCGCCGCGCGCACCGCGGCTTCGCCCATGGCCTTGCGCTGCTTGACGCTCAGGCCGGGGGCCGGGGCTTCTTCGACGACTTTCTGGTGGCGCCGCTGGATCGAGCAGTCGCGCTCGTTGAGGTACAGGCAGTTGCCGTGCTGGTCGGCGAACACCTGGATCTCCACGTGACGCGGCTTGAGCACGTACTTTTCCACCAGCATCCGCGAATCGCCGAAGGACGACTGCGCCTCACGCTGGGCCGAGGCCAGGGCTTCGGCCAGTTGGCTGACGTCCTCCACCACTTTCATGCCCTTGCCGCCACCGCCGGCGGTGGCTTTGAGCAGCACTGGGTAGCCGATGCGTTCGGCGGCGACGCGGAAGGTTTCCAGGTCCTGGGCTTCGCCGTGGTAACCGGGGACCAGGGGCACGCCGGCGGTTTCCATCAGTGCCTTGGCCGCCGATTTGCTGCCCATGGCGTCGATGGCCGACGCCGGCGGGCCGAGGAAGATCAGCCCGGCGGCTTCGATGGCGCGGGCGAAGCCGGCGTTCTCCGACAGAAAACCATAGCCCGGGTGAATCGCCTGGGCGCCGCTGGCCTTGGCGGCGGCGATCAGTTTGTCGATCTGCAGGTAGCTGTCGGCGGCCTTGCTGCCGCCCAGGTCGATGCGCAGGTCGGCTTCGCGGCTGTGGCGGGCGTCACGGTCGGTGGCGCTGTGCACGGCCACGGTGGTCAGGCCCAGGGCCTTGGCGGTGCGCATCACGCGGCAGGCGATCTCGCCGCGGTTGGCCACCAGCAGGGTGGTCAGGACAGGGGCGCTCATTAACGCGACTCCTTGGTGATCTGGTCGGGCTGCCAGCTGGGCGAGCGCTTTTGCAGAAAGGCGCGCAGGCCTTCCTGGCCTTCGGGGCTGACGCGGATGCGGGCAATGGCGTTTTCGCAGTAACGGCGCAGGGCCGGGGTCAGGGCGCCGTTGCCGACTTCGCGCAGCAGGTCCTTGCTGGCGCGCATGGCGCACGGGCTGTTGAGCAGCAGGTTGTCGATCCACGACGCCACTTGCTGTTCCAGCTCGGCCGCCGGGTAGCTTTCCGCCAGCAGGCCGATTTCCCGGGCCCGCTGGCCGCTGAAGCGCTCGGCGGTCAGGGCGTAGCGGCGCGCGGCGCGTTCGCCGATGGCTTGCACCACGAACGGGCTGATCACCGCCGGGGCCAGGCCGATGCGTACTTCCGAGAGGCAGAATTGCGCGTCGTCGGCACCGATGGCCATGTCGCAGCAACTGATCAGGCCCAGGGCCCCGCCAAAGGCCGCGCCTTGTACCACGGCCAGGGTCGGGATCTTCAGCTTGGCCAGGTTGTACATCAGCTCGGCCAGCTCGCGGGCGTCGTCGAGGTTGGTGTGGTAGTCGAGTTCGGCCGACTGCTGCATCCAGGCCAGGTCGGCGCCGGCGCTGAAGTGCTTGCCGCGGCCGCGCACCAGCAAAAAGCGCAGGGCCGGATCGCTTTGCACCTGATCCAGGGCGAGGATCAGTTCGCGGATCATTTCGGCGTTGAAGGCGTTGTTCTTTTCCTCACGGCTGAGCCACAGGGTAGCGAAGCCACGCGGGTCCTTCAGCAGTTCCAGGGTGTTGAAGTCGTTCATGTCGGTTTCGCTCCGGGTCACATGCGGAACACGCCGAAGCGGCTCTGTTCGATAGGGGCGTTGAGGGACGCGGACAAGGCCAGCGCCAGGACGTCGCGGGTCTGCGCCGGGTCGATGACGCCGTCGTCCCACAGCCGGGCGCTGGAGTAATACGGATGGCCCTGGTGTTCGTACTGGTCGAGGATCGGCTGCTTGATCTCGGCTTCCTGGGCGGCGCTGAACGTCTGTCCGCTGCGTTCGGCCTGTTCGCGCTTGACCTGCACCAGCACCCCGGCGGCTTGTTCGGCGCCCATCACGCCGATCCTCGCGTTGGGCCACATCCACAGGAAACGTGGGTCGTAGGCGCGGCCGCACATGCCGTAGTTACCGGCGCCGAAGCTGCCGCCGATGATCACCGTGAACTTCGGCACCTTGGCGCAGGCCACCGCGGTCACCAGCTTGGCGCCGTGCTTGGCGATGCCGCCGGCTTCGTATTTCTGCCCGACCATGAAGCCGGTGATGTTCTGCAGGAACAGCAGCGGGATGCCGCGCTGGCAGGCCAGTTCGATGAAGTGCGCGCCTTTCTGCGCGGCCTCGGCGAAGAGGATGCCGTTGTTGGCGAGGATGGCGATCGGGTAACCGTGCAGGTGGGCGAAGCCGCACACCAGGGTGGTGCCGAACAGCGCCTTGAACTCATCGAAGACCGAAGCGTCCACCAGCCGCGCGATGACTTCGCGCACATCGAAAGGTTGTTTGGCGTCCGCCGGGATCACTCCGTATAGCTCGTCGCTGGCATACAGCGGGGCGATCGGCGCGCGTTGCTGCAACTCGCCCTGTTTGCGCCAGTTGAGGTTGGCGATGCTGCGCCGGGCCAGGGCCAGGGCGTGTTCGTCGCTGTCGGCGTAATGGTCGGCGACACCGGAGATCTTGCAGTGCACATCGGCGCCGCCGAGGTCTTCGGCGCTGACCACTTCACCGGTGGCGGCTTTCACCAGCGGCGGGCCGGCGAGGAAGATGGTGGCCTGTTCGCGGACCATGATCGCTTCGTCGGCCATGGCCGGCACGTAGGCGCCACCGGCGGTGCAGGAGCCCATGACCACGGCGATCTGCGGGATGCCCTGGGCGCTCATGTTGGCCTGGTTGAAGAAGATCCGCCCGAAGTGTTCGCGGTCGGGGAACACCTCGTCCTGGCGCGGCAGGTTGGCGCCGCCCGAATCCACCAGGTAGATGCAAGGCAGGCGGTTCTGCTGGGCGATGGTCTGGGCGCGCAGGTGTTTTTTTACGGTCAGCGGGTAATAGGAGCCGCCTTTCACCGTGGCGTCGTTGGCCACGATCATGCATTCGACGCCTTCGACCCGGCCGATGCCGGCAATCACCCCGGCGGCCGGCACGTCTTCGCCATACACCTGATACGCCGCCAGCTGGCTGACTTCGAGGAAGGGCGAGCCCGGGTCGAGCAGGCGGTTGATGCGCTCGCGCGGCAGCAGTTTGCCACGCGAGGTGTGCCGTTCCTGGGCCTTGGCGCCACCGCCTTGCTGGACCTGGGCGAGCAGGGTGTGCAGGGCGTCGACCTGGGCCAGCATGCTGGCAGCGTTCTGCGCGAATTCCGGCGATCTTGGGTTTAACTGAGATTTCAGAATCATTGAGGCTCCCAGCGCAGCTCGAAGCGACAAGCTTCAAGCTGCAAGAGTAAATCGGCGTTACGGCAGCTATGGCTTGCCGCTTGTAGCTCGCAACTTGCAGCTGCTCTTACTTGGTTTCGTTGAACAGTTCGCGACCGATCAGCATGCGGCGGATTTCGCTGGTGCCGGCGCCGATTTCATACAACTTGGCGTCGCGCAGCAGGCGTCCGGCGGGGAACTCGTTGATGTAGCCGTTGCCGCCAAGGATCTGGATTGCGTCCAGGGCCATCTGGGTGGCGCGTTCGGCGCTGTAGAGGATCACCCCGGCGGCGTCCTTGCGCGTGGTTTCGCCACGCTCGCAGGCCTGGGCCACGGCATACAGGTAGGCGCGGCTGGCGTTGAGCTGGGTGTACATGTCGGCGACCTTGCCCTGGATCAGCTGGAACTCGCCGATGCTCTGGCCGAACTGCTTGCGGTCGTGGATGTAGGGCACCACCAGGTCCATGCAGGCCTGCATGATCCCGGTCGGGCCGCCGGAGAGCACCACGCGTTCGTAGTCCAGGCCGCTCATCAGCACCTTCACGCCACCATTGAGCACGCCGAGGATGTTCTCTTCCGGCACTTCCACATCGTCGAAGAACAGCTCGCAGGTGTTGGAGCCGCGCATGCCCAGCTTGTCGAACTTGTTGCTGCGGCTGAAGCCTTTCCAGTCGCGCTCGACGATGAACGCGGTGATGCCGTGCGGGCCCTTTTCCAGGTCGGTCTTGGCGTAGATCACATAGGTGTTGGCGTCAGGGCCGTTGGTGATCCAGGTCTTGCTGCCGTTGAGCACGTAGCGATCGCCACGCTTGTCGGCGCGCAGCTTCATCGAGACCACGTCGGAGCCGGCGTTGGGTTCGCTCATGGCCAGGGCGCCGATGTGTTCGCCGCTGATCAGCTTGGGCAGGTAGTGGCTTTTCTGTTGGTGGTTGCCGTTGCGGTTGATCTGGTTGACGCAGAGGTTGGAGTGGGCGCCGTAGGAGAGGGCGACCGAGGCCGAGCCGCGGCTGATTTCTTCCATGGCCACCACGTGGGCCAGGTAGCCCAGGCCGGCGCCGCCGTATTCTTCCGGTACGGTGATGCCCAGCAGGCCCATGTCGCCGAACTTGCGCCACATGTCGGCGGGGAACAGGTTGTCGATGTCGATCTGTGCCGCCCGTGGCGCCAGCTCGGCCTTGACGAAGGCCTGCACCTGGTCGCGGAGCATGTCGATGGTTTCGCCGAGGGCAAAGTTCAGGGTCGGATAGCTCATGGGGGCACCTTCAAACTTGTTTTTATGTCAGGGAGTCGGGCTGTGGAGAGCGGCTGATTCAGCTCTCACCTTTACGTTAACGTAAGCCTGCGACGGGTGGCTGTCAATCACCCTTTACGTAAACGTCAACTTGCGCGAATCTGTAGGAGCCGAGCTTGCTGGCGATGAAGGATAACGCGGTCGTATAGCAACACCGCGGCGCTCCAATCGCGGGCAAGCCTCGCTCCTACAATAAAGACAATAGGGGTCATCATGGATCAACCCGCATCCGCGCCGGGGCGCAGCTACACTCGCGGCACGCAGGACAAGGCCTTGCTGGCGCTGACCATCGGTCAGGCGTTCGATCGCACGGTGGCGTCATACCCTCGGGGCGAAGCCCTGGTGGTGCGTCATCAGCAGCTGCGCTACAGCTGGCAGCAGCTGGCCGAAACCGTCGATCTGCATGCCCGGGCGCTGCTGGCCCTGGGGCTCAAGACCGGCGACCGGCTGGGCATCTGGGCCCCCAACTGTGCCCAGTGGTGCATCAGCCAGTTCGCCAGCGCCAAGATCGGCGCGATCCTGGTGAACATCAATCCGGCCTATCGCAGCTCCGAACTGGAATACGTGCTCAAGCAGTCCGGCTGCCAGTGGCTGGTGTGCGCCGGCGCGTTCAAGACCTCCGACTACCACGCCATGCTCCAGGGCCTGGCACCCGAACTGGCGCAGCAGTCCATCGGCCAGCTGCAAAGCGAGCGCCTGCCGGATTTGCGCGGCGTGATCAGCCTCGATGCCCAGCCGCCGTCGGGCTTTCTGCCCTGGTCGCAGCTGGCCGACCTGGGGGCCGGCGTCAGCGTCGAAGCGCTGCGCGAACGCCAGGACAGCCTGGACCCCGACCAGGCGGTGAATATCCAGTACACCTCCGGCACCACCGGTTTCCCCAAGGGCGCGACCCTCAGCCACTACAACATCCTCAACAACGGTTACATGGTCGGCGAGAGCCTGGGCCTGGGCCACGAGGACCGCCTGGTGATCCCGGTGCCGCTGTACCACTGCTTCGGCATGGTCATGGGCAACCTGGGCTGCGTGACCCACGGCACGACCATGATCTACCCCAACGATGCCTTCGATCCGCTGCTGACCCTGGGCGCCGTGGCCGAGGAAAAGGCCACCGGGCTGTACGGCGTGCCGACCATGTTCATCGCCATGCTCGACCAGCCAAGGCGGGCCGAGTTCGACCTGTCGAGCCTGCGCACCGGGATCATGGCCGGGGCCACCTGTCCGATCGAGGTGATGCGGCGGGTCATCAGCGAGATGCACATGAGCGAAGTGCAGATCGCCTACGGCATGACCGAAACCAGCCCGGTGTCGTTGCAGACCGGCCCGGCGGACGAGCTCGAGCTGCGCGTGACCACGGTCGGCCGCACCCAGCCGCAGTTGGAAAGCAAGATCATCGATGAGGCGGGCAATATCGTGCCGCGCGGCACCATCGGCGAGCTCTGCACCCGCGGTTACAGCGTGATGCTGGGCTACTGGAACAACCCCCAGGGCACGGCCGAAGCCATCGACCAGGCCGGCTGGATGCACACCGGCGACCTGGCGACCATGAACGAGCAGGGTTACGTGTGCATCGCCGGGCGTAACAAGGACATGATCATCCGCGGCGGCGAGAACATTTATCCGCGCGAGCTGGAGGAGTTTTTCTTCACCCACCCGGCGGTGGCCGACGTGCAGGTGATCGGCATCCCGTGCTCGAAATATGGCGAAGAGATCGTCGCCTGGATCAAGTTCCACCCCGGCCACAGCGCCAGCGAGGAGGAACTGCAGGCCTGGTGCAAGGCGCGTATCGCTCACTTCAAGACGCCGCGTTACTTCAAGTTCGTCGAGGAATTCCCGATGACCGTGACCGGCAAGATCCAGAAGTTCAGGATGCGCGAGATCAGCATCGAGGAGTTGCGCGGGCGTTCCTGAGCCATTCGAGCAGGCTCCCGCGAATATGTGCGGGAGCGGCTCGCGAGCCGTTTTGGAGGTCGCAGCCGAGCCAGGAGAGGGGAGGGAAACAGGAAGGCCGGAAAGCACAAAGGGGAGCCGAAGCTCCCCTTTAATTTTTGTCGTTGCGTGCTCTTTTTTTATTATTGAGGGGCGGTCTGTTGTTGTTTTTGGCAACCGTTACCCTTTACCGCTGTTTTTGGTGATCCCCATCCGGGATCAAGAGCAAACGTATTTTTTTGAGCGCTGATCTATTTTCTCGCTTGAGCGACCAACCAGTTCGGGAGCTACCTTGGGGTAGTTTTATTGTTCTCTGCCCGGTTGCGGGTGGCTCTTATTGTTAAAGACACCCTGGAAAACACATCCTCTCCAAAAAAATCTGTTAGCTGCGTCTCTGCCGTGTTGTTTTTGTTATGTCAGAGTCGTTTCGTCTTATTTTTATTAGCTTTGCTGCTTTTTATTCTTGTTATGCCAGAGATATAGCAGAAGCCATGCCAACTTTTTAAAACCCTTTAAAATCAATGGTTTGATAAAAATGGCCTTTCATCTGTACCGCTAGAAAATCGACAAACTGTTTCCGTGTTACCCGTTTCGAGCGTGCGCCAGAGCGGCCGGTAACACCCTGAAACAGGCGTGCCCTCAACCTGGGTAACGGGCCTTGGCGACGCGCGAGCCGGTGGGCCGCCCCAGCACGGAGCAGATCTGCTGGCCGGCGAGGATCAGGCGCTCCATGTCGATACCGGTTTCGATGCCCAGCCCGTTGAGCAGGTACAGCACGTCCTCGCTGGCGACGTTGCCGCTGGCGCCCTTGGCATAGGGGCAGCCGCCGAGCCCGGCGATCGAGCTGTCGAACACCGCGATGCCTTCCAGCAGGCTGGCGTAGATATTGGCCAGGGCCTGGCCATAAGTGTCGTGGAAGTGCCCGGCGAGCTTGTCCCGCGGAACATGGGCGGCCACCACCTCGAACATGCGGCGGGTAGCGCCGGCGGTGCCGGTGCCGATGGTGTCGCCCAGGGACACTTCGTAGCAGCCCATGCTGTACAGCTCGCGGGCGACCACGGCGACCTGTTCCGGCGCCACCTCGCCTTCGTAAGGGCAGCCCAGCACGCAGGACACGTAACCGCGCACGGTAACGCCGTGCTGTTTCGCTGCCTCCATGATCGGCACGAAGCGCTCCAGGCTTTCGCTGATGGAGCAGTTGATGTTGCGCTGGGAGAACGCCTCGGAGGCGGCGGCGAACACCGCGACTTCCTTGACCCCGGCGGCCAGGGCGTCTTCGAAACCGCGCAGGTTCGGGGCGAGGGCGCCGTAGGTCACCCCCGGCTTGCGCTGGATCTGCGCGAACACTTCGGCGGACCCGGCCATCTGCGGCACCCATTTGGGCGAGACGAAACTGCCGACTTCTATATAGCCGAGCCCGGCCGCGCTCAGGGCATCCACCAGTTGCACCTTGTCGGCGACGCTGATGGGCTGGGCTTCGTTCTGCAAACCGTCGCGAGGACCGACTTCGACCAGGCGGACATGGGTGGGGAGCGACATGAGAGCTTTACCTATATTAAGTGGGCACTAATGTAGCCGCTGCCGCAGGCTGCGCTCGGCGACGAAGTCGACGCAAAACCAGGCGCTACGGTCTGTCTGGCAGATTGTCTGTGTTGCTGGCGCGGCCGCTTTGCGAGCGATCGCCGCCTGGGGTGGTTACTGCACGGCGCTTTTCTGATTCTGGATGGTCTGCTCCAGCGCCTGGGTGCAGCGCTCTTCCGCAGTGTCCAGCTCCAGCTTCATCTGTTCGATGTCCAGCAACTGTTGCTCCAGCTGCTCACGGCGCTCGGCGATTTTCGCCAGCATGCTGTGCAGCTGTTTCAGGTTGCCGCTGCTGGGGTCGTAGAGTTCGATCAGTTCGCGGCATTCGGCCAGGGAGAAGCCGATGCGCTTGCCGCGCAGGATCAGCTTCAGGCTGACCTTGTCCCGTGGCGAGTAGATGCGTTCCTGGCCACGGCGTTCGGGGGCGAGCAGGCCTTGTTCTTCATAGAAACGGATGGCCCGGGTAGTGATGTCGAGCTCGCGGGCGAGGTCGGAAATGCTGTAGGTCTGGCTGCTCATGGGGGCACTCGAAAAAGGTCTTGGCGTTAAGCTAATTCGAGGTTGACGTATACGTCAAGCAGGATGCCGCCCTATCCGTAGGAGCGAGGCTTGCCCGCGATGGGTCCGCTGAGGTTTCCCTGAACCACCACGTTCTCCCTTATCGCGGGTAAGCGTTGCGCATGCGCATCACTTTTCGAGTTTCTTCTCGTGGGCCGTCACCTGCTGGCACAGCTCGATCATCTGCTCGCGCATCCAGCGGTTGGCCGGGTCCTGGTCGGTGCTTTCGTGCCAATAGAGGTGGGTTTCCAGCGGCGGCACGTCGTTGACCGGCAGGTTGAACGCTTGCAGGTCGTGGCGGCGGGCGAAGCGCTCGGGCACGGTCATGACCATGTCGGTCTGCTGCAGCACTTGCGAGGCCATCAGGTAATGCTGGGAGCGCAGGGCGATCTTGCGCTGGATGCCCATCTTGCCCAGGGCTAGGTCGACGTAACCCAGGCCGCTGCGACGGCTGGAAATATGGATGTGGGTCAGCGACAGGTAGTCGTCGAGGCTGAGTTTTTCCTTGTTCGCCAGCGGATGGCTCTTGCGCATGGCGCACACATAGCGGTCTTCCATCAGCTTGACGTGGCGGACCTGCGGGTCGGTGTTGAGCGGGGCATCGACGGCGAAATCCAGGCGGCCGGCGGCCAGTTCCTTGGTGGTTTCCCGGCGTTTGGACAGGAAACTCTCGATGATCACCGTGGGTGCCAGGCGCCGCAGGCGCTGGAACAGCGGCGGCAGGATCACTGCCTCGGTCAGGTCGGTCATGCTGATGCGGTAGGTCTTGACCGCCTGCAAGGGGTTGAAGATGCGGCTTTCCTGCACCGACACCCGCAGCAGCGAAAGGGCGTTGCGCACCGGGCCGATGATGTTCTGCGCCATGGGCGTGGGCACCATGCCCTGGGCGGTCCGCACGAACAGCGGGTCGTTGAAGGTCTCGCGCAGGCGGGCCAGGGCATTGGAGACAGCGGGCTGAGTGATGCCGACGATTTGCCCGGCGCGGGTCAGGTTGGCTTCGGTGTAGATCGCGTCGAAGACGATGAAAAGGTTGAGGTCGACCTTGCTCAGATTCATTGCGCTGCACTCTTATTGTTAGGGGCCGGTATTGTTAGGGGCCGGAGGGTGGACTGATTGGCCTGCCCGATCAGTCAATCATATATCGGTGATGAATGTTAATACACGCCGAGAATAGGCTAGGTAAATTTTCGTAAGCTGTTCTAGCATCGATTCCATGCCCTAAACCACCTCGCCAAGAAGGTAGCTGCCCATGGATTTCGCCTATTCACCCAAGGTTCAGGAACTGCGTGAGCGCGTGACCGCGTTCATGGACACTTATGTCTATCCGGCTGAAGCGGTGTTCGAACGCCAGGTCGCCGAAGGCGATCGCTGGCAGCCGACGGCGATCATGGAAGAGCTCAAACTCAAGGCCAAGGCCGAGGGCTTGTGGAACCTGTTTCTGCCCGAGTCGGAACTCGGCGCCGGCCTGACCAACCTGGAATACGCGCCGCTGGCGGAAATCATGGGCCGCTCCCTGCTGGGGCCGGAACCCTTCAACTGCTCGGCACCGGACACCGGCAACATGGAAGTGCTGGTGCGTTACGCCAATGAAGAGCAGAAGCAACGCTGGCTGGAGCCGCTGCTGCGCGGCGAGATCCGCTCCGCCTTCGCCATGACCGAGCCGGACGTGGCGTCGTCCGACGCCACCAACATGGCGGCCCGCGCCGTGCGCGATGGCGACGAATGGGTGATCAACGGCAAGAAGTGGTGGACTTCGGGCGCTTGCGATCCGCGCTGCAAGATCCTGATCTTCATGGGACTGAGTAACCCCGATGCGCCGCGCCACCAGCAGCACTCGATGATCCTGGTGCCGGTCGACACCCCCGGGGTGAAGATTGTCCGGCCGCTGCCGGTGTTCGGTTACGACGACGCGCCCCACGGCCATGCCGAAGTGCTGTTCGACAATGTGCGGGTGCCGTACGAGAACGTGCTGCTGGGCGAAGGCCGTGGTTTCGAGATCGCCCAGGGCCGCCTTGGCCCGGGCCGAATTCACCACTGCATGCGTTCGATCGGCATGGCCGAGCGCGCGCTGGAATTGATGTGCAAGCGTTCGGTAAGTCGTACCGCATTCGGCAAGCCGCTGGCGCGCCTGGGCGGCAATATCGACAAGATCGCCGACTCGCGGATGGAGATCGACATGGCACGCCTGCTGACCCTGAAGGCGGCGTACATGATGGACACCGTCGGCAACAAGGTGGCGAAAAGCGAGATTGCCCAGATCAAGGTGGTGGCGCCGAACGTGGCCTTGAAGGTGATCGACCGGGCCATCCAGATTCATGGCGGGGCCGGGGTCTCCAACGATTTCCCGCTGGCCTACATGTACGCCATGCAGCGCACGCTGCGCCTGGCCGACGGTCCGGACGAAGTGCACCGCGCGGCCATCGGCAAGTTCGAAATCGGCAAGTACGTGCCCAAGGAAATGCTGCGCAGCGGGCATTAAAGTGATCGCGGGCAAGCTCCGTTCCTGTAGGAGCGAGGCTTGCCCGCGATAACGTCCTCGATTACGCCGCCGATTTTCCCTCCCTCAATACACCCAGACTTCCACCCGCCGATTCTTGATCCGCCCCTCGTCCGCGGTATTGGCCGCGACCGGCATCTGCGCGCCAAAACCGCGGATCTCGCGCAACACCACACCGTTTCTCACCAGTTCCCGGCGCACGGTCATGGCTCTGAGCTTGGACAGCAGTGCCGCGCGTGCCGGATCGTTCTTGGCATCGCCGAAGCCGACCAGGGTCACGCGCTTGGCCAGCTTGTGGTGCCGCTTGAGAAAGTCCAGGACCCGTGGCAGGTCCTGGCGTGCCTTGTTGTCGAGGGTGGCGCTGCCTTCCTCGAAGCGAAAATTCACGGTCAGGCGCTGCGCCTGCCGGGCGATGGCCTGGTAACCCTCGGGCATCTGCGGGGCGGGGGCGACACTCATGGCCAGCACCGTCTGGGCAATAAAACCGTTGGCCGCGACTATGGCCTGGCCCCTGGCGCTCTGGGCGAAACGCACCAGGGCCCTGGCCCAGGGGTTTTGCTCATTGGGCGGCAGGTAGAAGTACAGGCGCCGTGACAATGGGTAGTCCTCGGTGGCGATCAGGCTGTCGAGGGGCAGCATCGGTTGCGAGCCGCCGTCGACGATCGCCACGGCCTTGGCCTGGCGCACATAAGGCAGGCCGATAAAACCGATGCCCTGGGGATCGCGGCTGACCGCGTCGGAGAGTTGTTCGCTGGACTCGAAGCGTTTCGCCGTGGCGCTCAGGTTCTTGTCGCGGCGGGCCAGCACCAGTTCCTTGAAGGTGTCGTAGGTGCCGGAGCGGTCATCGCGGGCGTACAGGTGAATGGCGCCGCCGACGCCGCCCAGTTCTTCCCAGGTTTTCACCTCGCCGCTGAACACCCGCGCCAGTTGTTCGGTGTCCAGCCGTGCCAGCGGGTTGTGCGGGTGGAGGATGATGGCCAGGCCGTCGATGGCGATCACCTGTTCGGCGTCGGGGTCTTTCAGGTCGCCGAGGGCTTCCAGCTCCACCAGTTCGCTGTCCTTGATCGGTCGCGACGCGGCGGCGAGGTCGGCGCTGGCGTTCTTCAACGCAGCAAAGCCGGTACTGGAGCCATGCGCGGCGATCTCGACGACAACGCGCCGGCCCTGGGCACTCTGGCCGGTCACCCGACGCTCGTTGTCTTTGCCCGTCGCCTCAATCCGTATGTCGAGCAAACCCTGTTCTTGCATCAGGCCCTTGACCAGGGCCGGGCCCAGCGCGGCACCGATGGTGTTGGAACCCTGGATGCGCAGCACCGGCTGGTTGTCGCCGGCCAGGGGCAGGGCGGCGAACACCGACCAGGGCAGGGCGTAGCAGACGAAGCCGACCAGCAGCAGGCAGAGGGTTCGGCACCAGAGGTCCGGTTCACTGACGGTACAAACGCGTGACATGCGGCAATGGCCTTCTATGGCGGGAGCGAGTGCGGCGAGATTAAGTCAGGGAGGTGACGGGGATGTGACGGTTGATGGGGGTAATCGGAGCGTTCCTCTGGCTTTTCAGAATGCTCTTAAAGACCCGGCACGGCGGGCTCAGTACAGTTGAAAACTTTGTCTGGAGGGGAATTGGCGCACGCCGACTCTCGTCGTCACCAGGCGTCGATGCAGCCCTGGCTGCAATTTGCTTGTGTCAAAGGAGTATGAAATGAGTGGCTGGTTCGAGCTGAAGCAATATGGCAGCGGTGGTTTCAGGTTCTTGCTGAAGTCCAAGGACGCGCAGACCATGCTTCAAAGCGACCGTTACCCTTGTCGTGAGAGTGTCGAGGCAGCCATTGCGCTGCTCCGCAAACACTGCACGTCCCCGGGTAGTTACGAAAAGAAGATCGCCCCCGGTGGCAAACCTTACTTCAATCTCAAGGCCGGCAAGGAGGTGATCCTGGTCAGCCACTTGTATGACTCGGAGCCGACCCGTGAGTCCGCTATCGAGGCCATCATGCAGGCCGGCACCAGCACCCGGGTCGAGCTGTGTTGAGACGCTGAAGCATAAAAAAAGCCCATCTCAGGATGGGCTTTTTTGTGCCGGGCGATCAGCTCAGTTCGAGCCAGATCGGTGCGTGGTCGGAAGGTTTCTCCATGCCGCGCAGGTCGTAGTCGACCCCGGCATCCTTGATCCGTGGCAGCAGGCCGCGAGAGGCCATGATCAGGTCGATGCGCAGGCCGCGCTTGGGCTCGTCCTCGAAACCGCGGCTGCGGTAGTCGAACCAGCTGAAACGATCGGCCACCTCGGGGTTGAGGTGGCGGAAACTGTCCACCAGGCCCCAGTTCTTCAGGCGGGCCATCCACTCGCGCTCTTCCGGCAGGAAGCTGCACTTGCCGGTTTTCAGCCAGCGTTTCATGTTGTCCGGGCCGATGCCGATGTCGCAGTCTTCCGGGGAAATGTTCACGTCGCCCATGACCAGCAGCGGCTGCTCGTTGCTGAAGCGGGTTTCCAGCAGGTGCTGCAGGTCGCTGTAGAAGCGCTGCTTAGCCGGGAACTTGGTGGGGTGGTCACGGCTTTCGCCCTGGGGGAAGTAGCCGTTCATGATGGTCACCGGGGTGCCATCGGCATCGGCGAAGGTGCCCCAGATAAAACGTCGCTGGGCATCTTCATCGTCGCCATCGAAGCCTTTGTACAGGTCCAGCGGCGCCTGGCGCGAGAGCAGGGCGACGCCGTAGTGGCCTTTCTGCCCGTGGTAATGCACGTGATAACCCAGCGCCTGGACTTCGGCCAGGGGGAACTGGTCGTCCGACACCTTGGTTTCCTGCAGGCCGATGACGTCCGGTTGATGCTTTTCGATCAGCGCCGCCAACTGATGGGGGCGGGCGCGCAGCCCGTTGATGTTGAACGAGACGATCTTCATGGTCGGCAGTCCTGGCAAAACTGCGATGCTAGCCGACAAGTCGCGCGGCGGCCAGCGTGGCGGCAGGGCAGATGCGCTGCTAAGGTCCATGGGCGGTGGAACGATCACGAGCCTGAAAGGCTCGTAGCTATAACAACCGCGCAGAAGAACGCCGTCACCCAGCGCGGCCACTTCAAGCCGGGCCCAGGGGAGACCAATCGCCATGCCTGAAACCTCGACTGCCATCGCCGACATTCACATGCTCGACAGCGGCTATGCCCGCGAAGCCCGTTCCCTGCTGTATCAGGCTTATCGCCACGAGCCGACCTTCGCTTATCTGTTCGAGTCCGAACGCCCGGGATACGAACAACGGGTGCGGGCCACGGTACGGGAGCTGGTCAAGCAGCACTTCATTCAGGACCTGCCGGCCATCGGCCTGTTGGTCAATGACCGGCTGATCGGCATCGCCCTGATCGCGCCGCCCCAGCGTCGCCTGGGCATTACCGAGAGTTGGGCCTGGCGCCTGCGGATGGTGCTCAGTACCGGTTTCCGTTGCACCCGGCGTTACCTGGACTATCACGCCGCGGTGCTGGGTTGCCTGCCCAGCGATTCGGTGCACGTCCTGCCCTTGCTGGGGATTCATCCGCAATTCCAGGGCAGGCACTTCGGTGAGCAGTTGCTGCAGGCGGTGCACAACTGGTGCGCGGTGGACGAACACTCCCAGGGTGTGGTGCTGGACACCGGCAACCCGCGTTACCTGGCGTTCTATGAGCGCCAGGGTTATGAAGAGATTGGCGAGATCGCCGTCGGTCCGGTCCGCGAGCACGTTTTCTTTCACGCCAACCCGCAGGTTCTGCAAAGCGCGACCGGCTGAACAGAACTTTCCTCACATTTGTGCGCTCTATCGGGCTCCCAGCTCGTGATAGCATTCGCGCCTATGAAGTTTTCAGGAAGATTCACCAGCGGCTTGTTGCTGCTGTTCACAAGCTGTGCGGCACTGGCGCAAAGCGAATTGGACGTCAGGGTCAAACCCTCCAACGATGAACTCAAGGCCAATGTGGAAGGCTACATCGGCGGGGTGGGCGATCGCGACGAGGAAGCCCTGCTGCGTTTCAGCCGTGGCGCCGAGGAGCAGGCTCGCAAGGCCGCCCAGGCCCTGGGCTACTACCAGCCGCAGATCAGCAGCGAAGTCAAAGGCGGCGAAAAGCCGCGTTTGGTGCTGAATATCGATCCTGGCGAGCCGGTGCACCTGCGCAACGTCACCATCCGGGTCGACGGCCCGGCGGCCTCCCTCAAGGGCTTTCGGGTGCCCAGGAGCGACCAGCTGAAAAGCGGCGCGGTCCTCAATCACGGTCATTACGAAGACGCCAAGCGGCTGATCCAGAACCAGGCGTCGCGCTATGGCTTTTTCAGTGGGCGTTTCACCCGGCAGAAGCTGGCCGTGGACCCCCAGGCCGGGGTGGCGGATATCGAGCTGGTCTACGAAAGCGGTCCGCGTTACGCCCTGGGCAAGGTCAGTTTTGCCGGCGATACACCGTTCGACGAAGACCTGCTGCAACGCATGGTGCCGTTCAAGGCCGGCACTCCCTACGATTCCGAGCTGATCGCCGAGCTTAACCAGGCACTGCAATCGAGCGGTTACTTCGAGGGCGTGCGGGTCGACGCGGCGCCGACCGCGGCCGCCGCCGAGGTGATTCCGGTGGCGGTCCAGCTGGAAACCCGCAAGCCGCGCACCATGGGCCTGGGCCTGGGCTTTTCCACCGACGTCGGGCCGCGGGCCAAGGCCAACTGGACCCGGCACTGGGTCAACGCCCAAGGCCACAGCTACGGCTGGGAGGCGGAAGTCTCCGCGCCGCGACAGAACGTCGGCCTGTTCTACGACATACCGCTGGACCCGCCGCTGACCGACAAGCTGCGTTTTGCCGGCGGCTACCAGAACGAAGAAATCGCCAATACCGACACCCTGAGTAAACTGCTCACCCTCGGTCCCGAGTGGCACAGCAAGTTGCCCAGCGGCTGGCAGCGAGTCATCTCGTTGAAGTGGCAACGCGAGGAATACCGCCTTGGCGACGACTCGGGCCTGAGTACCCTGTTGATGCCCGGCATCAGCTATTCCTACCTGCGCAGCGATAACCGCATCGACCCGCACAACGGCTATCGCCTGCAATTCGACAGCAAGGTGGCCAAGGAAGGGCTGGGTTCGGACACCAACCTGTTATATGGCACCGTGCTGCTCAAGGGCCTGACCACGGTGTGGGACAACCATCGCTTCCTCGGCCGGGTGCAGTTCGGTGGCAGCGCCACCAACGGTTACAAGAAGATCCCGCCGTCGCTGCGCTTTTTCGCCGGTGGCGATCAGAGCGTGCGCGGTTACGACTACCAGAGCCTGTCGCCGGAGAACTCCGACGGCGACCGGATCGGCGGGCGCTACATGGTGGCCGGCAGCGTCGAGTATCAGTACTCCATCGCGGAAAAATGGCGCCTGGCGACCTTTGTCGACCAGGGCAACTCCTTCGACAAACTTGAACTGCCGAACCTCAAGACCGGGGTCGGTGTCGGCGTGCGCTGGGTGTCCCCGGTGGGGCCGATCCGCCTTGACCTGGCCCATGCGCTGGACGATGACGGCGGCATTCGCTTGCACTTTTCCATGGGGCCTGAGCTGTGAAGCGTGGTTTGAAGATCGCGGCGCTGGCGCTGCTTGTGCTGGTGGCGGTGCTGGTACTGGCGCTGGCTTCTATACTCGGCACCCAGGCCGGCAGTCGCTGGGCCCTGGGCCTGGTGCCGGGCTTGACCGTGGAAAACTTCGCCGGCCACTTAGGGGGACAGTGGAGCGCCGATCACCTGTTGTGGCAGCAGGACAGCAGCCGGGTCGAACTCCAGGCGCCGAAATTCGCCTGGTCGCCGGCATGCCTGATGCGCATGACCCTGTGCATCGAGCAACTGGACGTGGAGCAGGTCAGCCTGCAATTCCCGCCGGGCGCGGAAGAACAAAGCAGCGGCCCGATCAGCCTGCCGGATCTGCAGTTGCCCCTGGCTATCGAGCTGGGGCAGGTACGGGTCGGCAGCCTGCAGTTCAATGGCAGCGAGGAGCTCAAGGGCCTGCAGCTGGCGGCGCAGTGGACGGCCAAGGGCCTGCTGATCGACTCGGTGAGCCTGCAACGCGACGACCTCAGCCTCAAACTTTCGGGGTTGCTGTCGCCCAGCGGCGACTGGCCACTGAGTGCCACCGGTACCCTCACCCTGCCGGCGCCGGGCAGTGAACCCTGGGCGTTGGCGCTGAAGGTTGATGGCGACCTGCTGAAGACCCTCAAGCTTGCGGCCGACAGCAGCGGTTACCTGCAAGGCCAATTGAGCGGTGAGCTGCAACCGTTGGTGGAGAACCTGCCGGCCCAGGTGCGGATCACCGCCGATGGCTTCAAGGCCAGCGCCGAGCTGCCCGATACCCTGATGCTCAACCAGCTGGAGCTGACCGGCAAAGGCGACCTCAAGGCGGGTTACCAACTGCTGGGCAAGGCCAGCCTGCCGGCCGAGCAGGGGCCGGTGGCCCTGGCGCTGCAAGGCAAGGTCGACGCCAAGGGCGCGCAGATCGCCGCGCTGGACCTGAGCGCCAACGACAAGCAGAACCTCAAGCTGACGGGCCAGCTGGACTGGAGCCAGGGCCTGAACGCCGAAGCCAGGCTCGACTGGCTGGATTTCCCCTGGCATCGCCTGTACCCGCTGATCGAAGAGCCCGCGGTGGCGGTGCGCCGCTTCACTGCCGAGGTCGCCTACCGCGATGGCAACTACCTGGGCAACTTCAAGGGTGACCTCGATGGCCCGGCGGGGGCGTTCAGCCTCAGCAGCCCGTTCAGCGGCGACCTGACGAAAATCTTCCTGCCCCAGTTCAAGCTGGCCGCCGGCCAGGGCAAGGCTGAAGGCCACCTGAACCTGCAATTCGCCGACGGCATCGCCTGGGATACCGCCCTGGATCTGTCGGCGATCAACCCGGCGTACTGGGTCGCCGAGCTGCCGGGCACTTTGGCCGGGCCGCTGCGCAGCCAGGGCGAAATGAAGAACGAGCAACTCAAGCTCAACGCCGACCTCGACCTCAAGGGCAAGCTGCGCGGCCAGCCCGCGGTGCTGCAGGCCAAGGCCGATGGCGCTGGCGAGCAGTGGAACCTGAATACCCTGGACATCCGCCTGGGCGACAACCGCATCAACGGTTCCGGGCGCCTGCAACAGCGTTTGGCCGGGCAACTCGATATCAAGCTGCCGCGTCTCGGCCAGCTGTGGCCCGAGCTGCGTGGCCAGCTCAACGGCCGCCTCGATGTGGCGGGCACCCTGAAGGCGCCGCAGGGCAAGCTCGACCTGCAAGGCCAGCAACTGGTGTTCGTCGACAATCGCCTGCTGAGCCTCAAGCTTGATGCCAGCCTGGACAGCGCGCAACGGGCGCAAATCGACCTCAAGGGGGCCGGCATCCAGGTCGGTGAAACCGCGCTGGGCACGCTGACGGCCAGCGGCCAGGGCGATATCAAGAGCCAGAAGCTGCAACTGGACCTGCAAGGTCCGCAGCTCAAGCTGGCACTGGGCCTGGACGGCAAACTGGACCAGGGCAACTGGCGCGGGCGCCTGGCCAGCGGCGATATCCAGACCGGTGGCCAGGACTGGAGGCTGCAAGCCCCGGCCAAGCTCGAATACCTGGCCGACGGCAAACTCAACTTCGGCGTCCATTGCTGGGCCAGCGGCGATGCCAGCCTGTGTGGCGAGGATCAGCGGCTGATGCCCGAGCCCAAGTTGCGCTACCACCTCAAGCAGTTCCCGATCGACAGCCTCGCGCAGTGGTTGCCCAAGGACTTCGCCTGGAAGGGCCGGCTCAATGCCGATATCAAGCTGGACGTACCGGCCGGCGGCCCGCAGGGGCGGATCCTGCTGGACGCCAGCGGTGGCACCTTGCGGGTCAAGGAAAAGCAGCAGTGGCTGGACTTCCCGTACCAGACGCTGAAACTCGACACCACCCTCAACCCCAAGCGTATCGACACTCAACTGGCGTTCAGTGGCGGCAAGCTCGGTGAGCTGATGCTGCAGGCGCAGATCAATCCGCTGCCGAAAAACAAGCCGCTGTCCGGCGAGTTCCGCCTCAGCGGCCTGGACCTGGCGGTGGCGCGGCCGTTCGTGCCAATGGTCGAAAAGCTCACCGGCACCCTCAATGGCAGCGGGCGCATCTCCGGCGGTCTGCTGGCGCCGCAGGTCAATGGCAACCTGGCCCTTAGTGGTGGCGAAGTTTCCGGCCCTGAATTGCCCATCAGCCTCCAGGACCTGCAATTGCAGGCGCTGATCGCCGGTGAAAGCGTGCAGTTGAGCGGCGGCTGGAAGAGCGGCAAGGCCGGCCAGGGCAGTCTGAACGGCAATATCGCCTGGGGTCAGGCGCTGGTGGTGGACCTGAGCCTGAAAGGCTCGCAACTGCCGGTCACCGTCGAGCCCTATGCGGTGCTGGACGTGGCGCCGGACCTGAAGATCTCGATGAAGGACGACAAGCTGGCGATCGCCGGCAAGGTCCATGTGCCCAAGGGTGAGATCACCATCCGTGAATTGCCGCCATCGACGGTCAAGGTGTCGGACGACACGGTGATCATCGGCCACCAGACCGAGGAGGGCAAAGCGCCGATGGCCATGGCGATGGACATCGATGTGGTAGTTGGCGAGGACAAGCTCAGCTTCACCGGTTTCGGCCTGACCGCCAACCTGCAAGGCCACGTGCACATCGGCGACAACATGGACACCCGTGGCGAGTTGTGGCTCAACGACGGCCGCTACCGTGCCTACGGTCAGCGCCTGACCGTGCGCCGGGCACGTCTGCTGTTCGCCGGGCCGATCGACCAGCCGTACCTGGACATCGAGGCGATCCGCCAGACCGATGACGTGATCGCCGGCATCCGCCTCAGTGGCAGCGCCGAACAACCGACCACGCAGATCTTCTCGGAACCGGCCATGAGCCAGGAGCAGGCGCTGTCCTACCTGGTGCTCGGGCGTCCCTTGAGCACCACCGGCGAGGACAACAACATGCTGGCGCAAGCTGCCCTGGGCCTTGGCCTGATGGGCAGCTCGAACATCACCGGCGGGCTGGCCAAGGACCTGGGGATCGACGACTTCCAGCTCGACACCCAGGGCAGCGGCAACACCACCAGCGTGGTGGCCAGCGGCAATATCTCCGAGCGGCTCAGCCTGCGTTACGGGGTGGGGGTCTTCGAGCCGGCCAACACCATCGCCCTGCGCTACAAGCTGAGCAAAAAGGTCTACCTGGAAGCGGCCAGCGGTGTCGCCAGTTCGCTGGATATCTTCTACAAGCGCGACTTCTAGCTCGTCGACAATCCAGTCCCCTTTGGCGAGGGGGCTGGTGTTCACCACGCCGCTCCTCCAGCCGGTAATTCTCCCGCCGATTCTTGACTTCAAGGCTTTCCCATTAATTAGCTTAATAGTAAGCATGCTAATTATTGTTTGGATATTGGCTGCCTAGGCAGTAACATCTCGACATACTTTCGCTGCCTAGGCAGCTAACAGGTGGTCAGATGAAGCACTTCACCCCAGACGATTTCCACAATTGCCACCTCGGGCTCTTGCTGGGCCGCGCGGCCCTGCTCAAGGACCGGATCATCGACACCCACATGGAGCCCCACGGCATCACCGCCGCGCAGTTCAAGGTGCTGATCATCATGGCCCAGTTCGGCGTCGACACCCCGGCCGAGCTGTGCCGCCACCTGTCCCTCGACAGCGGTTCCATGACCCGAATGCTCGATCGCCTCGAGCAGAAGGACTTCCTCGCCCGCCAACGCTCGGAGCACGACCGCCGCCAGGTGCGCCTGGTGCTCACCGAGGAGGGCCAGAAGCTCGCCGACTGCCTGCCGCACATCGGCGCCAACGCGATGAACCAACTGGCCGGCGCCATCACCCCCGAAGAGTTGAAAACCCTGGAACAGATCCTCAAGAAAATTTTGCTGGCGGCCGGTGACCCGATCACCGTGTTGCGGGTAGGTGATAAGTAAATGAGCAGTAAAACCTTGCGTGCCCGTTTGAGCCTGGTGCTGCTGGCCATGAGCCTGGCGGGATGTGCCAACTACAGTGGCCTGACAACCGAAGGGGTGAGCCTCGATGCCAAATCCCTCAAGGCCGGACAATCCTTGGGTGGCGTGACCCTGTCGCCGGCGGCCTGGCCGAAGAGCGACTGGTGGAAGAGCCTGGGCGATCCACAGCTCGACGGCCTGATCCGCGAGGCCCTGCACGACAGCCCCGACATGCAGATCGCCAGCGCCCGCGCCCACCAGGCCAGCGCGGCGGCCTATGCCGCGGACGCGGCACGCATGCCGACCCTGGACGCCAGCGGCAGTGTCAGCCGCTCGCGGCTGTCCCGTTCGCAGGACCCGAGCGGGCAGGGTGACAACTACAGCACGATGCGCAGCCTGACAGGCAACTTCAGTTACACCTTCGACCTCTGGGGCGGTCAGCGCGATACTTGGGAAGCCGCTCTGGGCCAGGCGCGCGCCGCCGAGATCGATCGCCAGGCCGCGCAACTGACCCTGGCCGCCGACGTGGCCCGGGCCTACAGCGACCTGGGCCAGGCGCATATCGTCCATGACCTGGCCACTGAAGACCTCAAGCGCACCCGGCAGATGCTCGACCTGAGCCAGAAACGCCTGAGCTCGGGCATTGACAGTCAGTATCAGTACCAGCAGACCGAAAGCCTGGAGGCCAGCTCCGAAGCCAGCCTGATCGATGCCGAGAAAAACCTGCAGAGCGCCAAGATCGCCCTCGCGGTATTGCTCGGCAAAGGCCCGGACCGGGGCAACGAAATCGCCCGGCCGAAAGTCCTGCAGGCCAGCGCGGTGGCACTGCCGTCGGTGCTGCCGGCGGAACTGCTGGGCCGCCGTCCGGATCTGGTGGCCGCGCGCTGGCGGGTCGAGGCGGCGAGCAAGAGCATCGACGCTGGCAAGACCAACTTCTATCCCAACCTCAACCTGAGCGCCGCTGCCGGCACTCAAGCGTTGCTGGGGGACGCGATGTTCGGATCGGCCAGCCGCTTCTTCAATATCGCCCCGACCGTGTCGCTGCCGATCTTCGACGGTGGCCGCCTGCGCGCCGACCTGGATGCCCGGGACGCCGACTACGACCTGGCCGTGGCGCAGTACAACAAGAGCCTGGTGAATGCCCTGGGGGATGTCAGTGACACCATCTCCCAGCTGCGTGACATCGGTCGGCAGATCGCCGCCCAGCAACACGCCACCGACATCGCCCAGGACTCCTACGACACCGTGGTCCAGCGTTACGGCTCGGGGATCGGCAATTACCTGGACGTGCTCAGCATCGAGCAGCAGTTGCTGCAGGCCCAGCGTCAGCTGGCGACCCTGAATGCCCAGCAGATCGACCTGTCGATCCAACTGATGCAGGCCCTGGGCGGTGGTTTCCAGACCGACAATCTGGCCGCGGCCACCCCGACCCCAGCCTCGCGCACTCAATAATTCAAGGTACTCATCATGGCCACTGCCGCAACCAACAACGCTCCCGAAAACACCCCGGACACCGCCAACCCACGCAAGCGCAAGGTCATGCTGCTGGGCCTGGTGGCGCTGATCGTCCTGGGCGGGCTGGGGGTCTTTGCCTGGTACGAACTCTACGGACGCTGGAATGAAGGCACCGACGACGCCTATGTGAACGGCAACGTGGTGGAAATCACCCCGCTGGTCACCGGTACGGTGGTCAGCATCGGCGCCGACGATGGCGACCTGGTCCACGAAGGCCAGGTGCTGGTCAACTTCGACCCCAACGATGCCGAGGTCGGCCTGCAAAGCGCCGAGGCCAACCTGGCCCGTACCGTGCGCCAGGTGCGCGGGCTGTACAGCAACGTCGACGGCATGCGCGCCCAGGTGGCGGCGCAGAAGGCCGAAGTGCAGAAGGCCCAGGACAACTTCAGCCGCCGCCGGACCCTCGCCAGCAGCGGGGCGATTTCCCAGGAAGAACTGTCCCATGCCCGTGACGACCTGACCTCGGCGCAGAACGCCCTGGCCAATGCCCAGCAGCAGCTCAACACCACCAACGCGCTGGTGGACGACACCGTGGTATCGAACCATCCGGACGTGCAGGCGGCCGCCGCGCAACTGCGCCAGGCCTACCTGACCAACGCCCGCAGCACCCTGATCGCCCCGGTGACCGGTTATGTCGCCAAGCGCACCGTGCAACTGGGCCAGCGGGTACAGCCGGGCACCGCATTGATGGCGGTGATCCCGCTCGACCAGCTGTGGATCGACGCCAACTTCAAGGAAACCCAGCTGCGTGACATGCGCATCGGCCAGCCGGTGGACATCGAGGCCGATATCTACGGCAGCGACGTCAAGTACAGCGGCACCATCGACAGCTTGGGCGCCGGTACCGGCAGTGCCTTCGCCCTGTTGCCGGCGCAGAACGCCACCGGCAACTGGATCAAGATCGTGCAGCGGGTGCCGGTGCGCATCCATGTGAATGCCGAAGAACTGGCCAGGCACCCGCTGCGGGTCGGTCTGTCGACGGTGGTCAACGTCGACCTGCATGACCAGAGCGGCCCCGTGCTGGCCCAGCAGCCGCCACAAAAGGCGTCGTTCAGTACCAGCGTCTACGACCGCCAGCTGGGCGAGGCCGATGCCCTGATCGCCCGCCTGATCCACGACAACAGCGCCGCCATCGGCAAGACCGCGCAGCGCTGATTCGCCGATCCCTCTGCTGCGGCCGTTAGCGGCCGCGGCGTCTGCCTCGCTTCATAGGATTCGCGATGAGCAATAATGCCTCTTTCACGCCGCCCAGCCTGTTGCTCAGCACCATCGGCCTATCGCTGGCGACCTTCATGCAGGTGCTCGACACCACCATCGCCAACGTGGCCTTGCCGACCATCTCGGGCAACCTCGGGGTGAGTTCGGAGCAGGGCACCTGGGTGATCACCTCGTTTGCCGTGAGCAACGCCATCGCCTTGCCACTGACCGGTTGGCTGAGCCGGCGCTTCGGCGAGGTGAAGCTGTTTATCTGGGCCACCCTGCTGTTCGTGCTGGCCTCCTTCCTCTGCGGGATTTCCACCTCCATGCCCGAGCTGGTGGGCTTTCGTGTGCTGCAAGGGGTGGTGGCCGGGCCGTTGTACCCGATGACCCAGACCCTGCTGATCGCGGTCTACCCGCCGGCGAAAAGGGGCATGGCCTTGGCGCTGCTGGCGATGGTCACGGTGGTGGCGCCGATTGCCGGGCCGATTCTCGGCGGCTGGATCACCGACAGTTACAGCTGGCCGTGGATCTTCTTCATCAACGTGCCGATCGGCCTGTTCGCCGCCTGGGTGGTCAGGCAGCAGCTGAAGGCGCGGCCGGTGGTGACCAGTCGCCAGCCGATGGACTACATCGGCCTGCTGAGCCTGATTGTCGGCGTCGGTGCCTTGCAGATCGTGCTCGACAAGGGCAACGACCTGGACTGGTTCGAATCCAACTTCATCGTTATCGGTACGTTGATCTCAGTGATCGCCCTGGCGGTGTTCGTGATCTGGGAAATGACCGACCGCCATCCGGTGGTCAACCTGCGGCTGTTCGCCCACCGCAACTTCCGCATCGGCACCATCGTGCTGGTGGGCGGTTATGCCGGTTTCTTCGGCATCAACCTGATCCTGCCGCAGTGGGTGCAGACCCAGATGGGCTATACCGCGACCTGGGCCGGCCTGTCGGTGGCGCCGATGGGCATCCTGCCGGTGCTGATGTCGCCTTTCGTCGGCAAGTACGCGCACAAGTTCGACCTGCGCTTGCTGGCCGGTCTGGCGTTCCTGGCGATCGGCCTGAGCTGCTTTATGCGCGCCGGGTTCACCAACGAGGTGGACTTCCAGCACATCGCCCTGGTGCAGCTGTTCATGGGTATCGGCGTGGCGCTGTTCTTCATGCCGACCCTGAGCATCCTGATGTCGGACCTGCCGCCGCACCAGATTGCCGATGGCGCCGGCCTGGCCACCTTCCTGCGGACCCTGGGTGGCAGTTTCGCCGCCTCGCTGACCACCTGGATCTGGATCCGCCGGGCGAACGAGCATCATGCCTACATGGGCGAACACATCAGTACCTTCGAACCTGCCACCCGCGATGCCCTGGGCACCTTGGGCGGTGCCAGCAACCAGGCCTACGCGCAACTGGACCAGGTGCTGACCGGCCAGGCGTACATGATGTCCACCGTGGACTACTTCACGCTGCTGGGCTGGAGCTTCATGGCGCTGATCCTGCTGGTGTGGCTGGCCAAGCCACCGTTCACTGCCAAGGCCGGGCCGGCGTCGGCGGGGCATTGAGGGTGCGGTAGGGCAGAGGAATTATCGCGAGCAGGCTCGTTCTTACAAAAAGGTACGTCTTGCTGTAGGAGCGAGCTTGCTCGCGATAGAACGCGCAGCGTTCGCCTGGAAGGCCTCGCAACAAGGCCCTTCGGGCCTTATCGCAGCCTGCGGCGGCGCTACAGGCGGGGCAATGCCTGCTGCGACGGCACGAAGTCGAAAGCCGCCAGCTGGAAGCCCTGTTCATCCACCTGCAAGGCCCAGCCCTGACGGTCCCAGTCCCCCAGCACGATGCGCTTGGCGGCCTGGTCGCCGATCTGCAACTTGTGGATGGCCGGGCGGTGGGTGTGGCCGTGGACCAGGGTCCGCACCTTGAACGCCTGCATGATCCGCGGCACTTCGTCCGGGGTCACGTCGACGATGTCGTTGGCCTTCATGCGGGTTTGCGCGCGGCTTTCATTGCGCAGCTTGCGCGCCAGCTTGTGCCGGGTGCGCAGCGGCAGGTGCCTGAGGATCCACAACGAAACCGGGTTGCGCAGGTAGCGGCGCATGCGCATGTAGGCTTCGTCGCGGGTGCATAGGCTGTCGCCGTGCATCAGCAGCACCGGCTCGCCGTAGAAGTCGACCACGCTCGGGTCCTTGAGCAGGGTCGCGCCCGCGGCTTTGCAGAAGGCCTTGCCGAGCATGAAGTCGCGATTGCCATGCATCAGGAAAACCTGCGTGCCGCTGTCGCTGAGCTCGCGCAGTGCCTGGCAAATGGAAAGCTGGTAGGGGGTCATGGCGTCGTCGCCGATCCAGACCTCGAAGAAATCTCCCAGGATGTACAGCGCTTGCGCCGAGCGGGCACGCCCGCCCAGTAAATCCAGAAACGCCCGGGTAATGTCCGGGCGCTCCTCTTCCAGATGCAAATCTGAAATCAGCAGTATCACTCAACGATCTCGGCTTTCTCGATGATCACGTCTTCTGCCGGTACGTCCTGGTGGCCGGCCTTCATGGTGGTGGCCACGCCTTTGATCTTGTCGACCACTTCGGTGCCGGCGACCACTTTGCCGAATACCGCGTAGCCCCAGCCCTGCACGGTCTTGCCGCTGTGGTTGAGGAAGCTGTTGTCAGCGACGTTGATGAAGAACTGCGCGGAAGCCGAATGCGGCTCCATGGTGCGGGCCATGGCGACGGTGTACTTGTCGTTGGAAAGACCGTTGTCGGCTTCGTTCTGGATGCTTGGACGCTTGTCTTTCTTTTCTTTCATGCCTGGCTCGAAACCGCCGCCCTGGATCATGAAGTTACCGATGACGCGGTGGAATACGGTGTTTTCGTAATGACCGGCTTTAACGTATTCGACGAAGTTGGCCACGGTGACCGGGGCTTTCTCGGCGTTCAGTTCCAGCACGATGTCGCCGTGGTTGGTGGTCAGTTTGACTTGGGTCATGATCGGTACTCTTTATAAGGAGGAGCGTTTTCAAGGAATTCCCGGGTTCCGGGAGGCAGGCCTGGGGCCCGCGGGCCGGAACCGCGCTGGCAAAAATCCGCCAAGGTGCGCAGTTTAGCGTGACGGGCGTGAAATTCGAGGCTGTTTTTTCATTTGCGACGGATTAATCGCGGCAGATTTAAAGCCCGCTCTGTCAGGGGCTTGACCGCATCGGCTATGATATCCGTTTTGATTTATCAGGCCGCACCGGCCGCGCACTTGTACGTTCAAGGATCCTATGAGCAAGCCCACTGTCGACCCTACCTCGAATTCCAAGACCGGACCGGCCGTTCCGGTCAATTTCCTGCGCCCGATCATCCAGGCGGACCTGGACTCGGGTAAGCACACACAGATCGTGACCCGCTTCCCGCCGGAACCCAACGGCTACCTGCACATCGGTCACGCCAAGTCGATCTGCGTGAACTTCGGGCTGGCCCAGGAATTCGGCGGCGTCACCCACCTGCGTTTCGACGACACCAACCCGGCCAAGGAAGACCAGGAATACATCGACGCCATCGAAAGCGACGTCAAGTGGCTGGGCTTCGAGTGGTCCGGTGAAGTGCGCTACGCCTCGCAATACTTCGACCAGTTGCACGAGTGGGCGGTGGAGCTGATCAAGGCGGGCAAGGCCTATGTCGACGACCTGACCCCCGAGCAGGCCAAGGAATACCGTGGCAGCCTGACCGAGCCGGGCAAGAACAGCCCGTTCCGCGATCGCAGCGTCGAAGAGAACCTGGACCTGTTTGCCCGCATGCGCGCTGGCGAATTCCCGGACGGTGCACGTGTGCTGCGGGCCAAGATCGACATGGCCTCGCCGAACATGAACCTGCGCGACCCGATCATGTATCGCATCCGCCATGCGCATCACCACCAGACCGGCGACAAGTGGTGCATCTACCCGAACTACGACTTCACCCACGGTCAGTCGGACGCCATCGAAGGCATCACCCACTCGATCTGCACCCTGGAGTTCGAAAGCCATCGCCCGTTGTACGAATGGTTCCTGGAAAACCTGCCGGTGCCGGCACAGCCGCGCCAGTACGAGTTCAGCCGCCTGAACCTGAACTACACCATCACCAGCAAGCGCAAGCTCAAGCAACTGGTGGACGAGAAGCACGTCAACGGTTGGGACGACCCGCGCATGTCGACCCTGTCGGGCTTCCGTCGTCGTGGCTACACGCCGAAATCCATCCGCAACTTCTGCGAGATGGTCGGCACCAACCGTTCCGACGGCGTGGTGGACTTCGGCATGCTGGAATTCAGCATCCGTGACGACCTCGACCACAGCGCCCCGCGCGCCATGTGCGTGCTGCGTCCGCTGAAGGTGTTGATCACCAACTACCCGCAAGACCAGGTCGAGAACCTCGAACTGCCGCGCCATCCGAAAGAAGACATGGGTGTGCGGGTGCTGCCGTTCGCCCGTGAAATCTACATCGATCGCGACGACTTCATGGAAGAGCCGCCAAAGGGCTACAAGCGCCTGGAACCGGCCGGCGAAGTGCGCCTGCGCGGCAGCTACGTGATCCGCGCCGACGAGGCGATCAAGGACGCCAACGGCAACATCGTCGAGCTGCGTTGCTCGTACGACCCGGACACCCTGGGCAAGAACCCGGAAGGGCGCAAGGTCAAGGGCGTGATCCACTGGGTGCCGGCCGCCGCCAGCGTCGAGTGCGAAGTGCGCCTGTACGATCGCCTGTTCCGTTCGCCGAACCCGGAGAAGGCCGAAGACAGCGCAAGTTTCCTGGACAACATCAACCCTGACTCCCTGCAGGTCCTCACTGGTTGTCGTGCCGAACCCTCGCTGGGCAACGCACAGCCGGAAGACCGTTTCCAGTTCGAGCGCGAAGGTTACTTCTGCGCGGATATCAAGGACTCGAAACCGGGCGCACCGGTATTCAACCGTACCGTGACCCTGCGCGACTCCTGGGGTCAGTGATCAGTTAAGGAACTCCTTGTGCTAACGATCTACAACACGCTCACCAAGAGCAAAGAAGTCTTCAAGCCGCTCGATGGCAACAAGGTGCGCATGTACGTGTGCGGCATGACCGTGTACGACTATTGCCACCTGGGCCACGGCCGCAGCATGGTCGCCTTCGACCTGGTGACCCGCTGGCTGCGCTTCAGCGGCTACGACCTGACCTATGTGCGCAACATCACCGACATCGACGACAAGATCATCAATCGGGCCAATGAGAACGGCGAGTCGTTCGAGGCGTTGACCGAGCGCATGATCGCGGCGATGCACGAAGACGAAGCGCGCCTGAACATCAAGAAGCCGGACATGGAGCCGCGTGCCACCGACCATATCGCCGGCATGCACGCGATGATCCAGACCCTGATCGACAAGGGCTACGCCTACGCGCCGGGCAACGGCGACGTGTACTACCGGGTCGGCAAGTTCCTCGGTTACGGCAAGCTGTCGCGCAAGAAGATCGAAGACCTGCGCATCGGCGCGCGGATCGAAGTCGACGAGTCGAAGCAGGACCCGCTGGACTTCGTGCTGTGGAAAGCCGCCAAGCCGGGCGAGCCGAGCTGGGAATCGCCATGGGGCGCCGGGCGTCCGGGCTGGCACATCGAATGCTCGGTGATGTCGACCTGCTGCCTGGGCGAGACCTTCGACATTCATGGCGGCGGCAGCGACCTCGAGTTCCCGCACCATGAAAACGAGATCGCCCAGAGCGAGGCGGCCACCGGCAAGACCTACGCCAATGCCTGGATGCATTGCGGCATGATCCGCATCAATGGCGAGAAGATGTCCAAGTCCTTGAACAACTTCTTCACCATCCGCGACGTGCTCGACAAATACCATCCGGAAGTGGTGCGTTACCTGTTGGTGTCGAGCCACTACCGCAGCGCGATCAACTACTCGGAAGACAACCTCAAGGACGCCAAGGGCGCCCTGGAGCGTTTCTACCACGCCCTCAAAGGCCTGCCGACTGTACCGGCCGCCGGTGGCGAAGCCTTCGTCGAGCGTTTCACCGAGGTGATGAACGACGACTTCGGCACGCCGGAAGCCTGTGCGGTGCTGTTCGAGATGGTGCGCGAGATCAACCGTCTGCGCGAGAGCGATCTCAATGCGGCGGCCGGTCTGGCGGCGCGCCTGCGGGAGCTGGCGGACGTGCTGGGTGTGCTGCAGCTGGACGCCGACGACTTCCTGCAGGCCGGTGCCGAAGGCCGGGTCGACGCAGCGCAGGTCGAAGCGCTGATCCAGGCGCGCCTGGCGGCCCGGGCCAACAAGGACTGGGCCGAGTCCGACCGCATCCGCGACCAGATCACCGCCATGGGCGTGGTGCTGGAAGACGGCAAGGGTGGGACTACCTGGCGCCTGGCTGACTGATTGCTGTACTGGCGACAAACAGAAACCCGCCTTGTGCGGGTTTTTGTTTGCCTGCCATTCGGGGGCAGGGGGCGGGCAATCAATCCTCCTGCTGGCGCAATCTTTTATAGAGGGTATTGCGACTCACCCCCAGGCGCCGGGCCAATAGGGATATGTTGCCGCCCACGGCCTTGAGCTGGCGGTGCAGGTCGGGGGTGTCTTGCAGGTCGATGTCGCCGGGCGGTTCGTGGCTGGTGGCTGGCTCCATGTCCAGGTCGACAAAAAAGTCGTCCGGCAGGTGCTCGGCGCGGATCGGTTGTTCTTCGGCCATGGCCAGCGCCACCTGCATCACACTGCTGACCTGGCGCAGGTTGCCCGGCCAGGGATGGCGCTCGAACAGTTCCTGGACATCGCGGCTGAGCCCGGCCCATTGGCCGGACTCGCGGTGTTGCTCCCAGATACGCTTGAACAGCGCCTGTTTGTCGCTGCGTTCGCGCAGGGGCGGCAACTCCAGGGTCAGGCCGCCGATGCGGTAATACAGGTCCTCGCGGAAACGCCCGAGTTGTACCTGTTCGCGCAGGGAGCGGTTGGTCGCCGAGATGATGCGGATGTCCACCGGGAACAGCTCGCTGCTGCCCACCGGTTGCACGCAACGCTCTTGCAGCACACGCAACAGGCGGGCCTGGGTCGGCAAGGGCATGTCGCCGATTTCGTCGAGGAACAGCGTGCCTTTGTCGGCCTTGCGGATCAGGCCGATGCTGCCTTTCTGGCTGGCGCCGGTGAAGGCGCCTTTCTCGTAGCCGAACAACTCGGACTCCACCAGTTCGGCGGGGATCGCCGCGCAGTTGACGGCAATGAACGCCTGTTTGCTCCGCGAGCTGGCTTGATGCAGGGCCTTGACGAAAACTTCCTTGCCGACGCCGGTTTCGCCGTGGATCAGCAGCGGAATGTCCTTTTCCAGCAGCCGTTCGGCCTGGCGCACGGCCTTCTCCACCCGGCTGTCGCCGAAGTGCAGGGTGTTCAGGCTGATGGCATCTGTGTTGGCGGGAGCCGGACGGGAAGGTGGCTCGACGAAGACTCGGGCCTGGATCGGCATCTGCCTTGGACGCTTGAGCAGGCAATGGAAGCGGTTGCGACCGGCGGCCTGCAGGGCGAAGGGCAGGCCTTCGGGCTGGTTGAGCAATTCCAGCAGGGAGACCTTGAACAGGCTTTCGATGCCGACCCGCGACAGGCTGATGCCCAGCAGGTTGTCGGCGCGGCGGTTGGCCGAAAGCACCTGGCCGCTGTCATCGAAGATCAGCAAGCCGGCCCACTGGCTGTCGAGGTTGTTCAGGCCGGTGTTGAAGGTCAGCTGGAAATGCCGGCCTTGGAACAGGTTGAGGATCAGCCGGTTCTCCACGGTCTGGCTCATCATCTTGACCATGCCCAGGGTATGGGAGGGCGGCAGGTAGCTGTCGCTGGAAACGTCCAGCACCGCGATCACCCGGCGCTCGGCATCGAAGATCGGCGCGGCCGAGCCGGTCATGAAGCGGTTGGCCTTGAGAAAGTGTTCATCGTGCTCGATATGCACCGCCTGTTCGCAAGCCAGGGCGGTGCCGATGGCGTTAGTCCCACTGCAGTGTTCCAGCCAGCTGGCGCCGGCGCTGAAACCACGGGCCAGGCTCGGCTGGATAAAACGCTGGGTGCCCCAGGACGTCAGCACCTGGCCCTGGTTGTCGGCGAGCATGATCAGGCAATTGGAGTTGCTGAGGATGTTCTCGTAGTAGGGCAGGACTTCCTGGTGGGTGGTCTGCACCAGGGCATGCTGGCTCTCCAGCAACTGGGCGATGCGCTCGGCGGGCAGTTGGTCGAAGGCGGGCGCGCTCTGGTGGCTGAGGCCAAAGGCCCGGCAGCGACTCCAGGAGTCCTTGATGATGGTCTCGTGAGACAGCGGTGAGGCAGGTGCGCTCATGGCGGTAGGTCTCTGAAAACGCTTTTATTGTTGTTATTGGCCTATGCCCGGGACTGTGGCGTTTACGGGCAAAAGCGTCCATCCAGTGTTGTTCACTCTTGTTCATTGTCAACCGCCGGACTGTTCAGTTGTTCAGTGCGGGTTGTTCATTTCTGTTCAGCTGTGAACCTTCCAATAGCCTGTCTTTTAATAAATATCAGGCTTATCAGTGGCTTGGTTTGCTGCCGCGGTTCTGGCACGAAAGTCGCTCTGCTGCTCCGGTCGCTTGACTCCAATAATAAAAAAGGCCGAGCCATGTCATTAACGCTGGAGCATGTCAGTCGTGTCGTCGAGGGCCAGACCTGGATCGATGACATCTCGCTGCGCTTTGAACCCGGTTCCTTCAATGTCCTGCTGGGGCGCACGCTGTCCGGCAAGACCAGCCTGATGCGCCTGATCGCCGGGCTCGACAAGCCCGCCAGCGGGCGCATCCTGATGAACGGCGTGGACGTCACCGGGCGCCCGGTGCGGCTGCGCAACGTGTCGATGGTCTATCAGCAGTTCATCAACTACCCGACCATGACCGTGTTCGAGAATATCGCCTCGCCGCTGCGCCAGGCCGGCGTTTCGGCGCAACTGATCGAGAGCAAGGTGCTGGAGACGGCGAAGATGCTGCGGATCGAGAAGTTCCTGCAGCGCCATCCGCTGGAGCTGTCCGGCGGCCAGCAGCAGCGCACGGCGATGGCCCGGGCGCTGGTCAAGGATGCCGAGCTGATCCTGTTCGACGAGCCGCTGGTCAACCTCGACTACAAGCTGCGCGAAGAGCTGCGCCAGGAGATGCGCGAGCTGTTCCAGGCCCGCCACACCATCGCCATCTATGCCACCACCGAGCCCAACGAGGCGCTGGCCCTGGGCGGCACCACCACCATCCTCCACGAGGGGCGCCTGGTGCAGAGCGGCAAGACCGCCGAGGTCTATCACCAGCCCCAGACGGTGCTGGCTGCCGAGCTGTTCTCCGAACCGCCGATCAACCTGATGCCGGGGCGCATCGCCGGCAATGAAGTGAGCTTCGCCAATTTCGTGCACTTTCCGCTGAACGTCGATCTGCGCCCGGTCGGCGAGGGCGAGTTCCGCTTCGGCGTGCGGCCCAGCCATATCTCCCTGGTACCGAGCAACGACGACGACCTGGAGCTGGCGGTGACCGTCGAGGTGGCGGAAATCAGCGGCTCGGAAACCTTCCTGCATGTGCGCAACGAACAATTCCTATTGGTGCTGCACCTGCCCGGCGTGCACGAATACGACGTCGACGCGCCGATCCGCATTTATATCCCCACCCACAAACTGTTCGTCTTCGATGCCCAGGGCCGTCTGGTCCAGGCACCGGGGCGGCGCGTCGCGAGGGTTGCCTGATGGCCGAGATCCGTTTGCACAACCTCGCCCACAGTTACACCAGTACCCCGGCCGGTCCCGAGGACTATGCGATCCGCGAGATGAACCACGTCTGGGAGCAGGGCGGCGCCTATGCCTTGCTCGGGCCGTCCGGCTGCGGCAAGTCGACCTTGCTCAACATCATTTCCGGGCTGCTCAGCCCTTCCCAGGGGCAGGTGCTGTTCGATACCCGGGTGGTCAACGAGCTGACTCCCGAGAAGCGCAACATCGCCCAGGTTTTCCAGTTCCCGGTGGTCTACGACACCATGACGGTGTTCGACAACCTGGCCTTTCCGCTGCGCAACCAGGGCCTGGCCGAGGCCAGGGTGCACAGCAAGGTGCAGGAGATCGCCGAGGTCCTCGACTTGCAGGCGCTGCTGAACAAGAAGGCGCGCAACCTCAGCGCCGACGAAAAGCAGAAGGTTTCCATGGGCCGCGGCCTGGTGCGCGACGACGTATCGGCGATCCTGTTCGACGAGCCGCTGACGGTGATCGACCCGCACTTGAAGTGGAAGCTGCGGCGCAAGCTCAAGCAGATCCACGAGCAGTTCAACATCACCATGGTCTACGTCACCCACGACCAGCTCGAAGCCTCGACCTTCGCCGACAAGATCGCGGTGATGTACGGCGGGCAGATCGTCCAGTTCGGTACCCCGCGGGAGCTGTTCGAGCGGCCGAGCCACACCTTTGTCGGCTACTTCATCGGCAGCCCGGGGATGAACCTGATCGAGGTCCGGGCAGAGGCCGGCGGTGTCAGGTTCGCCGGCACCCACCTGCCATTACCTGAAGCCTTGCAGCAGCGAATCGCCGAGATCGATTACCAGAGCCTGAAAGTCGGCATTCGCCCGGAGTTCATCCATGTCTGGGACGAGCCTTACGAGGAGGCGCTGCAGGCCGACGTGGTCCACATCGAGGACCTGGGTACCTACAAGATCATGACCCTGAACCTCGACGGCGCGGTCTTGAAAGTGCGGCTGGCCGAAGACAAACCGGTGCCGCAGGGCAGGGCCTGCATCAGCTTCCCAGCGCAGTGGCTGATGGTCTACGCCGACGAATACCTGCTGGAGGCCCACGCCACGAACGAGGTTCAGCCATGAACAAAGTGCAGAACAACAAAGCCTGGTGGCTGGTATTGCCGGTGTTCCTGCTGGTGGCCTTCAGTGCGGTGATCCCGATGATGACCGTGGTCAACTATTCGGTGCAGGACATTTTCGACCAGTCCAGCCGCTATTTCGTCGGCGCCGACTGGTACCGCCAGGTGCTGCTCGACCCGCGCCTGCACGACTCGCTGCTGCGCCAGTTCATCTATTCGGCCTGCGTGCTGCTGATCGAAATCCCCTTGGGCATCGCCATCGCCCTGACCATGCCGAGCAAGGGGCGCTGGTCGTCGGTGGTGCTGATCATCCTCGCCATTCCGCTGCTGATCCCGTGGAACGTGGTGGGCACCATCTGGCAGATCTTCGGTCGCGCCGACATCGGCCTGATGGGCTCGGCGCTGAATGCCCTGGGCATCGATTACAACTACGCGGCCAACACCATGGATGCCTGGGTCACGGTGCTGGTGATGGACGTGTGGCACTGGACCTCGCTGGTGGCGCTGCTCTGCTTTTCGGGGCTGCGGGCGATCCCGGACGTGTATTACCAGGCGGCGCGCATCGACCGGGCGTCGAACTGGGCGGTGTTCCGCCATATCCAGTTGCCGAAGATGAAAAGCGTGCTGCTGATCGCGGTGATGCTGCGCTTCATGGACAGCTTCATGATCTACACCGAGCCGTTCGTGCTCACCGGCGGCGGGCCCGGCAACGCCACGACTTTCCTCAGCCAGACCCTGACCCAGATGGCCATAGGTCAGTTCGACCTGGGCCCGGCCGCGGCGTTCTCCCTGGTGTACTTCCTGATCATCCTGCTGGTGTCCTGGCTGTTCTACACCGCCATGACCCACTCCGACGCCAATCGCTGAGGACGGCCGCCATGACCAAGCGCAAGCTGATACCGCTGCTGATCTACATCCTGTTCCTGCTGGTGCCGATCTACTGGTTGCTGAACATGTCGTTCAAGAGCAACAACGAGATCCTCGGCAGCCTGACCCTGTGGCCCCAGGACTTCACCTGGCACAACTACAAGGTGATCTTCACCGACCCCAGCTGGTACACCGGCTACCTCAACTCGCTGTATTACGTCAGCCTGAACACGGTGATTTCCCTGAGCGTGGCGCTGCCGGCGGCCTACGCCTTTTCGCGCTACCGCTTCCTCGGCGACAAGCACCTGTTCTTCTGGCTGCTGACCAACCGCATGGCGCCGCCGGCGGTATTCCTGCTGCCGTTTTTCCAGCTGTATTCGTCCATCGGCCTGTTCGATACGCACATTGCCGTGGCCCTGGCCCACTGCCTGTTCAACGTGCCGCTGGCGGTGTGGATTCTCGAAGGCTTCATGTCCGGGGTGCCGAAGGAAATCGACGAGACCGCCTACATCGATGGCTACAGCTTTCCCAAATTCTTCGTGAAGATCTTCGTCCCGCTGATCGGCTCGGGGATCGGTGTGACGGCGTTCTTCTGCTTCATGTTTTCCTGGGTCGAACTGTTGCTGGCGCGGACTTTGACCTCGGTGAACGCCAAGCCGATCGCCGCGGTGATGACCCGCACCGTGTCCGCCTCCGGTATCGACTGGGGCGTGCTGGCGGCCGCCGGGGTGCTGACCATTCTGCCGGGCATGCTGGTGATCTGGTTTGTTCGCAACCATGTGGCCAAGGGCTTTGCCCTGGGCCGGGTATGAGGAACCGTTGATGGAATGGATGAACTGGACCGCCCCGACGGCGGCATTCTTCGGTGTCATTGCCTTGATCCTGCTGGGCATGACCACTTGGGAGCTGCGTTCGCCGAGCATCCCTCGGCGCGGCTTCCTGCCGATTGCCACCACCCGTGGCGATCGTCTGTTTATCGGTCTTCTCGGCAGCGCCTACCTGCATCTGCTGGTAATCGGCGCCACCGACTGGAGCATCTGGGTGGCGTTCGTGCTGTCCCTGGTGTGGCTGTTGGCTGTGATGCGTTGGGGCTAGCCGGGCGCGTGCGCGGCGGTCCTGCTTCGAAATTCAACCGGGAGGTCTCTATGTTCGACAAAAACAATAAGCTGCGACATAGCGTTTCATTGGCGGCCATGCTGGCATTGAGCGGCCTGAGCGCGACGGCCTGGGCCGACGCCTATGAGGACGCCGCGAAAAAATGGATCGGCAGCGAGTTCAAGCCATCCACCCTGACCGCGGAGCAACAGCTGGAAGAGCTGAAGTGGTTCATCAAGGCGTCCGAGCCGTTTCGCGGGATGAAGATCAACGTGGTCTCGGAAACCATCGCCACCCATGAATACGAGTCCAAGGTGCTGGCCAAGGCTTTCAGCGAAATCACCGGGATCAAGCTGACCCACGACCTGCTGCAGGAAGGCGACGTGGTGGAGAAGCTGCAGACCCAGATGCAGTCGGATAAGAATATCTATGACGGCTGGGTCAACGACTCCGACCTGATCGGCACGCACTTTCGTTATGGCAAGACCGAATCCATCACCGACCTGATGGCCAACGAAGGCAAGGACTACACCTCGCCGACCCTGGACATCAAGGACTTCATCGGCATTTCCTTCACCACCGCGCCGGACGGCAAGATCTATCAACTGCCCGACCAGCAGTTCGCCAACCTGTACTGGTTCCGCGCCGACTGGTTCGAGCGGGCCGACCTGAAAGCCAAGTTCAAGGAGAAGTACGGCTACGAGCTGGGTGTGCCGGTGAACTGGTCGGCCTATGAGGACATCGCCAAGTTCTTCAGCGAGGACGTCAAGGAGATCGACGGCAAGCGGGTCTACGGGCATATGGACTACGGCAAGAAGGACCCGTCCCTGGGTTGGCGCTTCACCGATGCCTGGTTCTCCATGGCCGGCGGCGGCGACAAGGGCTTGCCCAACGGTTTGCCGGTGGACGAGTGGGGGATCCGCGTCGAGGATTGCCATCCGGTGGGCTCCAGCGTGACCCGCGGCGGCGACACCAACGGCCCGGCGGCGGTGTTCGCCACCACCAAATACGTCGACTGGATGAAAAAGTACGCGCCACCGGAAGCGGCGGGCATGACCTTCTCCGAGTCCGGGCCGGTGCCGTCCCAGGGCAATATCGCCCAGCAGATCTTCTGGTACACCGCGTTCACCGCCGACATGACCAAGCCGGGCCTGGCGGTGATGAACGCCGACGGCACGCCGAAATGGCGCATGGCGCCGTCGCCGCGTGGACCGTACTGGGAAGAGGGCATGAAGCTGGGCTATCAGGACGTGGGTTCCTGGACCTTCATGAAGTCCACCCCGGAGAAGCAGAAACTCGCGGCCTGGCTCTATGCCCAGTTCGTGACCTCGAAAACCGTGTCGCTGAAGAAAACCATCGTCGGCCTGACACCGATCCGCGAGTCGGACATCAACTCCCAGGCGATGACCGACCTGGCGCCGAAGCTCGGTGGCCTGGTGGAGTTCTATCGCAGCCCGGCCCGGGTGCAGTGGACGCCGACCGGCACCAACGTGCCGGACTATCCACGCCTGGCGCAGTTGTGGTGGAGCCATATCGCCGAAGCCGCCAGCGGCGAGAAAACCCCGCAACAGGCGCTCGATGGCCTGGCCAAGGACCAGGACGCGATCATGACCCGGCTCGAGCGCTCGAAAGCCCAGGCCACTTGCGCACCGAAAATGAACCCCGAGCGCGACGCGCAATACTGGTTTGACCAGCCGGGCGCGCCGAAACCGAAACTGGCCAACGAGAAACCCAAGGGGGAAACCGTGAGCTACAGCGAGCTGCTCAAGTCGTGGGAGGCAGCGCGCAAATAAGGTTGTGGATCGGTAATGCGCAACGGCACCTTCGGGTGCCGTTTTTTTCGAGGCGCGCGATGATTGCGTTGTCGCTTTCGCGAGCAAGCCTACCCTGGCTGCTTCGTGGCGCAGGTGCCGACGGTCTTCAGTTCTGTAGGTGTAGAGGGTTGCCGCTCGATTGCTCGCGACAGCGTCCTGGTGGGTAGTGTGATCCTGCCGTGGCGTTCATCTGCCAGCGCTTCAAGGCCTTCGATCAACTCGGAAAAGATGTCTCGTCTCATCGTCTTTCCTTGCCTCTATTTGAGTGTGGCGTGTGGAGTTCACTTTAAAGCCAGGCACAGTTCGGGTATGTCAGGCATCACGGATTTGCTTGAAGGGCAATTCGCAGGGTAGGGGAGGGCCGTTCCCATAAATGCAAAACGGCGCCCGAAGGCGCCGTCTTGTTTTACTGCGGATCGTTCTTGAGTGATCAGCCCGCCAGACCGGATTGCTGGACCAGGATCAGCAGCGGTTGTGGGTAGATGCCGAGGAAGAACGCCAGGACCGCGATGGCCAGCAGCATCACGCCGCCGGCTTTCTGTTCCCAGTGCAGCTGGGCGTCGACGCGGCGCAGGTTCGGCTCGATCAGGTACAGGGTGACCATGACGCGCAGGTAGTAGAACACGCCGATGGCGCTGCCCAGGACCAGGGAGCCGACCAGCCACCATTGGTGCGCTTCGACACCGGTGGCGATGATGTAGAACTTGCCGATGAAGCCCGCGGTCAGCGGGATGCCGGCCAGGGACAGCATCATCACGGTGAGTACGGCGGTCAGGTACGGACGGCGCCAGAACAGGCCGCGGTACTCGTACAGGGCATCCGCGTCGCGACCCTTGTAAGGCGAGGACATCAGGGTGATCACGCCGAAGGCGCCGAGGCTGGTGATCACGTAGGTGACCAGGTAGACGCCGATGGCTTCCATCGCCAGGCCTTTGCTCGCCACCAGGGCGATCAGCAGGTAACCGAAGTGGGCGATGGAGGAGTAACCCAGCAGACGCTTGAGGTTGCTCTGGGTCAGCGCCAGCAGGTTACCGAACAGGATCGAGGCAATCGCGATCAGGGTCAGTACGGTGTTCAGGACACCGCTGCTGGCCACCGGCGAGATCTGGAACAGGCGCACCATCACCGCGAATACCGCCACCTTGCTCGCGGTGGCCAGGAAGGCCGCCACAGGCGCCGGGGCCCCTTCGTAGACGTCCGGGGTCCACAGGTGGAAGGGTACCAGCGACAGCTTGAATGCCAGGCCGATCAGCATCATGCCCAGGCCCAGTTGGGCCAGCGGGCTAGGCAGGCCGGTCGCGGCCAGGGCCTGACCGATGCCGTTGAAGCTCAGGCTGCCGGCTTCGGCGTAGAGCAGGGCCATGCCGAACAGCAGGAACGCGGAACCGGCGGCCGACAGCACCATGTACTTGATGCCGGCTTCCAGCGAGCGCTTGTTGAAGAAGGCATAAGCCACCAGGCCGTAGACCGGTACCGAGAGCAGCTCCAGGCCGATGAACAAGCCGGCCAGGTGCTGCGCGCTGACCAGAACCAGGCCACCGGCGGCGGCCATCAGGATCAGCAGGTACAGTTCTTCGCGGTTGCCCGGGTAACCGGTGCCGCCGTCGCCCAGGTAGGCATGGGCGAGGGTGACGCAGGCCAGGGTGGCCACCAGGATCAGCGCCATGTACAGGCAGGCGAACTGGTCGATTTGCAGCAATGGAGTCACCGCCAGAGGGGTGACTTTCAGGGCCGGGAGGATCGACAGCAACGCCAGGTTCAGACCGGCGACCGACAGCAGGAAGGTTTGCGAATGGTTGCGACGCCAGGCGATAGCCAGCATCACCACAATGATGGTGAGGCTGGTGATCAACAGCGGCGCAAGCGCGATAAAGTGTTGAATCGTAAAGTCCATAGCGCTCTTACCGGGCCGAAGCGAGTTGAGTGAAGGCGGTGCCGAGCCATTGCTGCACGCCACTCATGGTGGCGGCAGAGGTATCGAGGAACGGTTGCGGGTAGATGCCGATGTAAATCAGCAGCGCCGCCAGTCCGACCACCATGATCAGTTCGCGAGCATCCATGCCGTGCAGGACCGCGTCCGACTTGGCGGGGCCGAAGTAGGCACGGTGAATCATGATCAGCGAATAGACCGAACCGAACACCAGGCCGGACGTCGCGAGCACGGTGACCCATGGGGCACGGGCGAAGGTGCCGATCAGGATCAGGAATTCGCCGACGAAGTTACCGGTCGCCGGCAAGCCCAGCGAGGCCGCGGCGAAGAACAGGCTGATGGCTGGCAGGTAGGCGATCTTCGACCACAGGCCGCCCATTTCACGCATGTCGCGGGTGTGGGTGCGTTCGTACAACTGGCCGCACAGGATAAAGAGTGCCGCCGCCGACAGGCCGTGCGCGAGCATCTGGATCACCGCGCCCTGCAGGGCCAGCTGGCTGCCGGAGTAGATACCGATCAGCACGAAGCCCATGTGCGAAACGCTGGAAAATGCCACCAGGCGCTTGATGTCGGTCTGGGCGAAGGCCAGGAAGGCACCGTAGAAGATCCCGATCAGACCCAGGGTCATGGCGATCGGCGCGAACTCGGCCGAGGCATTCGGGAACAGCGGCAGGGCGAAACGCAGCAGGCCGTAGGCCGCGGTCTTCAGCAAGATACCGGCGAGGTCCACGGAGCCCGCGGTCGGTGCCTGGGCGTGGGCATCGGGCAGCCAGGAGTGGAACGGCACCACCGGCAATTTCACCGCGAAGGCGATGAAGAAGCCGAGCATCAGCACGTACTCGGTGGTGGTCGACATCTTGGTCTTCAACAGGTCGGCGTAGTTGAAGGTGATCACGCCGGTGTCGTTGAAGTTGACCAGCACCAGACCGAGGATCGCCACCAGCATGATCAGGCCGGAAGCCTGAGTGAAGATGAAGAACTTGGTCGCGGCGTAGATCCGGGTTTTCTTGCCGTCCGAAGAACTGTGACCCCAGAGCGCGATGAGGAAGTACATCGGCACCAGCATCATTTCCCAGAAGAAGAAGAACATGAACAGGTCGAGGGCGAGGAACACGCCGACGACACCGCCCAGGATCCACATCAGGTTCAGGTGGAAGAAACCCACGTGACGCTGGATCTCTTTCCAGGAACACAGGACGGACAGCACGCCCAGGAGGCCGGTCAGCAGGATCATCAACAGCGACAGGCCATCGAGGGCCAGGTGCACGTTGATGCCGAAGCGCTCGATCCAGACGTGCTTGAACTCCAGGGTCCAGGTCGGATCGGCGCCAGGTGCCGGAGCGAATGAATAGTCGCCATGGGCCCACAGCCAGAGGCCGAGAGCGAGTTCCAGGGACATGGTCAGCAGCGCAATCCAGCGGGGGAGGGTGGCGCCGAAGCGCTCACCCATCCAGCACAGCAGGCCGCCGATGAAGGGGATCAGGATTAGCCAAGGCAGAATCATGACGGGCTCAATTCCTTTCGCAAGTTCGCAAGGTTCATATCAGACCGCTACCAGCACGACGGCGCCGATAACCAGCACGGCACCAGCAGCCATCGAGGCGGCGTACCAACGCAGTTGACCGGTTTCCGTACGGCTCAAGGAGTTGTGGCCCCCTTTGGCCAGGCGCGGGATCAGACCGATGGTCTGGTCGAGCGGGTCTTTGCGCAGTACATGGCTGATCGCCAGATATGGCTTGACGAACAGTTTGTCGTAGATCCAGTCGAAGCCCCAGGCAGCGAACCACCAGGCCGAGAGGATGCGGCCGATGCCGCTGTTGGCGACGGCGGTAACGAAGCGACGCTTGCCGAGGAACAGCAGCGCGGCCAGCAGGATACCGGCGATGGCGATGGCGCCCGACGCCAGTTCCAGGCTGTGCTTGGCTTCGCCACCGGCATGGCCGACGCTTTGCGGCAGTACGCCGTGCAGCGGTGGAGTGATCATGGCGCCGACGGCGGTCGACAGAATGATCAGCACCGACAGCGGCAGCCAGTGGCTGATGCCATGGCCGGCATGGGCTTCGGTCTTGGCTTCACCGTGGAAGGTGATGAAGATCAGGCGGAAGGTGTACAGCGAGGTCATGAAGGCCCCCACCAGACCGGCATACAGCAGGCCGTGGTTACCGCTGGCGAAGGCTTCCCAGAGGATCTCGTCCTTGGAGTAGAAACCGGCGGTGACCAGTGGCAGGGCCGCAAGGGCCGCGCCGCCGACGATGAAGCTGGCGTAGGCCAGTGGCAGTTTCTTCCACAAGCCGCCCATCTTGAAGATGTTCTGCTCGTGGTGACAGGCAACGATCACCGCACCGGAGGCAAGGAACAGCAGGGCCTTGAAGAAGGCGTGGGTCATCAGGTGGAAGATCGCGCCATCCCAGGCGCCAACGCCCAGGGCCAGGAACATGTAGCCGATCTGGCTCATGGTCGAGTAGGCGAGAATCCGCTTGATGTCGGTCTGGACCAGCGCGGCGAAGCCGGCCAGGACCAGGGTCACGCCACCGACGACGCCCACCAGGTGCAGGATATCCGGCGCCAGGGCGAACAGACCGTGGGTACGGGCGATCAGGTAGACACCGGCGGTCACCATGGTTGCGGCGTGGATCAGTGCCGAAACCGGAGTAGGACCGGCCATCGCGTCCGCCAGCCAGGTCTGCAGCGGCAGCTGGGCGGATTTACCGACCGCGCCACCCAGCAGCATCAGGGTCGCCAGGACGATCCAGAAGTCGCCGGCCTGGAACTTCGCAGGCGCCGCGACCAGCAGTTGTTGGATATTCAGGGTGCCCAGCTGCTGGAACAGGATGAACAGGCCGATGGCCATGAACACGTCGCCGATGCGGGTGACGATAAAGGCCTTGAGTGCCGCGTTACCGTTGTTGCGGTTGCTGTAGTAGAAACCGATCAGCAGGTACGAGCACAGGCCCACGCCTTCCCAGCCGAAGTACAGGAACAACAGGTCATCGCCGAGCACCAGGAACAGCATGCTGGCGATGAACAGGTTGGTATAGGCGAAGAAGCGCGAGTAACCGTCTTCACCGCGCATGTACCAGGACGCGAACAGGTGGATCAGGAAGCCCACGCCCACCACCACGCCGAGCATGGTCACGGACAGGCCATCCAGATACAGGGCGAAGGTCGGCTTGAAGTCACCTACGGTCATCCACTGCCACAGCACCTGGGTGTAGTGGCCACCTTCCGGCGGGGCGACGTTGAATTGCCAGATCACATAAGCCGCGACAATCGCCGACAGGCCAACGGAGCCGACACCGATCAGGGCGGCGAGGTTTTCCGAGAGGCGTCCACGGGAGAACGACAGCAGCAGGAAACCGATCAGGGGGAACAGGAAAGTCAGATAGAGAAGGTTCATCCGCGCATCTCGCTGGCAGCGTCGATATCGAGAGTGTGGAAGCGGCGATACAGCTGCAACAGGATCGCCAGGCCAATACTGGCCTCGGCGGCTGCCAGGCTGATCACCAGGATGAACATGATCTGTCCATCCGGCTGCGCCCATCTGGCACCTGCGACGATGAAGGCCAGGGCGGAGGCGTTCATCATCACTTCCAGGCTCATCAGCACGAAGAGAATGTTGCGGCGCACCATCAGGCCGACCAGGCCAAGGCAGAACAGGATGCCGGCAACGGCCAGGCCATGCTCCAGAGGGATAGTTCCGATCGTAGGCATGTTCTTACTCCTTCGCCTCGTTGCGGCCCAGGTGGAACGCCGTGACGGCTGCGGCGAGCAGCAGCATCGAGGCGAGTTCGACCACCAGCAGATAAGGACCGAACAGGCTGATGCCCACGGCCTTGGCGTCCACGGTGGTGTGGCCAACACCGGTACCGCTCTGGTGGCTGAACAGCACGTACAGCAGCTCCACCAGCAGCAGGGCGGCGAGCACCACAGGCCCCAGCCAGATTCCCGGCTTGAGCCAGATGCGTTCCTGCTGAACCGAGGCAGGCCCCAGGTTCAGCATCATCACCACGAACACGAACAGCACCATGATGGCGCCAGCATAGGCGATCACTTCCAGCACGCCGGCGAACGGCGCGCCGAGGCTGAAGAAGGTCATCGCCACGGCGATCAGCGAAATGATCAGGTAGAGCAGGGCGTGCACAGGGTTGGTGTTGGTCACCACGCGGAGCGTGGAGACAACGGCAACACCTGACGCGAAATAGAAAGCGAATTCCATCTTTCTTCCTTAAGGCAGCAAGCTCTTCACGTTGATCGGCTCGGCTTCGTTTTGCGCGGAGCCTTTTGGCTTACCGGCAATGGCCATACCTGCAACACGATAGAAGTTGTAATCAGGGTTCTTTCCGGGGCCGGAGATCAGCAGATCTTCTTTCTCGTAAACCAGGTCCTGACGTTTGAACTCGGCCATCTCGAAATCCGGGGTCAGCTGGATCGCGGTGGTCGGGCAGGCTTCCTCGCAGAGGCCGCAGAAGATGCAACGCGAGAAGTTGATGCGGAAGAAGTCCGGGTACCAGCGACCGTCTTCGGTTTCAGCTTTCTGCAGCGAGATGCAACCCACCGGGCATGCCACGGCGCACAGGTTGCAGGCTACGCAACGCTCTTCGCCATCGGGGTCGCGGGTCAGCACGATGCGGCCGCGGTAGCGGGGCGGCAGGTAGACCGGCTCTTCCGGGTATTGCAGGGTGTCGCGCTTGCGAAAGCCATGGCCGAAGACCATCACCAGGCTGCGCAGTTGGGTACCAGTACCCTTAACGATGTCGCCAATATATTTGAACATGGGTCAAATCCTCACTGAACCGCGCCTGCTGGCGTGTTCAACAACACAAGCGCAGCAGTCACCAGCAAATTGATCAGGGTCAGCGGCAGGCAGAATTTCCAGCTGAAGTCCATCACCTGGTCATAACGCGGACGCGGGATGGAAGCGCGCAGCAGGATGAACAGCATGATGAAGAACGCGGTCTTCAGGGCGAACCAGACGAAGGACAGTTGCGGCAGGATGCCGAACGGACCGTGCCAGCCACCGAAGAACAGGGTGACCAGTAGTGCCGAGATCAGGATGATGCCGATGTACTCGCCAACGAAGAACATGCCCCATTTCATGCCGGCGTATTCAATGTGGTAACCGTCGGCCAGTTCCTGTTCCGCTTCCGGCTGGTCGAACGGGTGACGGTGAGTCACGGCCACGCCAGCGATGAAGAAGGTACAGAAGCCGAAGAACTGCGGAATGATGAACCACAGGTTCTGCGCCTGGTAGTCGACGATGTCGCGCATGTTGAACGAGCCGACCTGGGCCACGATGCCCATCAGCGCCAGGCCCATGAACACTTCATAGGACACGGTCTGGGCCGAGGCGCGCAGGCTGCCGAGCAGGGCGAACTTGTTGTTGCTCGACCAGCCGGCGAACAGCACCGCGTAGACCGACAGGCCGGCCATGGCGAAGAAGAACAGCAGGCCGATGTTCAGGTCCGCCACGCCCCAGGTCGGGGTGATCGGGATGATCGCGAAAGCGATCAGCAAGGCGCTCATGGCCACGACCGGTGCCAGGGTGAAGATCACCTTGTCGGCAAACGGCGGGGTCCAGTCTTCCTTGAAGAACATCTTTAGCATGTCGGCGGCGATCTGGAACATGCCGAACGGGCCAACGCGGTTCGGACCGTAACGGTCCTGCCACCAGCCCAGCAGGCGACGTTCGACAAAGCTGAGCAAGGCACCTGCGACCACCACGGCCAGCATGATGACCAGGGCTTTGACGACCGCCAGGATCACGTCGATCACTTCAGGGGTGAACCAGGTCATTGCGCTGCCTCCTGCAGACCGTCAACGGATTTGCCAAAGAACGCCGGTGGAATGCCCGCCAGGCCTGCTGGCAGGGCCACCAGGCCAGCGCCCAGCTCTTCGTTGATGCGCAGCGGCAGACGCAGGGTCTGGCCCGCCACGCTCACGGCGAGCAGCGCGCCATCGTTGACGCCCAGGCGGTCGGCTTCGGACTTGGCCAGGGAGACGTAGGCGGCCGGGATGCGTTCCTGGACCGGAGCGGCTTTCGAAGAGTTCTCCTCGCTGCCGAACAGGTGGTAGAACGGCACCGCCTGCCAGGTGCCCTGGGCAGGGGAGAAGGCGCGCGGCACGCTGGCGAACCAGCCGAGGCTGTCGCCCTGGCTTTCGATCAGGCGGGTGCCCGGATCGCCGGCACGCAGGTGACCACCGACTTCGTCCTGGAACTTGTTCCAGGCTTGCGGCGAGTTCCAGCCCGGCGACCAGGCGAACGGCACCTGGGAGCGTGGTTCCACGGAGCCCGAGTAACCTTCCATGGAGAAGGAAAACGCGGTGTCCTGGTCTTGCGGGGTACGTGGCTCGTGCACGCTGATATCGGCGCGCATGGCGGTACGGCCGCTGTAACGCAGCGGTTCGCGAGCCAGCTTCAGGCCCTTGATGCGGAACGACGCCGATGGCGCGGCATCGACGATGTGCGCCAGTTGCGGGTTGCTCTGGGCGCAGGCGGCGGTCACGTGGTCCAGCTGGGTCCAGTCCACCGGCTTGTTCAGCAGGGTAGAGCGCAGGGCATGCAGCCAGCGCCAGCCTTCGTGAACCAGGATGCTGGCATCCATATAGGTTGGATCGAACACCTGGAAGAAGCGCTGGGCACGGCCTTCCTGGCTGACCAGGGTGCCGTCGCCCTCGGCGAAGCTGGCCGCTGGCAGGACCAGGTGCGCGCGATCGCTGGTGGCGGTCTTCTGATGGTCGGCGACGATCAGCACTTTCGCGGCGTTCAGCGCGGCATCGACCTTGGCGGCGTCGGTGCGGGTGTACAGATCGTTTTCCAGCACGACCAGGGCGTCGGCCTGGCCATCGATGACCGCTTGCAGGGCGGCGTCCACCGATTCGCCACCGAGCATGGCCAGGCCGAGGCTGTTGGCCTCGGGCACGATCAGGCTGATGGAACCGTTCTTCTCGCGCAGCTTGAGGGCCTTGGCGATGTTCGCCGCAGCTTCGATCAGCGCCTTGGAACCCAGGGAGGTGCCGGCGATGATCAGTGGGCGCTTGGCGGCGAGGAGGGCGTCGGCGATGCGCTTGGCCAGCTCAAAGGCTTCGCTGTCCAGGCCTTCGACGGCCGGGGCGCTGGCGTCCAGGGCGTGGGCCACGGCAAAACCGATGCGCGCCAGGTCGTCGGGAGCGGCGTGTACACACTCTTCGGCGACGTCGTCGAGCTTGGTTTCAGCGATGCTTGCAATGAACAGCGGGTTCAGCGCGTGCTGGCCGATGTTTTTCACCGCGGCGTCGAGCCATGGCTGGACGCGCATGGCGTCGGCCATCTCTTCGGCCTTGCCCTTGACCGACTGGCGCAGGGCCAGGGCCATGCGGGCGGCGGTCTGGGTCAGGTCCTCGCCGAGGACGAACACCGCATCGTGGTCTTCGATGTCGCGCATGGTCGGCACGGGCAGCGGGCTGTTTCTCAGCACTTGCAGGACCAGGCGGATGCGCTCCAGTTCGGCGGCTTCGATACCGCTGTAGAAGTGCTCGGCGCCTACCAGTTCACGCAGGGCGTAGTTGCTTTCCAGGCTGGCGCGAGGAGAGCCGATACCGACAATATTGCGCCCGCGCAGCAGGTCGGCGGCCTTGTCCAGCGCCTGGTCCAGGTTCAGCTTGGTACCGTCGTTCAGCAGCGGCTGGCGTGGACGGTCTTCGCGGTTGACGTAGCCATAGCCGAAACGGCCACGGTCGCACAGGAAGTACTGGTTCACCGAACCGTTGTAGCGGTTCTCGATGCGCCGCAGTTCGCCGTAGCGCTCGCCCGGGGAAATGTTGCAACCGCTGGAGCAGCCATGGCAGATGCTCGGCGAGAACTGCATGTCCCATTTGCGGTTGTAGCGCTCGGAGTGAGTCTTGTCGGTGAACACACCGGTCGGGCAGACCTCGGTGAGGTTGCCGGAGAACTCGCTTTCCAGGGTGCCGTCTTCAACGCGACCGAAGTACACGTTGTCGTGGGCGCCGAACACACCGAGGTCGGTGCCGCCGGCATAGTCCTTGTAGAAACGCACGCAACGGTAGCAGGCGATGCAGCGGTTCATCTCGTGAGCGATGAACGGGCCGAGTTCCTGGTTCTGGTGGGTACGCTTGGTGAAGCGATAACGGCGCTCGTTATGGCCGGTCATCACGGTCATGTCTTGCAGGTGGCAGTGACCGCCTTCCTCGCAGACCGGGCAGTCGTGCGGGTGGTTGGTCATCAGCCATTCGACGACACTGGAGCGGAAGGCCTTGGATTCTTCATCGTCGATGGAGATCCAGGTGTTGTCGGTGGCGGGAGTCATGCAGGACATGACGATGCGACCACGGGTGTCGTTCTCGTCGGTGTACTGCTTGACCGCGCACTGGCGACAGGCACCGACGCTACCGAGAGCGGGGTGCCAGCAGAAATAAGGGATGTCGAGGCCTAGTGACAGACATGCCTGTAACAGGTTGTCCGCCCCATCGACTTCGAGCGCTTTGCCGTCTACGTGGATAGTGGCCATGGTTCAAAGTTCTTCGTTGGCCCGGTGTCAGCGGGCGTGGCTAATGGAATCTTGGTGCTCGCCTGGCGCGTCGCGGCGTCTTCAGGCGATACGAGGGCGGCACGGACCACCCTCGTTCGATATGTTTACGCGCCGACTACGATCGGCCGGGCCAGAGGCGGGATGGCGACAGCACTGGTGGCTGCGATGCCGGCCTCGAACTCTGGACGGAAATACTTGATGGCACTGCCCAATGGCTCCACGGCGCCCGGTGCGTGAGCACAGAAGGTCTTGCCTGGGCCGAGGAAACCGACCAGACCCAGCAGGGTCTCGATATCACCGGCTTGCCCTTCGCCTTTCTCGAGGGCGCGCAGCAGCTTGACGCTCCACGGCAGGCCATCGCGGCAAGGGGTGCAGAAACCGCAGGATTCGCGGGCAAAGAACTCTTCCATGTTGCGCAGCAGCGACACCATGTTGATGCTGTCGTCGACCGCCATCGCCAGGCCGGTACCCATGCGGGTGCCTACCTTGGCGATGCCGCCGGCGTACATTTGCGCATCCAGGTGCTCGGGCAGCAGGAAACCGGTACCGGCGCCGCCGGGCTGCCAGCACTTGAGCTTGAAGCCGTCGCGCATGCCACCGGCATAGTCTTCGAACAGCTCGCGCGCGGTCACGCCGAACGGCAGTTCCCACAGGCCAGGGTTCTTCACTTTGCCGGAGAAGCCCATCAGCTTGGTGCCGTGGTCTTCACTGCCTTCGCGAGCGAGGGATTTGTACCACTCCACGCCGTCGCCGATGATCGCCGGCACGTTGCACAGGGTCTCGACGTTGTTCACGCAGGTCGGCTTGCCCCACACGCCGACGGCGGCGGGGAAGGGCGGCTTGGAGCGTGGGTTGGCGCGGCGGCCTTCGAGGGAGTTGATCAGTGCGGTTTCTTCACCGCAGATGTAACGCCCGGCACCGGTGTGGACGAACAGCTCGAAGTCGAAGCCCGAGCCCAGGATGTTCTTGCCCAGCAGGCCCGCGGCCTTGGCTTCTTCCACGGCACGGTTGAGGTGCTTGGCGGCGGTGGTGTACTCGCCCCGCAGGAAGATGTAGCCGCGGTAGGTTTTCAGCGCACGGGCGCTGATCAGCATGCCTTCGATCAGCAGATGGGGCAGTTGCTCCATCAGCATGCGGTCTTTCCAGGTGTTGGGTTCCATTTCATCCGCGTTGCACAGCAGGTAGCGGATGTTCATGGATTCGTCTTTGGGCATCAGGCCCCACTTCACGCCAGTGGGGAAGCCCGCGCCGCCGCGGCCCTTGAGGCCGGCGTCCTTGACGGTCTGGACGATGTCGTCCTGGGACAGGTCGGCGAAGGCCTTGCGCGCAGCGGCGTAGCCGTTCTTGGCCTGGTACTCGTCGAGCCATACCGGTTCGCCGTCGTCGCGCAGGCGCCAGGTCAGCGGATGGGTTTCCGGGCTGCGCTGGATGCGGTTGGCAGGGCCGAAGGATGTCAGGGTCATACGTAGCCCTCCAACAGTTTGGCCACGCCAGCAGGCTGCACGTCGCCGAAAGTGTCGTCGTCGATCATCAGCGCCGGGGCCTTGTCGCAGTTGCCCAGGCAGCATACCGGCAGCAGGGTGAAGCGGCCGTCGGTGGTGGTCTGGCCGAGGCCGATGCCCAGCTCGCTCTGGATCTGGCTGACCACGGACTCGTGGCCGCCGATGTAGCAGACCATGCTGTCGCAGACACGGATGATGTGACGGCCGACCGGCTGACGGAAGATCTGGCTGTAGAACGTCGCAACGCCTTCTACGTCGCTGGCCGGGATGCCGAGGATCTCGCCGATGGCGTAGAGCGCGCCATCAGGCACCCAGCCACGTTCCTTCTGGACGATCTTCAGGGCTTCGATAGACGCCGCGCGCGGGTCTTCGTAGTGATGCAGCTCGTGCTCGATGGCCGAGCGCTCGGTTTCGCTCAGGGCGAAACGGTCTGTCTGGATAAGCGTGCTGTTCATGCTTAGCGGTCCACGTCGGCCATAACGAAGTCGATACTACCCAGGTACGCGATCAAGTCCGCGACCATGCTGCCGCGGATCACCGAAGGGATCTGCTGCAGGTGGGCGAAGCTCGGAGTGCGGATCCGGGTGCGGTAGCTCATGGTGCCGCCATCGCTCGTCAGGTAATAACTGTTGATGCCCTTGGTCGCTTCGATCATCTGGAAGGACTCGTTGGCCGGCATGACCGGGCCCCACGAAACCTGCAGGAAGTGCGTGATCAGGGTCTCGATGTGCTGCAGCGTGCGCTCTTTCGGTGGCGGCGTGGTCAGCGGGTGGTCCGCCTTGTACGGTCCTTCCGGCATGTTGCGCAGGCACTGGTCGATGATCTTGATGCTCTGGCGCATCTCTTCGACGCGGACCATGCAGCGGTCATAGGCATCGCCGTTGGCCGCCAGCGGTACTTCGAATTCGAAGTTCTCGTAGCCGGAGTAGGGGCGCGCTTTACGCAGGTCGAAATCGCAACCGGTGGAACGCAGGCCGGCACCGGTGACGCCCCATTCCAGGGCTTCCTTGGTGTTGTAGGCGGCGACGCCGATGGTACGACCCTTGAGGATGCTGTTCTGCAGGGCGGCCTTGGTGTATTCGTCGAGGCGCTTGGGCAGCCAGTCGACGAAGTCTTTCACCAGTTTTTCCCAGCCGCGCGGCAGGTCGTGGGCGACGCCGCCGATACGGTACCAGGCCGGGTGCAGGCGGAAACCGGTGATCGCTTCGATCACGGTGTAGGCGCGCTGACGGTCGGTGAAGGTGAAGAACACCGGGGTCATGGCGCCGACGTCCTGGATGTAGGTGCCCAGGAACAGCAGGTGGCTGGTGATCCGGAAGAACTCGGCCATCATGATGCGGATGACGTCGACCTTCTCCGGCACCTTGATCCCGGCCAGTTTCTCGACCGAGAGCACGTACGGCAGGTTGTTCATCACGCCGCCGAGGTAGTCGATACGGTCGGTGTACGGGATGAAGCTGTGCCAGGACTGACGCTCGGCCATCTTCTCGGCGCCACGGTGGTGGTAGCCGATGTCCGGTACGCAGTCGACGATCTCTTCGCCGTCCAGCTGCAGGATGATGCGGAAGGCACCGTGGGCCGAAGGGTGGTTCGGGCCCAGGTTGAGGAACATGTAGTCCTCGTTAGCGCCGGAACGCTTCATGCCCCAATCTTCCGGCTTGAAGCGCGCGGCTTCTTCTTCCAGTTGTTGCTTGGCCAGGGTCAGGCTGAACGGATCGAACTCGGTGGCGCGCGCCGGGAAATCCTTGCGCAGCGGGTGACCTTCCCAGGTCGGCGGCATCATGATGCGCGACAGGTGAGGGTGGCCGGCGAAGTCGATGCCGAACATGTCCCAGACTTCACGCTCGTACCAGTTGGCGTTCGGCCAGATACCGGTCACGGTCGGCAAGCTGAGGTCGCTCTCGGACAAGGCGACCTTGATCATTACGTCACTATTACGTTCGATCGACAGCAGGTGGTAGAACACGCTGAAGTCGGCGCCTGGCAGCCCTTGGCGCTTGGTGCGCAGACGCTCGTCCACGCCATGCAGGTCATAGAGCATGACGTACGGCTTGGGCAGGTTGCGCAGGAAGGTCAGGACTTCGACGAGTTTGGCACGGGTAACCCACAGCACCGGCATGCCGGTGCGGGTGGCCTGGGCGGTGAACGCCTCAGGGCCGAAACGGTTATTGAGTTCGACGACCACATCCTGGTCGTCTGCCTTATAAGGCGGGATGTACAGAGCACTGCCTGTAGTCATGGTTTTTTATCGCTTTCGGTCAACGTAAAGAATGAAGCCAGTTTTTCGTTCTTTGTAAGAAGCGTTCTGGAATCAGACTTCGTCGGGGCTGCGCAGGTTGGTTACCTGAATACGCTGTTCGCGGCGCTGTTCCTTTTGCGACGGCATTTCGGCGCGATATACGCCTTGGTCACCGACGACCCAGGAAAGTGGGCGACGCTCCTGGCCAATCGACTCCTGCAAGAGCATCAGACCTTGCAGAAAAGCTTCAGGGCGGGGCGGGCAGCCAGGCACGTAGACGTCCACGGGCAGGAACTTGTCCACCCCTTGAACGACGGAATAGATGTCGTACATGCCACCGGAGTTGGCGCACGAACCCATGGAGATGACCCACTTCGGCTCGAGCATTTGCTCGTAGAGACGCTGAATGATCGGCGCCATCTTGATGAAGCAGGTTCCGGCAATAACCATGAAATCCGCCTGGCGCGGTGATGCCCGGATAACTTCGGCGCCGAAGCGCGCGATGTCGTGGGGCGCCGTGAAGGCGGTGGTCATTTCCACGTAGCAGCAGGACAGGCCGAAGTTGTACGGCCACAGGGAGTTCTTACGCCCCCAGTTGACCGCGCCGCTCAGCACGTCTTCCAGCTTGCCCATGAAGATGTTTTTGTGGACTTGATCTTCTAACGGATCGGAAACGGTTTCCCGTTCGCCGATCGGATACTGCTCGTTAGGAGCATCGGGGTCGATCCTGGTGAGATTGTATTGCATCGCCAAAGCCTCATTGTTTTAGCTTCGCCTGCCGCTTACGGCGACCTTCCGGAGCCCAATCAAGAGCCCCCACCCGCCAAAGGTAGACAAGACCTGCCAACAGAATTGCTATGAAAACGAGAGCTTCGACGAATCCGGTCCAGCCGCTTTCGCGGACGGACACAGACCAGGCAAAGAGAAAGAGGGCTTCGATATCGAAGATCACGAAGAGCATCGCGACCAGATAGAATTTGGCTGAGAGCCGCAAGCGGGCGCCACCGGTAGGTAGCATGCCGGACTCGAACGGTTCGTTTTTGCTGCGGCCCCAGGCTTTTGACCCGAGGAGGCTGGAGACGCCGAGCATGAAGGCGCAAAGGCCGCCTACACCCAGAAGGAAAATGGCAAAGCCCCAGTTGTGGGCCATGAGTCCTGTCGCTTCGGGCATGCTGGTAATCCTTAACAGAGAGCAAAGGTCTCTGAGCTTGATAAAGAAATAAAGCAGTGACGATATGTCGCAGTGCAATCAATCGCCGTGATTTTATGGCTAAACACCGGGCAAGTAAATTTTCATGGCGAAATTATTTAGCGGAATAAGGACATAGCTCCCCTTGCAAGCCCCGTAAGCCACGGCCTGTGGGCATTAGCGGGTGTTTTGTTAATTATGTTTTGTCCTCGCTGTAACGAACATTATCGCCTCTAAATGATAATCAATATTATTTGGCGCTGCTTTTAAACAATGGTTCCCATGAAGAGCCGCTAAGTTGTCTTTTATATGCTCGTTACTGCAAGTTGCGAGCGAGCCCCTTTTACCCGCTTTTTTCTCCACGCATACCGCTCTGGATCAATGTTTTGCCTGATTGGCAGGGTGTCCGGGCCGATGTCGTCGCGAGCAGGCTCGTTCCTGTCGCAGCTTGTGGGGTGCCGGTGATGCCTGCAAAAGCTGCAGGCAAAAAAAACGCCCCGAACCAGTCGGGGCGTCAGATGTGCAGCACTGCAGTTAGCTTTTACCGGGTCTGCAATGGCCGTTTTTCAGCGCGAAGTCGAATCAGTGGAACTGTTCTTCTTCGGTGGAGCCGGTCAGTGCGGTTACCGAAGACGAGCCGCCCTGGATCACGGTGGTCATGTCGTCGAAGTAGCCGGTGCCCACTTCCTGCTGGTGAGCCACGAAGGTGTAACCCTTGGCGGCGTCAGCGAATTCCTGCTCCTGCAGCTTCACGTAGGCGGTCATGTCGTTGCGGGCGTAGTCGTGCGCCAGGTTGAACATGCTGTGCCACATGTTGTGAATGCCGGCCAGGGTGATGAACTGGTGCTTGTAGCCCATGGCGGACAGTTCGCGCTGGAACTTGGCGATGGTCGCGTCGTCCAGGTTCTTCTTCCAGTTGAAGGAAGGCGAGCAGTTGTACGACAGGATCTGGTCCGGGTATTCCTTCTTGATCGCTTCGGCGAAGCGGCGGGCTTCGTCCAGGTCCGGCTTGGCGGTTTCGCACCAGATCAGGTCGGCATACGGCGCGTAGGCGAGGCCGCGAGCGATGGCCTGGTCGAGGCCGGCGCGCACTTTATAGAAGCCTTCCTGGGTGCGGGTGCCGGTCACGAACGGCTGGTCGTACGGGTCGCAGTCGGAGGTCAGCAGGTCGGCGGCGTTAGCGTCGGTGCGGGCCAGGATGATGGTCGGTACTCCGGCAACGTCGGCTGCCAGGCGGGCAGCGGTCAGCTTCTGCACGGCTTCCTGGGTCGGAACCAGTACCTTGCCGCCCATGTGGCCGCATTTCTTCACGGAAGCCAGCTGGTCTTCGAAGTGAACGCCAGCGGCGCCTGCTTCGATCATGCTCTTCATCAGCTCGTAGGCGTTCAGCACGCCGCCGAAACCGGCTTCTGCGTCAGCCACGATCGGCGCGAAGTAGTCGATATAGCCTTCGTCACCCGGGTTCTTGCCGGACTTCCACTGGATCTGGTCGGCGCGACGGAACGAGTTGTTGATGCGCTTGACCACGGTTGGAACGGAGTCCACCGGGTACAGCGACTGGTCCGGGTACATCGATTCGGCGGAGTTGTTGTCCGCGGCAACCTGCCAGCCCGACAGGTAGATCGCCTGGATGCCGGCTTTGACTTGCTGTACAGCCTGGCCGCCGGTCAGGGCGCCCATGCAGTTGACGAAATCTTTCTCAGGACGGAAGGACGGTTTGGCACCCTGGGTCACCAGGTTCCAGAGCTTCTCGGCGCCCATGCGTGCCAGGGTGTGCTCAGGTTGAACCGAGCCACGCAGACGGACAACGTCGGCAGCGGAATAAGTGCGAGTCACGCCTTTCCAGCGCGGGTTTTCAGCCCAGTCTTTTTCAAGGGCTGCAATTTGCTGTTCGCGTGTCAGTGCCATGGAGATAAACCTCGTCGCGTCTTGTGTGAAAAGTCGTTCTTGGGCGGAAAATTCCGACTCGCCAGATACGCAGGTCAAAGGGTGCGTAGTTGGCTGCTCGCTGACCAGAAGCTTAGGCGGTCAAGTCGGGTATGACGCGATGGCGACGGTTGAACGATGGGCTCAAGGGGAAAGTGAGCAGGTGAGGGCCAGCTGTCGGGCGCATTCGGGCGTCGTGGGCCTTCATACGAACCATCAGTGTGTTGCCGATCTACCTAATTAGCTTCCGTCCCTCGGGACAACCTCGTTCCAGTCGCAATCTCGTCAAACACACCTTGTGGGCGGTACAGACACGAATCGGCTCAGGTGGGTAGGTTAGAGCTGCGATCCGAAGGCCCTTGCCAGGGCCCCTGATTAGCGGGAGCGAGGCCATCATGCCTTCGGTTTTTTGCCTCGTCAAACGTTTTGTAGTGCTTTTTTTTCACCACTACATCTTTGGTCTAATACGACTAATCAGTCAGTTTCCGGTGCTTTAGTCCAAGGCGTCGACTTTCACTCGCAAGGTCATGTCATCCCGGCCCTGAGTCGAGTAGCTGCGGGTTGTAGCCTGTTTGTCGGCCTGGTTCTGGCGATTGACGCCGGCCAGGGTGATCCACTCGCCAAGACGGCCGCTGACAGTTGTGTCGGTACTTTGCACATTCACTACATCGGGACGTTCCTGGCTCATGCGGTCACGGTTGGTACTGATGCTCAGGTGGACGGTTTCGCCGGTGACGCTGGCCGTGACGTAGAAACCCTGGGTGACGTTGCGATACTGGGTCTGGTTCTGCAGGCGGCCGTAAGGATCGGTCTGGGTGGTGGTCAGCGGCACGCTCTGGCCGACCTGGATCAGGGCCGGTATGCCTTCGCTGGCCTGGATCTGCTGGATGCCGCCATCGCGGCTGACGGTGCTGCGGCTGATGATGCGGGTTTGCGGCGCGCCGTTGAGCGAATAACCCTGGTTGTTCTGGGTGTTGTTTTCGTTGGTGTCGACCGTGATCAGCAGGCGTTTGGCGGCGGTATCCAGTTGCGCGATGAAGGCGCGCAGTTCCTCGATCTTCTCCGGTTCCGCATTGACGATCAGTTGGTTGCCGTAGGCGCTGACCTGGCCTTCCTTGCCGAGGAAGTTCTGTGCGACGGGCAGCAGGTCGGCGCTGGTGCGGTTGTTCAGGGGCACGATCTCGGTCGCGGCCGAGACTGAAAAGCTTGCAGTCAGCAGCAGCGTCGTGAGCAGGGTGCGTAGGGACATGTCCGTTATCTCCGCTAGGGGTGGAAGCCTTGAGTTTGACAGTTTGTCGGCCCGCGGTGGGGCAAGTTGAATCGCCGATGGCAAAACGCCCCAGCCTCCCTGGAGCCAGCTTAGCTTGCTGGATCCGGGGAGGCCGGGGCGTTTTGTGACGCTTGGCAGGGCATCGTCAGCAGGTTCGCTGCTGCGCGGGGCTTGCTCAGGCGTTGCCGCGAACCATGTCGACGTGAGGAATGCCCGCTTCCAGGAACTCCTCGCTGACGATGCTGAAACCCAGGCGCTCATAGAAGGCGGTAGCCTGGACCTGGGCGCTGAGCATCAGCTGCTTGAGGCCACGTTTCTCGGCTTCGCCGATCACTGCCTGCATCAGCGCATCGCCGACCTTCAGGCCGCGCCAGTCCTTGAGCACCGATACCCGGCCGATCTGCCCATCGGGCAGCAGGCGTGCGGTGCCGATCGGAAAGTCGCCTTCGAGCGCGAGGAAATGCACCGCGCTGTCGTCGTCGGCATCCCACTCCAGCTCAGGGGGGACGGATTGCTCGATGATGAACACCGCTTCACGAATGCGCCGGATCTCGGCGTTATCCTTTTGCCAGTCTGCGACACGTACGCGAATCTTATTCATCGGCAAATCCCAGGCTTCCTTGCTTGACCAGTTCGCACAGCAGGCTGCGTCCATCTTCGTCCGCCAGCCATGGGCCAAGGTTGTCGAGGTGCAGCGCGTCGGCGGCGCAAATCATCTTCAGCAGTTCGCGCAGCTTGCCCGGCAGGTAGCGGCTCTGGCCGCTGGCGAACAGCAGCAGGTCGTCGTCGACTTCGGACCAGGCCAGGCGCGCGCTCGGGTTGCGGATCAGGATGGCGCCCTGCTCGAGGCTGCCGAGCAGGTCTTCTTCTTCCAGCTCGGGGCCAACCACCAGTTCCGGGTAGCGCGGCTCGGTCATGAACTGGCCGAACCAGGTCAGCAGCATGCGCTCGTCGCTCATGTGCTCGGCCAGCAGGCCCTTGAGGCGATCGAGGGCGTCGTGCTGGATCTGGTGCGGGTCGCTGACAGGTTGCACGTCGGCGTCGGTATAACGCTCTTCATCCGGCAGGTACTGGCTGAGGAAGTCGGTGAAGTGGGTCAGCACTTCGGCGGCGCTCGGCGCGCGGAAGCCCACCGAGTAGGTCATGCAGTCGTTCACCGCGACGCCGTAGTGGGCCAGGCGCGGTGGCAGGTAGAGCATGTCGCCGGGTTCCAGGACCCAGCTTTCGGTTTCTTCGAACTCGGCGAGGATGCGCAGGTCCGCGTGCTGCAGCAGCGGGCTTTCGGCGTCGCACATCTGGCCGATCTTCCAGTTGCGCTTGCCGTGGCCTTGCAGCAGGAACACATCGTAGTTATCGAAGTGCGGGCCGACGTTACCACCGGGAGCGGCGAAGCTGATCATCACATCGTCGATGCGCCAGCTTGGCAGGAAACGGAAATGCTCCAGCAGTTCGGCGACTTCCGGCACGAACTGGTCGACGGCCTGGACCAGCAGGGTCCAGTCACGCTCCGGCAGCTTGCTGAACTCGTCTTCGGCGAACGGGCCGCGACGCAGTTCCCAAGGGCGTTCGCCATGCTCGATGACCAGGCGCGATTCGACCTCTTCTTCCAGCGCCAGGCCGGCCAGTTCGTCGGCGTCGATCGGGCTTTCGAAGTCGGGCAGGGCCTGACGGATCAGCAGGGGCTTTTTCTGCCAGTAGTCACGCAGGAATTCCCGTGCGCTGATGCCGCCCAGAAGTTGAAGAGGAATATCAGGATTCATGTGTAACCTATTGAAAAAATGCACTTTTCATACGGGAATAAAAACGCCCGGCGCTGCCGGGCGTCAAAGGTCTTGCCATCGATCAGATGCGTTTGGCTTGCGCCGCGGCATTGCCGATGTAGCTGGCCGGGGTAAGCTTTTTCAGCTCGGCCTTGGCGGCTTCAGGCATTTCCAACGCGTCGATGAAGGTCTGCAGTGCTTCAGGGCTGATGCCCTTGCCGCGCGTCAGTTCCTTGAGTTTTTCGTACGGGTTTTCGATGTTGTAGCGGCGCATCACGGTCTGGATCGGCTCGGCCAGGACTTCCCAGCAGGCATCCAGGTCTTTGGCGATTTTCTGGGCGTTGAGCTCCAGCTTGCTGATGCCTTTGAGGCTGGCCTCGTAAGCGATCACGCTGTGGGCGAAACCGACGCCCAGGTTACGCAGGACGGTGGAGTCGGTCAGGTCGCGCTGCCAGCGGGAGATCGGCAGTTTGCTCGCCAGGTGCTGGAACAGTGCGTTGGCGATACCCAGGTTGCCTTCGGAGTTTTCGAAGTCGATCGGGTTGACCTTGTGCGGCATGGTCGAGGAACCGATTTCGCCGGCGATGGTGCGCTGCTTGAAGTAGCCCAGGGAGATGTAACCCCAGATATCGCGATCGAAGTCGATCAGGATGGTGTTGAAGCGCGCGATGGCGTCGAACAGCTCGGCGATGTAGTCGTGCGGCTCGATCTGCGTGGTGTACGGGTTGAAGCTCAGGCCCAGCTCGTCTTCGATGAAGGCGCGGGCGTTGGCTTCCCAGTCGATTTCCGGGTAGGCCGACAGGTGTGCGTTGTAGTTGCCCACGGCGCCGTTGATCTTGCCCAGCAGTGGCACGGCGGCGACCTGAGCGATCTGGCGCTCCAGGCGGTACACCACGTTCGCCAGTTCTTTGCCCAGGGTGGTCGGCGAGGCCGGCTGGCCGTGGGTACGCGACAGCATTGGCACGTCGGCGAAGCGCAGGGCCAGTTCGCGGATAGCCCCGGCGGTCTGGCGCATCAGCGGGAGCATCACTTCGTCGCGGCCTTCGCGCAGCATCAGGGCGTGGGACAGGTTGTTGATGTCCTCGCTGGTGCAGGCGAAGTGGATGAATTCGCTGACGTTGGCCAGTTCAGGCAGCTTGGCGGCCTGTTCCTTGAGCAGGTACTCGATGGCCTTGACGTCGTGGTTGGTGGTGCGTTCGATCTCTTTGACACGCTCGGCGTGCTCCAGAGAGAAATTTTCCGCCAGAGTGTTCAGTACAGCGTTGGCCTCAGCGGAAAACGCTGGCACTTCGCTGATGGCGGAATGGGCGGCCAGGCGCTGGAGCCAGCGCACTTCGACCAGGACACGAGCACGGATCAGGCCGTATTCGCTGAAAATGGGGCGCAGGGCCTGGGTTTTGCCGGCGTAGCGGCCGTCAACAGGGGAAACCGCAGTGAGCGAAGAGAGCTGCATGGGGTGTTCTCGGACAGTCGGGCAACGAAATGGGGCGCGTATCATACATGAAAATATCCGCCGGTCCGTTGCCAACTGACCAGCGTCTTACGCGTTACTGACTACAAAAGGTCTTGCGGGCGCAGTTCAGCTGCTGCGCATCAACGGATAAAGCTCTTTGAGCAGTTTGCGGCGGCTGATCACCAGCTGCCAGCGGTGGCCGCCCAGTTGGCGCCACAGCCGCGCCGAACGGATGCCGGCCAGCAGCAGGGCGCGGATCTTCGAGGCATTGCTCGGCTGCTGCAGGTTGCGCATGTCGCCATGCACCTGGATCCTCTGGCGCAAGGTGCTCAGGGTGTCCTGATACAGCGAGCCGCAAGCGGCAACCACGTTTTCGTGGGCCGGGCCGAAATGTTCGACCTGGGACTGAATCTGCGGCAGGCGCTTGCCGATGATTTCCAGCAGGTCGTCGCGCTTGGCCAGCTGGCGCTCCAGGCCGAGCATCGACAGGGCGTAGCGCAATGGTTCGCGCTGCAGGGTGCTGGGGTCGCGTTCCAGGGCGCCGATCAGGGCGCGATAACCTTCACGCAGGTTGATGTCGTCGCCACCGTAGACTTCCAGGGTGTCTTTCGGGTCGCGGATCAGCAGGCTGCCAAGCATGCAGCTCAAGGCTGCTTCGGTGACCTGGCCGGTCTTGGCGATCTTGTCCACCAGCACGGCGGCGAGAAACACGCCGCCCAATGCCGTCAGTTGCTCCTGGGTCGGGCTCATGCCTTGCTGCTCCAGGGTTCTGCGACTTCGATCACGCCGCCGCCCAGGCAGGTTTCGCCGTCATAGAAGACTACGGATTGGCCGGGGGTGACCGCGCGTTGCGGGTCATCGAAGGTGGCACGGTAGCCGCTGGCGGTCTGTTCCAGGGTGCAAGGCTGGTCGCTCTGACGGTAGCGCACTTTCGCGGTGAGGCGGCGCGGCTGGCTCAGGTCGATCGGGTTGACCCAATAGATGTCGGAGGCGAGCAGGGCGCGGGAGAACAACCACGGGTGATCGTTGCCCTGGCCAACGATCAGCTCGTTGTGCTCCAGGTCCTTGATCAGCACGTACCACGGCTCATCGCCGGCGTCCTTGAGGCCGCCGATGCCCAGGCCCTGGCGCTGACCGATGGTGTGGTACATCAGGCCGTGGTGGCGGCCGATCACTTCACCTTCGGTGGTCTTGATCTCGCCGGGCTGGGCCGGCAGGTATTGCTTGAGGAAGTCGCTGAAGCGTCGTTCACCGATAAAGCAGATACCGGTGGAGTCCTTCTTCTTGGCGGTGGCCAGGTCGTGTTTCTCGGCGATCGCGCGGACTTCGGGCTTTTCCAGCTCGCCAACCGGAAACAGGGTCTTGGCGATCTGTTCGCCGCCGACGGCGTGCAGGAAGTAACTCTGGTCCTTGTTCGGATCCAGGCCCTTGAGCAGTTCGGTGCGCCCATCGATGTCGCGGCGGCGCACATAGTGGCCGGTGGCGATCAGGTCGGCGCCGAGCATCATGGCGTAGTCGAGGAACGCCTTGAACTTGATTTCACGGTTGCACAGGATGTCCGGGTTCGGCGTGCGGCCGGCCTTGTATTCGGCCAGGAAGTGCTCGAACACATTGTCCCAGTACTCGGCGGCGAAGTTGGCGGTGTGCAGCTTGATACCGATCTTGTCGCACACGGCCTGGGCGTCCGCGAGGTCGTCCATGGCGGTGCAGTACTCGGTTCCGTCGTCTTCCTCCCAGTTCTTCATGAACAGGCCTTCCACCTGGTAACCCTGCTCCATCAGCAGGAGGGCGGAAACGGAAGAGTCCACGCCGCCGGACATGCCGACGATGACGCGCTTCTTTTGGGTGTCAGAAGGGGCTGGATCACGCATAGGAATTCAACGGGTGTCTTGAAAAAGGACGCGATTCTAACAGGCTGAGGCCTGCAAGGCTAAAACTGCGGTTAAAGCGACGGACGGATCAGCTCGAGGCTGTGCAGTTGGCCGGCCAGATAGTCGTCGACACAGCGGATAATCAGCTCGCTGCGCCATTGCGGGCGCAAGGCCAGCAGTTCGTCGCGGCTCAGCCAGCGCGGGCCGATGATGCCGTCGTCCAATTGATAGTCGGGGTGATGCCTGAGCGGTTTGCCGGCAAAGCAGACGCGTTGGTAGGTCACGCCATTGCTGGGGGCGGTGTACAGGTAGATGCCGACCACGCCGGTCAGCTCGATGTCCCAGCCGGTTTCTTCCAGGGTTTCGCGAATGGCCGCCTGGAGCAGGCTTTCGTCCGGGTCCAGGTGCCCAGCGGGCTGGTTGAACACCGCCTGCTCGCCCTGGAACTCCTCGACGAACAGGAGGCGCCCCTGATCCTCAACGATGGTGGCGACGGTGATGTGGGGTTGCCATTCCATATATAAAGCTCCGTCTTGAGTGGGTGGACATCATAAGGCGAACGCCAGTCCTACAGGTGTTGTCCAAAAAGCACAAACCCCGGCACCTGGCCGGGGTTTGTATGACAGCGGTGTTGCTTAAGCCAGCGCAGCGATAGCCGCGTTGAGGGTGGCGCTTGGGCGCATGGCCTTGCTCACCAGCTCAGGGTTGGCGCTGTAGTAGCCGCCGATGTCCACTGGCTTGCCTTGAACGCCGTTGAGTTCGGCGACGATGGTCGCCTCGTTCTCGGTCAGGGTCTTGGCCAGGGTGCTGAACTGCGCTTGCAGGGCGGTATCTTCAGTCTGGGCGGCCAGGGCCTGGGCCCAGTACAGCGCCAGGTAGAAGTGGCTGCCGCGGTTGTCGATGTTGCCGACTTTGCGCGATGGCGACTTGTTGTTGTCCAGGAATTGACCGGTTGCCTGGTCGAGGGTCTTGGCCAGTACCAGTGCTTTCGGGTTGTTGTAAGTGTTGCCCAAGTGCTCCAGGGAAGCGGCCAAGGCCAGGAACTCACCCAGGGAATCCCAGCGCAGGAAGTTCTCTTCCAGCAGCTGTTGTACGTGCTTCGGAGCCGAACCGCCGGCGCCGGTTTCGAACAGGCCGCCACCGTTCATCAGCGGCACGATCGACAGCATCTTGGCGCTGGTGCCCAGTTCCATGATCGGGAACAGGTCGGTCAGGTAGTCGCGCAGCACGTTGCCGGTGACGGAGATGGTGTCCTTGCCTTCGCGGGTGCGGGCCAGGGTGAACTTCATGGCATCGACTGGCGACATCACGCGGATGTCCAGGCCGGCGGTGTCGTGATCCTTCAGGTAAGCCTGGACCTTCTCGATCATCACGCCGTCGTGGGCACGCATCGGATCCAGCCAGAAAATCGCTGGCGTGCTGCTGGCGCGAGCGCGGTTGACGGCCAGTTTGACCCAGTCCTGGATCGGCGCGTCCTTGGTCTGGCACATGCGGAAGATGTCGCCGGCTTCGACGGCCTGTTCCAGCAGCAGGTTGCCCTTGCTGTCGGTAACGCGAACGACGCCGTCAGCCTTGATCTGGAAGGTCTTGTCGTGGGAGCCGTACTCTTCGGCTTTCTTCGCCATCAGGCCAACGTTCGGCACGCTGCCCATGGTGGTCGGGTCGAAGGCGCCGTTGGCCTTGCAGTCTTCGATCACGGCCTGGTAGATGGTGGCGTAGCAGCGATCCGGGATCAGCGCCTTGGTGTCGTGCAACTGGCCGTCGGTGCCCCACATTTTGCCGGAGTCACGGATCATGGCTGGCATCGAGGCGTCGACGATCACGTCGCTCGGCACGTGCAGGTTGGTGATGCCTTTGTCGGAGTTGACCATGGCCAGGGCAGGGCGCACAGCGTAGACAGCCTGGATGTCGGCTTCGATCTGCGCTTGCTGCTCCGCGGGCAGGGCCTTGATGCGGGCGTACAGGTCGCCGATGCCGTTGTTCAGGTTGAAGCCGATCTGGCTCAGCACGTCGGCGTGCTTGCTCAGGGCGTCCTGATAGAACTCGGCAACGATCTGGCCGAACATGATCGGGTCGGAAACCTTCATCATGGTGGCTTTCAGGTGCACCGACAGCAGTACGCCTTGCTTCTTGGCGTCTTCGATCTCGGCGGCAACGAAAGCCCGCAGGGCCTTCTTGCTCATGACTGCGCAATCGAGGATCTCGCCGGCTTGTACGGTGGTTTTTTCCTTCAGGACGGTAGCGTTACCGTCTTGAGCGATCAGCTCGATCTTCACAGTGTCCTGGGCGTCGATCAGGGCGGCTTTTTCGCTGCCGTAGAAATCGCCCTGGCTCATGTGAGCGACGTGGGACTTGGAGTCTTTGGCCCAGGCGCCCATTTTGTGTGGGTGCTTGCGCGCGTAGTTCTTGACCGAAAGCGGAGCGCGGCGGTCGGAGTTGCCTTCACGCAGGACCGGGTTCACGGCGCTGCCCTTGACCTTGTCGTAGCGCGCCTTGGTGTCTTTATCGGCGTCGCTGGTCACGGTTTCCGGGTAGTCCGGCAGGGCGTAGCCCTTGGCTTGCAGCTCTTTGATCGCGGCCTGAAGCTGCGGTGCCGAAGCGCTGATGTTCGGCAGCTTGATGATGTTGGCTTCAGGCGTTACGGCCAGGTCGCCCAGCTCGGCCAGGTGGTCCGGTACGGCTTTGTCGCCCAGCAGCTCCGGGAAGCTGGCAAGAATACGCCCTGCGAGAGAGATGTCGCGGGTTTCCACGGCAATATCAGCGGAAGCGGTGAAGGCTTCGACGATAGGGAGCAGCGAGTAGGTGGCGAGGGCGGGGGCTTCGTCGGTGAAGGTATAGATGATCTTCGAGCGGGTGGGCATATTCGGATTAACTCTCTTCTTTGCTAAAGCGTGCGCAGAAACTCGAGGGGGCGCCGGGTAAGCGCGTTCGTTCAAAGTCATCCGTGAACCGAATGTCGAGGTTTCTTCGCGGTGATGTTGGGTGCATCAGTCGAGCGTCAAGCGGGTGGGCTGCGGTAACAACCCGGCTTTGGGCGGAAAGTCTCGGCTCCTTTTTTCCAGTAGCAGAGCGCTCAGCCGTCGTGACTCTGTGGTCAGCGGCGGCATTATACATAGGTAGCTGGCAAAACGCCGACGGTTCATATGCAACCGATCTCGTCCATTGGTCTAAAGGTCGCAGGCGGGGTGGCGGCGTAGAGTCCTCCACAGTGCTCAAGTTTGGCGCTTTTCCCTTTGCTTTCAGGCTTGTAGGCCACGAACTGCGCAGCCTTCACGGCATATGAGCGGAACATGAGGTTCCCGTCCAGATTCAACTGGGGTACGCTCGAACGCAGCCAGATGTTCAATCCACACAACGGAGTTCAGCATGGGATACAAGAAGATTCAGGTTCCAGCAGTCGGCGACAAAATCACCGTCAACGCAGACCATTCTCTCAATGTTCCTAACAACCCGATTATCCCTTTCATTGAAGGCGATGGTATTGGCGTTGATATCAGCCCGGTCATGATCAAGGTTGTCGATGCTGCTGTTAAGAAGGCCTACGGCGGCGAGCGCAAAATCTCCTGGATGGAAGTCTATGCCGGCGAGAAAGCAACTCAAGTGTACGACCAGGACACCTGGCTCCCTCAGGAAACCCTGGACGCAGTCAAGGATTACGTGGTTTCCATCAAGGGCCCGCTGACCACTCCGGTAGGTGGTGGTATCCGTTCCCTGAACGTAGCCCTGCGTCAGCAGCTTGACCTGTATGTGTGCCTGCGCCCGGTGCGCTGGTTCGAAGGCGTGCCGAGCCCGGTGAAGAAGCCTGGCGATGTCGACATGACCATTTTTCGTGAGAACTCGGAAGACATTTACGCCGGTATCGAATGGAAGGCCGGCTCCGCCGAAGCCACCAAGGTCATCAAGTTCCTCAAAGAAGAAATGGGCGTCACCAAGATCCGTTTCGACGAAAACTGCGGTATCGGCGTCAAGCCGGTTTCCCTGCAGGGCACCAAGCGTCTGGCGCGCAAAGCGCTGCAATATGTGGTCGACAACGACCGCGATTCGCTGACCATCGTGCATAAAGGCAACATCATGAAGTTCACCGAAGGTGCCTTCAAGGAGTGGGCCTATGAGGTGGCGGCGGAAGAATTTGGCGCGACGCTGCTCGATGGCGGCCCGTGGATGCAGTTCAAGAATCCGAAAACCGGCAAGAACGTGATCGTCAAGGACGCCATCGCCGATGCGATGCTCCAGCAGATCCTGCTGCGTCCGGCCGAATATGACGTGATCGCGACCCTCAACCTGAACGGTGACTACCTGTCCGACGCACTGGCGGCTGAAGTGGGCGGGATCGGCATCGCTCCGGGCGCCAACCTGTCCGACACCGTGGCCATGTTCGAGGCGACCCACGGTACGGCGCCGAAGTACGCGGGTAAGGACCAGGTGAACCCGGGTTCGCTGATCCTGTCCGCGGAAATGATGCTGCGTCACATGGGCTGGACCGAAGCGGCCGACCTGATCATCAAGGGCACCAACGGCGCCATTGGTGCCAAGACCGTGACCTACGACTTCGAGCGCCTGATGGAAGGCGCCACGCTGTTGTCGTCTTCGGCGTTCGGCGATGCGCTGATCTCTCACATGTAAATTGACACGCTCCAAATGAAACGGCCGGCTCAATCGATTGAGCCGGCCGTTTTTTTATGACTGTTTTTTATGACTGGATGCTGAAGATTTTCAGCTCAGGGCCGTTTCCTGGTAGGAGGGGGCTGCGGCGGGGGTGTTCTGGGTCTTGATGGATTGGATTTTCACGGCGTGCAGGCCCTTGGGTCCTTGAGTGATCTCAAAGCTCACGGCCTGGCCGGCTTTCAAGGTTTTGTAGCCTTCCATCTCGATGGCCGAGTAGTGGGCGAAAAGGTCGTCGCTTTTACCCTCCTCATTAATGAAGCCATAACCCTTGGCGTTGTTGAACCACTTGACCTTGCCGCTTGCCATGCTCATATCCCTCTGCAACAGACTCCATCACTGGAGTATCATCCAGTTCATCCGTACCGGAATCCGAAAATATAGGATTGACGGTACGGACCTTTATTACCCAATGTGGGCTCTATTGGTTGTAACACCGTTTTGCCGATAGTCAAGGTGACCCGGCGGTCGGAGTTGAAATCCCCCTGGAGTGCCCCCACCACTGTATTTGCTCAACTAACGAACCTTTCTTTCCATGCATGCAATCAGCCAGATTCGACTAACATTCAATCAGGATCGCCCGGATTTCCAAGACGACGATTCCGCTGGCTTGGCTGTACAGGAAGCTAAGCCGACGTTGCAGGCTCCGCCGATGTACAAGGTGGTTTTGTTCAATGATGACTACACACCGATGGATTTCGTCGTCGAAGTGCTCGAGGTGTTTTTTAACCTGAATCGCGAGCTGGCGACCAAGGTAATGCTGGCCGTTCACACAGAAGGACGGGCAGTATGTGGATTGTTTACCCGCGACATCGCCGAGACCAAGGCCATGCAGGTCAACCAGTACGCCAGGGAAAGCCAGCATCCGCTACTCTGTGAAATCGAGAAGGACGGTTAACGCCGACCACTTGGGTATGAGGTGAAGCTATGTTAAACCGCGAGCTCGAAGTCACCCTCAATCTCGCCTTCAAAGAGGCTCGTTCGAAGCGTCATGAGTTCATGACCGTCGAGCACCTCTTGTTGGCTCTTTTGGATAATGAGGCCGCCGCCACCGTTTTGCGTGCCTGCGGAGCAAACCTCGACAAACTCAAGCACGACCTGCAGGAGTTCATCGACTCCACCACGCCGCTGATTCCTGTGCACGACGAGGATCGTGAAACCCAGCCAACCCTGGGCTTCCAGCGTGTGCTGCAACGTGCTGTCTTTCATGTGCAGAGCTCGGGCAAGCGCGAAGTGACCGGCGCCAATGTGCTGGTTGCGATCTTCAGTGAGCAAGAGAGTCAGGCGGTGTTCCTGCTGAAACAGCAGAGCGTTGCCCGCATCGATGTCGTCAACTACATCGCCCATGGCATCTCCAAAGTGCCGGGGCATGGCGATCATTCCGAAGGTGAGCAGGATATGCAGGACGATGAAGGCGGTGAGTCTTCCTCTTCAGGTAATCCGCTGGATGCTTATGCCAGCAATCTCAATGAGCTGGCGCGCCAGGGGCGTATCGACCCGTTGGTCGGTCGTGAGCAGGAAGTCGAGCGTGTGGCGCAGATTCTTGCGCGTCGGCGCAAGAACAACCCGCTGCTGGTGGGCGAGGCCGGGGTCGGTAAAACGGCCATCGCCGAAGGTCTGGCCAAGCGCATCGTCGACAGTCAGGTGCCTGACCTGTTGGCCAGCAGCGTGGTGTACTCCCTGGATCTCGGCGCGTTGCTGGCAGGTACCAAATACCGCGGCGATTTCGAGAAGCGTTTCAAGGCGTTGCTGGGCGAGTTGAAGAAACGTCCGCAGGCGATCCTGTTCATCGACGAGATTCATACCATCATTGGCGCCGGGGCGGCGTCCGGTGGGGTGATGGATGCCTCGAACCTGCTCAAGCCGCTGCTTTCCTCGGGCGACATCCGTTGCATCGGTTCGACCACCTTCCAGGAGTTCCGTGGAATTTTCGAGAAGGACCGGGCCTTGGCTCGCCGTTTCCAGAAGGTCGATGTGTCCGAGCCTTCGGTAGAGGACACCATCGGTATTCTGCGCGGCCTCAAGGGGCGTTTCGAGCTGCACCACAGCATCGAGTACAGCGATGAGGCATTGCGCGCCGCCGCCGAACTGGCGTCGCGTTATATCAATGACCGGCATATGCCCGACAAGGCGATCGACGTGATCGACGAGGCGGGCGCCTATCAGCGTCTGCAGCCTGTCGACAAGCGCGTAAAACGCATAGAGGTCGCTCAGGTCGAGGATATCGTGGCGAAAATCGCGCGGATTCCGCCGAAACACGTCACCAGTTCCGACAAGGAGCTGCTGCGTAACCTCGAGCGCGACCTGAAGCTGACGGTGTTCGGCCAGGATGCAGCGATCGACTCGCTGTCGACCGCGATCAAGCTGTCCCGTGCCGGCCTGAAGTCGCCGGACAAGCCCGTCGGTTCGTTCCTGTTCGCCGGGCCTACCGGTGTCGGTAAGACCGAGGCTGCACGGCAGTTGGCCAAGGCGCTGGGTATCGAACTGGTGCGTTTCGACATGTCCGAGTACATGGAGCGTCACACCGTGTCGCGTCTGATCGGTGCGCCTCCGGGTTATGTCGGTTTCGACCAGGGCGGTTTGCTGACCGAAGCGATTACCAAGCAGCCTCACTGCGTATTGCTGCTCGATGAAATCGAAAAGGCCCACCCGGAAGTCTTCAACCTGCTGCTGCAGGTGATGGACCACGGCACCTTGACCGATAACAACGGGCGCAAGGCGGATTTCCGCAACGTGATCGTGATCATGACCACCAACGCAGGTGCCGAGACCGCGGCGCGGGCTTCCATCGGGTTCACTCATCAGGATCACTCTTCCGATGCCATGGAAGTGATCAAGAAGAGCTTCACGCCGGAATTCCGTAACCGTCTGGACACCATTATCCAGTTTGGTCGCCTCAGTCATGAGGTCATCAAGAGCGTGGTGGACAAGTTCCTTACCGAACTGCAGGCGCAGCTGGAGGACAAGCGCGTTCAGCTGGAAGTCACCGATGCGGCCCGCAGCTGGCTGGCGGCTGGTGGTTACGATGTGACCATGGGTGCTCGTCCTATGGCACGCCTGATCCAGGACAAGATCAAGCGTCCGCTGGCGGAGGAGATACTCTTTGGCGAACTGGCCGAGCATGGCGGTGTGGTGCACATCGACATCAAGGATGGCGAGCTGACCTTCGAGTTCGAGACCACTGCAGAAATGGCCTGACCAGCTGCAATAAAAAAAGGCGCCGCAAGGCGCCTTTTTTATATCTGTTCTGTAGGCAGGCAGAGTAAATCGCGGGTAAACAAAAACGCCCGGCATGGGCCGGGCGTCTTGTATTGACTTGCTTAGCGAGCGCGGTAAGTGATGCGCCCTTTGCTCAAGTCATAGGGCGTCAGTTCGACGCGCACTTTGTCACCGGTAAGAATACGAATGTAGTTCTTGCGCATCTTGCCGGAGATATGCGCGGTTACGACGTGCCCATTTTCCAACTCCACACGAAACATGGTGTTGGGCAGGGTGTCGACGACAGTGCCTTCCATTTCGAAGCTGTCTTCTTTCGACATGCAGTAAAGCCCTCGGTGTCCAATGAATGGCCCGGTGCAACTGCGCCAGGCAAAAGCGGCGTGCATTGTGCCCGAAAAGTGGGGTTCAAGCCAAGGGCTTCTAGTTCAGGATGACCCATCTCTGGTTAATCAGCAGCTCAATGGGCCGATATTGGGTCTTGTAGTTCATCTTTTTGCAGTTCTTGATCCAGTATCCGAGGTAGACCGCGTCCAGACCCAGGCGCAAGGCTTCGCCGATCTGCCACAGAATGGCGTAGCGGCCGAGGCTGCGGCGCTCTTCATCGGGTTCGTAGAAGGTGTAGACCGCGGAAAGGCCATTGGGCAGCAGATCGGTGACGGCCACGGCGAGCAGGCGCCCATCGAGGCGGAACTCGTAGAATCTGGAGAAGGGCAGATCGCGAACCAGAAAGGTCGAGAACTGATCGCGGCTGGGTGGGTACATGTCGCCATCGGCGTGGCGTTGCTCGATATAACGCTGGTAAAGGTCGAAATACTCTTCGCTGAACCCCGGTTTGGCAGGCTGGACTTTCAGGTCGGCATTGCGTTTGAGAATACGTTTTTGCTGACGATTGGGTACAAACTGCGCGGCAGGAATGCGTGCCGGAACACAGGCATTGCAGTTCTGGCAATGCGGCCGGTACAGGTGGTCGCCACTGCGGCGAAAGCCCATTTCCGACAGATCTGCGTAGACATGCACATCCATGGGCTGACTAGGATCGAGGAACAGCGTGGTCGCCTGTTCTTCGGGCAGGTAGCTGCAAGAGTGGGGCTGAGTGGCATAAAACTTCAAACGCGCCAACTCGGTCATGAATCAACCCTCGGGATTAGCTTTGAATTAAGTGTAAGCCACACCGGCAAAACCCGCCTAGGAAACCCATATGGCGCGGCTGGGCTGGTCCAGATGGCGCCGCAGATAGCCGGCGAACTCCTGGCGGGGGATGGCGCGGGCGCCCAGGCTGTGCAAGTGGTCGGTGGGCATCTGGCAGTCGATCAGGGCGAAGCCCCATGCCCGTAAATGTTGGACCAGCGTGACGAAGCCGAATTTCGACGCATTGTCGGCCCGACTGAACATCGATTCGCCAAAAAACAGCTGGCCCATTGCTAGCCCATACAGCCCGCCCACCAGCAAACCCTGATCCCAGACTTCGACCGAATGGGCATAACCGCGCTTGTGCAGTTCAAGGTAGGCATCCTGCATCGATTCGGTGATCCAGGTGCCGTCGGCATAAGGGCGTGGCGCCGCGCAGGCGCTGATGACCGCGGCAAAATCCTGATCGAAGGTGACCTGGTAGCGTTGCTGGCGCAGCAGCTTGCCCAGGCTGCGGGATACATGCAGTTCGTCTGGAAATAACACTGTGCGTGGGTCGGGTGACCACCAGAGGATGGGCTGGCCTTCGGAAAACCAGGGAAAGCAGCCGTGGCGATAGGCCTGGATCAGCCGGTCGGCCGACAGGTCGCCGCCGGCGGCCAACAGGCCGTTGGGGGTGCGCAGGGCCTTTTCCAGCGGGGGAAATTCGAAGGTGTTGC
>NZ_JACNDE010000033.1:0-77172 GCF_017351415.1 Pseudomonas sp. FW305-25 | reverse complement strand
GCGCCTTTATCGCCACCCTCGGCCTGGCCCAGCTGAACCCGGTGAACGAGCAGATGAAACAGCGCATGGCGGCGATTTTCGGTGCCGGTTACGACTACACCTACCTGTACCCCGGCCTGCAGAAGGTGGTGCAGGCCGCGGGCCGGGTGATTCGCAGCCAGCAGGACCGCGGCGTGGTGATGCTGATCGACGACCGGTTCGCCGAGCCCCGGGTCCGGCAATTGCTGCCGGGCTGGTGGGCGCTCGACGCTCCGGGCGACGAGGTGCTTCAGGGCGCCGGGTAGGCGGCGTCGCGGATCTCCCGGGTGAAAGCTCCCGACATGCCCTCGAAGGCGGTGTTGGTCAGCGCCACCACCGTTAGCCTGGCCTGTGGGTCGACAAACCAGCTGTGGCCGTAGGCACCGCCCCATTGCAGGGTGCCCCGGGATTGTGGGGTACCGGCCAGGGCCGGATCGTCCAGCACCGCCCAGCCGTAGCCGAAGCCCCAGCCCGGCCCCTGGGTCTGCGCCTGGGCGCCGACCTGGTCGGTCATCATCGCCTGAACGCTGCGGGCGGAAAGCAGCGGGCCGCCACCCTGGCGCAAGGTGTCGAGAAAACGCGCCACGTCCATGGCGGTACCGGCCATGCCGGCGCCACCGGAAGAGTAGGCGCGCGGGTCGAAGATCCGCTTGAGGGAGAACAGCGTGGTGCTTTCGCCGACCCGGATCGTCGCCTCGTCCTGCATCCGGCTCGGCCGCGGACGATCATCGCGGTAAACCGCGCCGAGGCGGGCAGGGTCCTTGACCGAGAACGCGGTGTCGTTCATGTGCAAAGGCTGGGTGACCAGTTCCTCGGTCAGGGCTGGCAGGCTTTTGCCGCTGGCCTTTTCCAGCACGGCGCCGAGCACGTCGATGGCCATGGAATAGCGCCACTGCGTACCCGGCGGATAACTCAAGGGCACGCTGGCAATGCGTTTGAGGTTGTCTTCCAGGCTCATGCCCGGCTCGGCCAGGCCATCCGACACCCCGGCCGTGCGATACGCCCCATGCTCGGCCTCGAGAAAGCCATAGCTCAGGCCGGCGGTGTGGGTGAGCAATTGCTTGACGGTGATCGGCGGGCGGGTGCCATCGGCCAGCCTTGGGCGGAAATCCGCCAGCCATTGGCTGACCGTATCGTCCAGGGACAGCGTGCCCTGTTCCACCAGGCGCATGGCGACCATGGACACCATGGGCTTGGTGATAGAGGCCAGGCGCAGGATGGTGTCGCCGGTCATGGGCCGGGCCGCCTCCCGATCGGCGAAACCGGCGGCGCGCTGGTACACCACCTGGCCGTCGCGCATCACCACCACCACGGTGCCGACGATCCGCTGTTCGCCGATGGCGCGTTCGATGGCCGTGTCCATGCGCCTGCCGAGCTCCTCGTCCGGCGTGGCGGCGCTGGCCAGCGAAGCGCCGAGGGTGGCTGCCAGGGCGAGCAGGCCTTTATGGGGTCGATCCATGGGGAGAGCCTCTATAATCACAATGTCCGCTATGATTAACCGGCATTCGTTCTAATTTCAATAGTGATCACTATGATAAATAATCCTGCTGCCGTGGTGCGCCGTCGTGGACGGCCGATTGCCTTTGATCGCGACCAGGTCCTGAGCCTTGCGGCAGAGGTGTTCTGGCGCCTGGGCTATGAAGGCGCCTCGATGCCGGAGTTGTCGGCGGCCATGGGCATCACCGTGCAAAGCCTGTATGCCGCGTTCAGGTCCAAGGCCGAGCTTTACCAGCAGGCGCTGGCGCATTACCAGCGCAGCACTGGCGCCTTTGCCGAGCGGGCACTGCGCGAAGAGGCGGATGTGGTGGACGGTTTCCTCCGCCTGCTGCGCGAGGCGGCCCATGAATACAGCCTGCCCGGGCGGCCGCGGGGCTGCATGATTTCCACCGCGACCCTGACCTGCGCGGTGGAAAACGATGCGCTGCGGGAGTTCGTCAGCGCCCTGAGGGCCAACACCCTCAAGGCCTTTGAAGCGCATATCGAGCAAGGCATCGCCAACGGGCAACTGCGCGCCGATACCCAGGCAGCGGCGCTGGCCCGGTATATCGGGGCGATCATTCAAGGCATGTCGGTACAGGCCCAGGATGGTGCGGATTGCGCAGCGTTGCTGGCCATTGGCGAGTTGGCGGGGCGGGAAATACAGCGGGCCAGGGCCTGACGGCATGCCGGCCAATGAGTGAACCTCAGCGGCTGCCGAGGCCTGTTCCATCCTGTGAGACGCGGATGAACCGGCGCAGGGTTTCACCTGGCCCGGTGCTAAACTCGGTGGGCCTGGGTTGGCCCTCATCCGCGGCGATGAAGACGAAGTCATCGCCGTCCAGTCGATAGCTGGCAGGCAAGTGCTTGCCGGTGTCGGCGCCCATGGAGTCGACCCAGGTAATGGATTTCGGCGTGGTCCGGGTATCGAGGGTAAAACTGCCCGCGAGCAACAGCTCGCCTTCGAGCGTCACGACGCGGAACCCTTGCCCCTGGATCAGGGTAAGAGCTCCCGGGGCGCCATGTTCGTCAGGCGGGTTGCTGACCCCGTTGTCCTCGTATTCCACCTGTTCCCAGGCACCTTGAAGCTGTTGCAGGTCGAACTGGTCGTCGCAGGTCATCGTCGTCCGGGCCTTCTGTCTTCGCTGGGTAAGAGGGGGTCAGTTGAAGATGTTGCGCCCGATGCAGTACGTCAGCAGGTCCTGGTCGCTCTCGACTTCCAGCTTGCGCATGGCGGAGATTTTCTGCGCGCTGATGGTCTTCGAACTGCGGTTCTGGCTGCGGGCAATGTCACTGACGCTCTTGCCGGAAACGAACAGCCGCAGGATTTCAAACTCCTTGGGCGAGAGCATGGAGATCCGGTCGTCGATGCTGGCGTTGGATTCGATGACCGAGCTCGGCGCAGGTTCCAGACTCTGATAAGAGCCTCTTTCGACAATGGTCTTGAGCGCCACCTGGATTTCATTGTGCAGCTGGCTTTTCTGGATCACCCCGACCACCCCCAGTTCATGCAGGCGCGTGAGGATCAACTGGTTGGAGATCATGGTCAGGATCAGGATCTGCAGGCGCGGGAAGTGGCGCTTCAGGTACTCGACCAGCTTGAGGCCGTCGCCGTAGGGAGAGTCCCCGGGCATGTTGTAGTCGGTAATGACGATATCGACCGGCTGTTGTTCGAGAATCTCGATCAAGCCCTGTGAGCTGATGGCTTCACCGACTATTTCAAAGTTGCTTTCCCGTTCCATCAACTCGCGAACGCCGAGCAGAACAATCGGATGATCGTCGGCGATGACTACTTTAAATTTTTCCATGACTAGCCACTCGTAATACGCCGGTTGGTAAGGAGAAAGAGTAAAGGATTGCGCTCATCAAATCTTGTCGCGTCTCATTCAAGTGCATTAAGAATATCCGTCAAGCTTTGTATCAGGCTTTTCACCTCAAGGGTCACGGAAGAGGTGATCGCGCTTTGCAGTATCCGGGACTCCAGTTCGGCGCAGTTTTTCGCCAGCCCGCTCAGCTGCACGGCACCCAGCGCTCCGGCGGCGCTGTGCAGCCGTTCGGCGAGCCGCTTGGCATCCTGGGCGTCGAGGGCGTCGGTCACGCTCTGGACATCCTGGCGCATGGTGGTAATGAACAGCTCACGCATTTTTGGGGACAGCTCGATCATTGTGTCGCCGGTCGCGGGGGAAGGCGTTGCATCGATCATCGGTTGCGGTTCCTGGGCAGGCGCATTCGCGCAGAGATTCGACAGGTAGTGGTGCAGAGTCTGCAGGCTCAAGGGTTTGACCAGCCAGGCATTCATGCCGACAGCCATGCAGCGGGCGCCTTCTTCGCGCATGGCATTGGCCGTGACCCCGACGATTGGAGTCTCCCGGTCACGCTCACGCAGGGCGCGGGTCAGTTCATAGCCGTTGAGCAGCGGCATGTTCACATCGGTCAGCACCAGGTCGAACACCTGCGGCTGCCAGAGCTGCAAGGCTTCTTCGCCATTGGAGGCGGCTGTCACCGTGCAGCCCAGGGCTTCGAGCTGTTCCTTGATGATCGCCTGATTGATCGCGTTGTCCTCGGCCACCAGGATATGCAGGCCGAGCCTGTTGCTCAGGTCGCATTCGGGAGCGGCGGGCGCGATGGTTTTCCCGTGCAGGGTCAGGGACACGGCCCTGGCGATGGCCCGCACATCATGGGCATCCACGGTGCAACCTCGCGGTGGCGGTGCCGGGTGTTCGCCGCTGACGCACAGGACCCGTGGTCCGGCCCAGGCGGGTAGGGCGTCGGAGGGCAGGACATCGACCAGCAGGTTGGCCTGGCGCGACTCTTCGACAAAGGCCGGCAATGGCTTGGCGACCACGCCGAGGCGATTCAGCCAGTCACTGGTGCTCTGCGCCAGCTCCACGGCGGGAGCCCGCACATACACCGCCTGGGTGCTCGGCAGGATGTCCGCGCAACCTTCCAGAGCGCCGGGCATGACCTTCAGCCCCAGGCGGAGCGAGAAGCTGCTGCCCAGGCCGGGCTCGCTGACCACGCGTATCTGGCCGCCCATCATTTCCGTCAACCAGCGGCATATCGCCAGGCCGAGTCCGGCTCCGGCCTCGCTGGAGGCGTCGCGTACCTGGTAGAAGGTGTCGAACAGGCGTTCCTGTTGCGCCGGTGAAATGCCGATGCCGGAGTCGGTGACCTGCCACTCCAGGCTGGCCTGGCCATCCACGCAGTGCAGGAGCTTGACGCGCAATACCACGCGCCCGGTGTCGGTGAACTTGATGGCGTTGCTGAGCAGGTTGCTGAGGATCTGCCGGATCCGTACCGGGTCGCCCAGCAACTGGTCGGGCAACGCCGCATCGACGCAGGCGTACAGCAGCAGGCCTTTGTTTTCGGCGAAGACGCTGTAGGCGTGCAGCGTGTCCTCGATCATCTGCAGCGGGCAGAACGCCTGGGACTCGATCGCCATCTGCCCGGATTCGATCTTGGAAATGTCCAGGACATCGCTGATCAATTGGAACAGGGTGCTGGACGAGCGCTGGATGGTTTGCAGGTGCTCGCGCTGGCGGGCATCCAGGCGCGTCAGCCCGAGCAGTTCCAGGGTGCCCAGTACGCCATAGAGCGGGGTGCGTATTTCGTGGCTCATGGTGGCGAGGAACAGCGTCTTGGCTTCGCTCGCCGCATCGGCGGAGCGTCGCGCCTGCTCCAGCATGGCCGCGCCCTCGATATGGCTGGTCACGTCGTGGAAGGCACAGAGCAAGGCGTCCTCGCCCTGGTAACGGGTGGGCACGAACCCTACCTGCAGGTGAGTACCGTCGATGTCCAGCCGGGTTTCACCGGCGACGCACAGGTCCTGCCGGCTCTCCAGGGCCATCCGCAGTTTTGTGCTGCCTTGCCATTGCTGGGCTTTGCGGTTTTCCAGCAGGACCTTGAAGTCCGAGCGACGCACCACGCACAGGCCGGTGGGTGCGCAATCGATCACGGCCCGGCTGAAGGCCTCGCTCTCGGCGGTGCGTTGGTAAGCCTCGTAGACCGGTTTGACGATACGTGACTGATACCGGCGACTGACCAGCCAGCCACAGCCAATGCCGCCGATCAGCAGGGCCAGCAAGACCGGCAAGGGCCACAGGGTGTAGTTGAAGTAGCTCTTGAAACCGATGGTATAGAGAGCGGTCCAGGGCTCGGCGGAATGGCTCGAGACTTTGAAGACCATGCCGTCGCTGGTGATGTTCAGCCCGTCATGCAGCACGACGCCCGGTTGCAGCGAACCGCTGAGCACCTTTCCGGAGGGGGCGACCAGGGCGACATGGTCATAGGTCGACCACGGCATGAGTCGCTTGATGTCATTGACCAGATCCATGCTGAACAGCGACGCGACGCCGATCTGGTTACCGCTGTCCTGGACTCGTGACCATTGCGGCCCGAGATGGGTGCTGACATAAGCCAGCAGCCGGACGGGGGCCTCATTGGCCTGATGGGGGACGAGGGGCTCCCAATCGACCGCGCCATCGGCCCGTGCCGAATCTTTCGCCAGCAGATGCTTGAGCGTTTGCAGGACGAGGGTCTTGTTGGGGGTGTCGTTTTTCCAGAGCGGGTCGCGTGAATGCCCGGCGGCCGGAATGCCGATATTGAAGTTGCCCTCGGCATCGAACAGGAAAAACGGCGGTGACTGGTAATGGGAAGTGGACCAGAAGGCGCTGTAATAGTCGGTCAGGTGCTCTCCCAGGTCGGCCAGCCTGGCCAAGGTGTCAGGCTCGACGCCCTGGTGATCGACAGAGAGGCTGAAGGGCGTGGAAAAGGCAAATTCCTGGCCCAGGTAGTTGTGCGGCCCCTCTTCGGGCAAGGCGCTTTTCAGGTATGAAACCGAATCGTTGGCGTGAAGGGGGATCTTGCTACTTTGTACGGCCACGCCCCGGAGGAAGTCTTCATGTTCGCGGATGTCTTCCATCATCCGCGCAAAATGCGCTTTGAACCTGCCGTGTTGTTCTTCGAGCAGTTTGTGCGACGACCAGTAACTGATGGCGATCAACAACAGGGTCAAGCCGAGAAAAATCAACAATCCCTTGTTCAGGCGAGTCGAGTATCGTTTCAGATTCTCGATGAGCGTGTCCTGGTGGTTCATCACTGGTATCCAAAAAAGCATGAAAAAGTCGAAGCCTTGAGGATTTTACCTTTAAACAACGACTTGTCAGTGATGTGGGGCATGTAATCCTGAAGGGTGGATGTCCTCGGTTCAATAACTGGCGGCTGGACCGTCGTTCACCAGCAACTGTTGAAACTGCTCGGAGGGGACTGCGCGAGAGATCAGGAAACCCTGCACCTGGCTACAGTCGATCTTGCGCAGCAGCGCCAGCTCCTCGGCGCTTTCCACGCCTTCGGCCACCACGGTCAGGCCCAGCTGGCGACCCAGGGCAATGATGCTGGTCAGGGCCTTGGTCAGTTCTTCGCTGGCGTGGCATCCCTGGACCAGGGCGCGATCGATCTTCAGTTCGGTGAACGGAGTGGAAACCAGGTTCATGTACGAGCTGTAGCCCTTGCCGAAGTCGTCCTGGGACAGGCCGAAGCCCTTGATGCGCAAGCGGCAGGCACCGGCATAGAAGTTACTGATGTCCTGGGGCACCGAACATTCCATGAGTTCGAAACAGATCTGCCCCGGTACTCCCTGGTGTTCCATGACAAAGTCGAACAGGCGGTCCGCCAGGTCGTGGCTGTTGAGCAGATGGGTCGGCAGATTGATCGACACCGGAATGTCGTAGTCCTGCTGGCGCCAGCGTGCCTGGGCCTGGATCGCCTGGCGCAGGACCAGCCACAGCAGGTCCTCCTCGAGATCGAAGGACTTGAGGGCGGGCAGGAAGGTGTCGGGGAGCAGCATGCCCTGTGTCGGATGCATCCAGCGGACCAGGGCTTCGGCGGCGACGATGCGGCCGTTGAACAGTGATTTCTTGGGTTGGAACCAGGCTTCGAACTGCTCTTGCTCGATGGCCTGGACCAGCGCGCTCCGACTGAGCATGGAGGCGGGCAAGGGGCGCGGCGAGCTCGGCTGCGAAATGCTCAATTGCGTGGTCAGGGTCTGCAAGGCGGCAAGGTTCACCGGTTTCGAGATCAGGCCGATGACTTTCACCCCGAGGTTCTTGGCAACCAGGCTGGCACTCATCAGCATGCGCCGCGAAGCCGAGCTCATGATCGCCAGCGCCGGCTTGGAGTGCAGGGCCGCCAGTCCCTGGATGAACTGCACGCCATCCATTCCCGGCATCAACAGGTCGGTGAGCACCAGGTCGAACTTGCGCCATTTCAAGCGTTCCAGCGCCTCTTCGCCATCCCGTGCGCCTTCCAGGTAGTAGGGGCCCAGCTCACCGAACAGATGCTGCAGGTACATGTGCTGGAAGGGATGGTCTTCAACGATCAATATGCTACAGGGCTTCATTCTTCGCTCTTTCATAGGGCGCTAGGTAATTGAACAGGGCGCGTAATGCAAAAGGTTTGACCAGGCAATGGTTCATTCCGGCCGCCAGACATTGCTCTTCTTCTCCACGCATCGCGTTGGCCGTGGCACCGATGATCGGGACCGTACAGCCACGGCGTCGCAACTCCTTGGCCAGTTCATAGCCATTCATCATGGGCATGTTGACGTCGGTGAGGACCAGATCGAACCGCTCGGGGTCCCACATCGACAGGGCTTCCTCGCCGTTTGACGCAAGCTCCACACTGCAGCCCAGCTCTTCCAGCTGATCCCTGAGGATCAGCTGGTTGATGACGTTGTCTTCGGCCACCAGCACGTTCAGGTTCAGTTGCTTCAACGTCCAGTGTTCGTTGTGATTCTCGGCCTTGGCCACCCACAGCCCCTGGGCCTGGCTGACCGCCTGATGAATGGAACGCAGGTGGTTCAGGTTCACGTGCCAGCATCCGGCACGAACCTGCGGTTGGTTATTGCCGGTCCCGGTGGCGAGGATCAGCGGACCTGGCCAGTCGGGCTGCAGGCGTTGTTCCAGTTCGCCGGGGTGAACCTCGACCAGCAGGCAATCGCTGGTCGGCGCGATCTTCGAGGGATGGCAGAGTTGCACCCGCGCGCCCCATTGGCGCAGCCAGCCGCCGATGGATTCCGCCAGCTCGCGGACGCTGGACATCACATAGATGGTTTCCGGCAGCAGCTGCGTGGCGGGCAGGGTGACCGGCCCATCGATCGCCGCTTCCAGGGGCAGGGTGAGGGAGAAGCTGCTGCCCAGCCCCAGTTCGCTGACCATGCGCAGGCTGCCGTTCATCAATTGCGTGAGACGCTGACAGATTGGCAGGCCCAGGCCGGTGCCCGCCACCACGTTGGCGTTGCCGCCGGTTTGATAGAAGGGTTCGAAGATCAACGGCTGATGATCCTGGGCAATGCCTTTGCCGGTGTCGGAGACCTGCCACAGGATGCTGGAGCGCTCGCCATCGCGGCTCAACAGGTTGACCCGCAGCACGATGCGCCCCAGGTCGGTGAACTTCACCGCGTTGTTGAGCAGGTTGCTGAGGATCTGCCGGATCCGGGTGACGTCGCCGATCAGTCGCTCGGGGATTTGCGGGTCCACGCAGGAATACAGCAGCAGGCCCTTGTTCGACGCCGCCGCGGAATAGCCCTGGATCAGCTCGTGGACCAGGTCCAGCGGCGAGAACTCATTGAGCTCCAGGGCCAGTTGCCCGGCCTCGATCTTGGACACGTCCAGCACATCGCAGATCAACTGCAACAGGGTCGAGGAAGAACACTCGATGGCACGCAGGTAATCGCGCTGCTGGGTATCCAGTTGGGTGCGCGCGAGCAGCTCCAGGGTGCCCAGCACGCCATACAGCGGGGTGCGAATTTCATGGCTCATGGTGGCGAGGAACAGGGTCTTGGCTTCGTTGGCGGCATCGGCCATCTGCCGTGCTTCTTCCAGCGCGGCTTCCACCTGCTTGCGCGCACTGATGTCGCTGAAGGCGCAGAACAACACGTCCTCGCCCTTGTAGCGGGTGGGCGCGGAACTCAGGTAAAGATGGCGCCCGTCGGTGGTCTCGAAGTAGTCGAAGCGGTTCGGCTCGTGGCTCTTGAAGGCTTGCTGGATCCAGCCGGCGCAGAGTATTTCCCGTTCGACGCCATCGCCCAGCCACTGCTGCGCCAGGGTGTTTTCCAGGACCACCTGGCCATCGGTACGCCGCAGCACGCACAAGGCCACGGGCGCAGTCTGGATCACGTCGCGGCTGAACAGCTCGCTCTCGACCAGCGCCTGGATACGGCTCAGCGCAGGGGTGATGAAACGGTGCTCGATGCGGCGGGTCAGCAGGCAGATCAGGCTGATGCTGAACAGGCAGAACGCCAGGGTGCCGGCCAGCTGCGGCCAGAGCGCGATCAGCAGGGACTGCAGGCTGAAGGAGTAGACCAGTTGCCAGTCGGAGGTCATCAGTTGCTTGCGGATCACCAGGTGATCGGGCCACCAGCCACTGCCGACAAAACCGAAGAAGTTGCTGCCTTGCAGTTGCTGCAGGGCCTGCCCCAGGCGCCCGGCCGGGGTGTTGGTGAACAGCAGCGCGCCTTCGGAGTTGAACATCATGAACTCGCCGGCGCTCTGGTCGCTGAGGGCCTTGAGCACTTCCCGCCCATCCATTTCCAGGCCCAGCCAGCCGGAGTCATCGGTGCGCTCGTCGAGCCGGGTGAAAATGTACAGCTGCGAAGTCTGCGTGGACGGGTCGGTCAGCCACAGCTCGTTGGTGTCCGGATGCTCCCCATGGTTCAGGACCTCAAGCTTCGAGAGGATGGTCCTGGGCAGGTTGGGGGAGGTCGGGTTGCTGCTGTAGAGGCGCATGACCCGGGCCTCGGGGCCAGGGCTTACATAGAGCAGGTTGACCTGCTTGGCCTTGAAGTATTCGCGCATGCGCTGGCTCAGCCAGATGCTCCACGGATCATCGATGTCGCCCAGTTGCAGGTGCAGTTCTTCGCTGGAAGGCGGATACCCCTGGACCTGCCTGGATCGGCGTACCGCGGACAGGCTGAGGCTTTCCAGCAAGGCCTCGCGGCTGGTGAAGAAGGTCTGGGCTTCGGCGATGGCGCTGCTCATGTAGCCGCGGCGCCGGGAAATGTCGTTGCTGAGGGTGGAATTGAGGAAGTTGTAGACGGCGCCGAGGATGCCGACCAAAAGAATGAGTGCGAAAAGACGCAGCAACCTGCTGGCGGCTTCAGGACTGGAAAATAGGGGACTGATCTGATGAAGGTAGGTCTTTAATCTCATTGACCCACTCTAAATAAACCCTCATTAATCCGGGATAGGACGATCCTTAAAGTCGTGGTATTTCGCCGCTTCCAGCCTGGTCCACGACGAAAAAAACCTGGCACGGGCACCAGGTTTTTTCAGTGGGGCATGCCTCGCGACAGCCGGCTCAGACCACTGCCAGTCGCTGCTTGCGCAGTGGCGCGGGAAAGGCCTGGTCGATGGCCGCCAGGTCTTCGTCGTGCAAGCGCAACCCGGCCGCCTCGGCATTCAGCCGGACATGCTCGGGGTGTACCGCCTTGGGAATGGCGATCACGCCGTCCTGGCGCAGGACCCAGGCCAGCGAGACCTGGGCCGTGGTCACGCCATGGCGGTCGGCGACCTGCTGCAGCGTAGGGTGGCGCAGCAGCTTGCCGGCCTGGGCGATAGGGCAGTAAGCCATGAGCGGCAAACGCTGTTGTCGCGCGGCGGGCAGCAGGTCGAACTCGATGCCGCGTTCCTCGATGTTGTACAGCACCTGGTTGGTGGCGCAGGCCGGGCTCGTCAGTTCCTCGAGGTCATCGAGGTCGAAATTGGAAACGCCCCAGCGGCCGATCTTGCCGTCTTCGCGCAGGCGCTCGAAGGCTTCCACGGTTTCCTCGAGCGGGTACTGCCCACGCCAGTGCAGCAGGTACAGATCGATGTAGTCGGTACCCAGGCGCCGCAGGCTGCGCTCGCAGGCTTGGGGAATGCCTTTGCGGCTGGCGTTGTGCGGGTACACCTTGCTGACCAGGAACACCCGGTCGCGCTGGCCAGTGATGGCGGCGCCAACCACTTCCTCCGCGCCGCCCTCGGCGTACATCTCGGCGGTGTCGATCAGGCTCATGCCCCGTTCGATACCGGCCTGCAGCGCGGCAATCTCGGCGTTGCGCTGGTGGCGCTCCTCGCCCATGCGCCAGGTACCCTGGCCAATCACCGGGACGGGCACGCCCGCCAGCTCGAGTGTTCGCATGACAATCTCCTGAAAGGGTTAGGGATCCAGAGAAGCAAAGGCGCGGTGGCCGGTCAAGGTAACGAAGGGGACGGGAGAAATTTTTTATATTCATTTAAGGAATAAAATAACTACTATTTATTCCTTTTAATATGAAAAGACACAAGGCACCTTAGAGGCCTGCACGGCGATGCGCCAGTGCCCACCCCAGACAGGAAGGCCCATCATGACCATCAAGGCAATCAATGTTCGCAACCAGTTCAAGGGCATCATCAAGGAGATCCATGAAGGCCAGGTGGTCTCGGAGATCGATGTGCAGACCGCCTCGGGCATCGTCACCTCGGTGATCACCACGCGCTCGGTGCGCGACCTGGAATTGAAGGTCGGCAGCGAGGTCATCGCCTTCGTCAAATCCACCGAAGTGTCGATCGCCAAGCTCTGAGCCCCGCGATCCCGACCCCCGCGTCATGCCCCGCACCGCGCTGCGACCCTCGCCGAACCCTGCTACAGGGCACCGGCGAGGCTGGCAAGGCGCCTTTTCCCGAGAAAAGTCGGGCCTCTTTAGAATGATTATTTCTTTGGGTTATGGGATGCGCTGATTCGCGCATATCCATCGCAGCGGAAAACACGCTGCTGTCCTGCTTCCGTCCGCCATGAAATCCATCCGGCTGCTGAAGCGGAAAATCCCGCGCGAGCGGCTTCGCTGAAGCTGTCCCGGCAGCCGCGATTGCTGTTCGATCGGCATCTTGTGCGGCGTTCGCCACTCCCTAGAATCCGCTCCATCCGCTTCGTCCAACTATCGAATCGCTTAGGGAGTTTCACCATGATGAATGCCATGCAGATGCAAATGCCGATGAACGCCAACATGCCGATGATGCCGATGATGGGCATGCCGATGATGATGGCGACCATGAGCTGCGAAATGATGGACGACGGCATGCTGTGCAAGATGATGCCGGCCGCGGGCATGGACATGGCCATGTTCAAGAACAGCGCGCAAATGATGCAGATGATGATGAACTGCGGCATGCCGATGATGATGCACTGCGCGAACATGAGCATGATGTGCATGTCCCAGGCGAGCATGGCCATGCCGATGATGGGCGCCATGATGCCAATGATGGGCATGCCGATGCCGTCGATGAAGTGCGTGATGGAGTGCACCGTCGAGGCCGACTGCATGATGTGCAAGATCATGCCGATGGCCGGCATGAACATGGACATGATGAAAAGCTGCTGCGCCCTGATGATGAAGATGATGAACGACTGCGGCATGCCGATGATGATGAGCTGCAACGGCATGCCGATGATGTGCTGCACCTGCTGATTCCTCGCAGCGGCACCCAACAAGCCCGGCCGGGACGATCCCGCCGGGTTTTTTTATTTCAGGCACCCACTCGAACTTCGGATTCCCCCTGGGGTTGGGCGACGGCCCTTGCTCGTTCCCGGTACTCCCGTGGCGAGCATTTGATGATGCGCTTGAAGGCATTGCTGAACGCGCTGTCGGACTCGTAGCCCAGGGCCTGGGCGATCGAGGAAATCGTCAGGTGGGTGTTGCGCAAGGACCGGGTTGCCAGTTGCATGCGCCAACGCAACACGTATTCCAGGGGCGAAAAGCCGGCGGCCTGTTTGAAGCGCAGCGCCAGTGTCGAGCGCGAGACACCGGCCACTTGGGCCAGGGCCTCGACCGTCCAGCGTTGGGCAGGGCTGGAGTGAATGGCCTGAACGGCGGCACCGATACGCGGTTCGGACAGCGCCGAGAGCCAACCCGGTGTATTACCTCCTTCCTGCTCCAGGTAAATGCGCAGTACCTGCACCAGCATGATGTGGCCCAGGTGCTGGACCATCAGGGCGCCGCCGGGGGATGGAGTGGAGAGTTCGTGCGCCAGCCGCTGCAAGGCCCAGCGCAATACGGATGCCTGGTCCGACTCGCTCTTGATCACCGCGACCGGCGGCAGGCTGTCGAACAGAAGCTCGGCTTCGTCGCCAAAGGCGAAACGCCCGCCGACCAGAAAGCAATCTTCATCACTGCCGCAGTGCGCCACGCCGTTGACGGCGTGAGGATAGATCGCCTCGGCAGCGATCGCTGGCAGCGAAAGATCGCTGCCAATCAACAGGGGGCGCCCACGGGATAGCAGGAAACAGTCGCCTGCTTCCAGCCATATCGGCTCTGCTTCTCCTTCCACGGCCAGCCAGCAAGCCCCCCGCACAAGCACGTTGAACTTGACGCCTTCCGGCGCCGGGAAGCGCACGGCCCAGTCGCCGCCGGCTTTCAAACCACCGAAAAAGGAATGCTGGCTACTGAGCTGGGTGAGGACTTCTGATAGGGGATCCATGTGTCAAACCGGACGCTCTCGATAGAAAGTAGGACGCCATTGCATTCACGCTCCAGGTTCGGGCTCGCAGAATGAAAGCGCTTCAAATTGGCAGCTTGGTTTCCATTCGTAAAGGACATTGCAATGACCCATAGACAGACGCCTGTTCATTCCGGTTTCAGCGCAGCTTCGACGGCATCCGAGGTACTCGAAGGCCTCGATCTTTCCCGAACCACGGCCCTGGTAACGGGAGGGCATTCCGGCCTGGGCCTGGAAACCACTCGGGCGCTGGCCGGCGCCGGGGCACGGGTCATAGTGGCGGCCCGCGATCGCCAGGCGGCCCAGGCCCGGGTTGCCGGTCTCGCCAATGTCGAGGTGCATGGGCTGGACCTGGCCGACCTGGTGAGCATCAAGCGTTTTTCGGAGGCGTTTCTGGCGAGCGGCACGCACCTGGACATATTGATGGGCAACGCCGGCATCATGGCTTGCCCTGAAACCCGAGTGGGCCCCGGTTGGGAGGCGCAGTTCGCGACCAATCACCTGGGCCACCATGCGCTGGTCAACCGGCTCTGGCCGGCGTTGCAAGGCGGCGCCAGGGTGGTGATGGTGTCCTCCGCGGGCCATCACTCATCCGCCATTCGCTGGGACGACCCGCAGTTCGACCAGGGCTACGACAAGTGGCTTGCCTACGGCCAGTCGAAAACCGCCAACGCGCTGTTCGCCGTGCACCTGGACCGGTTGGGGCGCGAGCAGGGCGTGCGGGCGTTCTCTCTGCACCCCGGCATGATCGCCACACCTCTGCAGCGTTACCTGCCCAAGGAAGAAATGGTCGCCCTGGGCTGGATAGACGCCGAGGGCAATCCGGCGAACCCAGCCTTCAAGAACACTCGGCAAGGCGCCGCTACCCAGGTCTGGGCCGCGACATCGCCGAAGCTGGATGGCCTGGGTGGGCTGTATTGCGAAGACTGCGAGGTGGCCAGGCTCGACGAGAGCGAGCCGGCTTCGTTCGTTGGCGTAAGGCCCCATGCCGTCGATCCGGAACAGGCCGAACGTCTTTGGCGCCTGTCGGCCGAACTGACCCGGGTGGATGCCTTCTCATGAGCAATCGTCAAGTCATCCTGGCTGCGCTTCCCCAGGGCAAGCTGGGGCCTGAACACTTCCGTATCGAGGAAGCCGCGCGTCCAGTACCGGCCGGGGGCCAGGTGCTGGTTCGCACCCTGTACGTATCGCTCGATGCCGCCAGCAGGGCCTGGATGCAGGGCGCTACCTATCGGGCAGGCCTTGAGGCCGGCGAGGTCATGGCCGGCATGGCGCTGGCAGAGGTGATCGAATCACGCTCATCGCACCTGGTGATCGGCGACCTGGTGTTTGCCGAGACGGGCTGGCAGGCCTTCGCCGCGGTTACTGCCAACGGTCTGGTCAGGTTGCCGCGGATCGAACCACTGACGTATCTGCTCAGTATCTATGGCGTGCCAGGCCTGACGGCCTATTTCGGCCTGCTCGAATGCGGCCGGCCCAAGGCCGGTGACACCGTGGTGGTTTCCGCGGCGGCGGGGGCGGTTGGCTCGATTGTCGGGCAGATCGCCAGGCTCAAGGGCTGCCGTACGGTCGGCATTGCGGGTGGCGCCGCCAAGTGCGGCGTGCTCACCGGTGAACTGGGGTTCGATGCGGCGCTCGACTACAAGGCGGGCAACCTGCTCGACGATCTGCGCGCGGCATGCCCGGACGGGATCGATGTCTATTTCGACAATACCGGGGGCCGTATACTGGATGCCTGCCTGTCGAATATGGCGAACCATGGGCGAGTCGTCTGTTGTGGCGCCGTTTCACAATACGACGGCGGTGTAGCGGGCTCCGGATCGCTCGCGGTGCCGGGGATGGTCATTATCAAGAGCCTGACATTGCGCGGCTTCCTGCTGGCGGACTTCCTGGAGAACCGCGAGCAGGCGATGCTCGAACTCAAAGGCTGGGTCGGATCCGGCCAGTTGCGGGTGCGCGAGGATGTGCTCGAGGGGCTGGACAGTTTGCCGGCTGGGTTGATCGGTTTGCTGGGGGGAGAGAACGTCGGTAAGCGAATGGTGAAAGTCCTATGAAATCCGTTGTCACGACATCGAAGCTCGACATCGCCTGTCTCGAATGGAACCCGCAAGGCCGGCACACTGCCGTTTGGCCGTTTCCCCGGCCGTTCAATCCGTATTCGCCTTCACGCCTGGCATGACGCGCGCAAGGATTCAGTCCAGGCGTTCCGGGTAGGTCACCACCAGGTAGGCCACCGCTTCGCTGTCGGCGGGGTTGCGGTAGCGGTGCGGCTGGTCGGCGTAGAACAGGATCGAGTCGCCGGTGGAGAGCAGGTAGCGTTCTTCGTTGACGCTGATTTCCAGTACGCCCTGGGACACCACCAGGTTTTCCTGGACCCCCGGCCCGTGTCCTTCGGACTGGTCTTCGCCGAGCGGGCTCAGGCGCAGTTCGTAGAATTCCGATTGGCGCGCCACGTCGAAGGGGAACAGGGCGCGGCTGACAAAGGCGCCGTTGGCGCTGACCAGGCGTTTGCTCCGGCTCGACGGCAGCACCGCCACGCCTTCGAAGGCGCGGTGTTCGAGAAAGGCCGCGACCGACACCTTCAGGCCCTTGGCGATCTTGCACAGCACCTTGATCGACGGCACGCTGCGCCCGGACTCGATCTGCGCCAGCATCGCCCGGCTGACCCCGCACTGGCGGGCCAGGGCATCCAGGGACAGATGACGCTTGCTGCGCAGGCGTTGCAGGTTCTGCGCGACCCGTTCGCTGATGGGGTCTTCTTCCTGAGTTTCCAGAGGGGTCAAATCAAGGCCGGGTTCGTCGGCGCTCGCCAGAAAGCGCGAGGGTTCCTGGACGCTCACGCGTGGTAGGTCCTGGTCGGCCGGGCCGCCTGAACCCACTGGAACGCCTGGTAACCGGCATTGCGCGCGTACATCTCCCACATGGTCCGGGCCAGTTGCTGGGCCTGCTTGCGTTTGCGGAACTGGGCGAAGTCGATAACGTTGTCAGTCGGTTTCATAAGGCACTTCACTGTCGTGACCAATGGGCGGGATGAGCTGAGAGTACGTGGTTATTTTTATAACCATAAATACTGATTATTTATTTATTAATTCCTTTGTGTTCTTAAGTGCCGGGCCGTGGCAAAGCCCGCTCAAATCACATGGGCCTTGTGCAATTCGGTCAGGGCCAACGCCTTGAGGCGGGCCAGCAGCGGGTCGCGGCGGTCCCGCGGGTGGCTCAGTTGCACCGCCAGTTCCTGGCGAATACGGCTGGGGCGGTTGTCCATCACCAGCACCCGGTCGCTGAGGTACAGCGCCTCGTCGACATCGTGGGTCACCAGCAGCAGGGCGATGGCGTGACGCTCGGCCAGTTGCAGCAGCAGGTCCTGCAGTTTCATCCGAGTAAAGGCGTCCACCGCGCTGAAGGGCTCGTCGAGCAACAGCACCTGCGGCCGCGCGTACAGGCCGCGGGCGATCGCCACCCGCTGCGCCATGCCGCCGGACAGCGCCTTGGGCAGGGCCTGGGCAAAACCCGCAAGGCCGACTTCGTCGATCAGTTGCGCGACCCAGGCGCGGTCGTAATGCTCGTCGTCGCCAAAGCCGATGTTCTGTTCCACCGTCAGCCAGGGCATCAGCCGCGGTTCCTGGAAGACAAAGGCCAGGCGCTCGGTATGGCTGCGCAGTTGCCCCTGAAAGTCCTTCTCCAGGCCGGCGACGATGCGCAGCAGGGTGCTTTTGCCGCAGCCGCTAGGGCCCAGCAGGCTCACGGTTTCCCGCGGTTGCAGTTGCAGGTGGATATCGTCGAGGACGGTGGTGGCGGCGAAAGTCTTGCGCTCCACGTGGATGTCCAGCAGGGCTTGGGGCATGGCTCGATCCTCTGTGCGTTAGTCGTTGCCGCCTTGGCCATTGAAGGTGTCGCGCCAGGCCAGGAAGCATTTTTCCAGGCCGGCGAGAATGCCGTCGCTGAGCTTGCCCAGCACCGCGAGGACGATGATCGCCGCCAGCACGATGTCCGGCCGCGAGGTTTCCCGGCCGTCGCTGAGCAGATAACCCAGGCCCTTGGTGGCGGCGATCAGTTCGGCGGCCACCAGGAACATCCAGGCCAGGCTCATGCCGCTGCGCAAGCCAGTGAACAGGCCGGGCAGGGCGGCCGGCAGGAGAATCCGCCGCACCAGCCGGCGTCGGCCGAAACCGTACATGTGGCCGACCTCCACCAGCTTGCGGTCGATATCGCGAATCGCCGCCACGCCATTGAGGTACACCGGGAAGAAGGCGCCGATGGCGATCAGCACCACCTTCGAAGTTTCGTCGATGCCCAGCCACAGCAGGAGCAACGGCACCCAGGCCAGGCTGGGGATCGAGCGCAGGCCGGCGAAGGTCGGCTCCAGGTAAGCCTCGGCTTCCCGGCTCAGGCCGACCCAGGCGGCGAAGACCAGCGCCAGGCCGGCACCGATGGCAAAGCCCAGCAGCACCCGCAGCAGGCTGGCGCCGATGTGCTTCCACAACGCGCCTTCGGCCAGGTCGCCGAGGGTCAGGGCGATCTCGCTGGGGGCCGGCATCTGGTACGACGGCAGCCAGCCGATGCGCACCACGATTTCCAGCAGCAGGATGATCGCAACCGGCAGGGCCAGGCCCTTGAGGCGCAGGCGCCAGCGGGCGGGGTTGAAGCCTGGGAGTTTGCCCGGCGCGGACAGGGCCAGGCGGGTCGAGAGGTTGTTGCTGTCGCTGCTCATGGTGATTCTCCGGCAACGCCGAATCCGCGCCAGGCGCGGACTCGGTCATCGCCTGGGTGGTGGGTTATTGACGGGCCACGGCCTGCTTGACCCCGGTGTCGAGCAACTGGTCGATCACCTGGTCCACGTTCACTCCGCGGCGCACCAGTTCCTCGGACACCAGGATCGGCGCGGCGGCCTTGGAGGCCAGCACATCCTCGGCGCTCAACCGCGGGTTGCCGAGGTCGGTGCGCGACAGTTGCAGCCGGGCCACTTCCAGCGGCAGGCCGGATTCATCGGCCAGCAGCCTGGCCAGCTCGTCCGGGTGCTTGACCGACCATTCGCGGGCCTGCTCATAGGCGGCGAGCACGCTGGCGATGGTCTGCGGATGCTCCTTGGCGTATTGCTCGGTGACGCTGAGCACGCCGTAGCTGTTGAAAGCAGTGTTGCGGTACAGCAGGCGCGAGCCGGCCTGCACTTCGCTGGCGGCCATATGCGGGTCGAGGCCGGCCCAGGCGTCGACGTCGCCTTTCTCCAGGGCGGTGCGACCGTCCGGGTGCTGCAGGTGCACCAGTTCCACATCGTCTTTTTTCAGCCCGGCCTGTTGCAGGCTGCGCAGGGTGAACAGGTAGGGATCGGTGCCCTTGGTGGCGGCGATCTTCTTGCCCTTGAGGTCGGCGACGGTCTGGTACGGCGAATCCTTGCGCACCACCAGGGCGGTCCATTCGGCGCGGCTGTAGACATACACCGACTTGATCGGGCTGCCGTTGGCGCGGCTCAGCACCGCCGCCAGGCTGGCGGACGAGGCGAAGTCGACGCCGCCGCTGTTGAGGTATTCCAGGGAGCGGTTGCTGCCCTGGCTGAGGACCCAGCCGACCTTGGTCTGGGGCAGGGCCTTTTCGAGAAAGCCGAAGTGCTTGAGCACCAGGCTGACCGGCGAGTAATAGGCGTAGTCCAGGTGCACTTCGGCCGGCGGGCTTTCCGCGGCCTGGGCCAGGGGTTGCAGGCTCGAACTCAGGAACAGTGCAAGGGCGCAGGCGCTGAGCAGGTATCTGGCGCGGGCCAGGGGGAAGCGCAAGACGGGTTTCATGGATGGCTCCGGACAAGGCGGCGAGAGGGCAATGTTGTTATTTCCGCTGCTTATTTCAAAAGTCGCGGAAGGCAGGAACAAATCCTGTCGGAAAGGAATATTGCAGGCTCTGTGCCATAGCCGGGGAAGGGCGGTTTCGAGGCGTTGCCAACAGGAAAAAGCCTCTGGCGATGTTGCCTGGCCGACAGTCTGTTGCCGTGCTGTTGCTCCGCCAACAGCCCCGGTTGCGGATGCCAGAGCGGCTATGAGCTTATGCATTAACAGAATTTCAAAATCGGATTCTAAGAGCGTTATGTTCTAGAAAATCCGCTTTTCCAATCATCCAGGAATTTCCCATGACGCTCTCCCGACGCTTGCGCCGTCTGCTCTTCAGTACCCTGTTCGCGGCGCCCCTGGCCCAGTCCGCCGAGCCGCTGGTGCTGCAGGTCGGCGACCAGAACTACTACAACGTAAGAGCCTCGGTGGAGGCCTCGGGAGTGCTCGAAGGCGCGCCCTACCAGGTCGACTGGAAACACTTCCAGGCCGCCGCGCCCCTGGCCGAGGCGCTGAACACCGGCGCCCTGGACCTGGGCTTTCTCGGCGATTCGGGCTTTCTGTTCCTCGCCGCGAAGCAAGCGCCGGTGAAGCTGATCGGCGTCTCGCGGCAGAACCCGGACACCATCGCCTTGCTGGTGCCCAAGGATTCGCCGGTGAAGACCATCGCCGACCTCAAGGGCAAGAAAGTCGCCTACTGGCCCGGCGCCTGGAGCCAGCAACTGACCCTGCGCGCCCTGGAGCAGGCCGGCCTGCCGGAGGACCATGTCGAGTTCATCAAGCTGATGCCGATCGACGCCGCCGCGGCCTTGCCCCAGGGCAGTATCGACGCCTTCCCGGTGTGGGAACCCTATATCTCGCAGCAGATCCTGTTCTCCGGCGCGCGGCCGATCCTCACCGCGAAGAACCTGATGCCCGGCCTCAGCGCCATCGCCGCCTCGACCCCGGCCATCGACAACAAGCGCGCCGCCATCGCCGACTTCCTCGGCCGCCTGAAGCTGGCCCGGGCCTGGGTCGACAGCCACACCGACCAGTACGCCGACCTGTGGGCGAAAAAGGCCAACCTCGACCCGAACGTCTCGCGCCATTGGCTGCGCCAGGCGCACATGAGCGTCGGCCCGGTGGACCCGCAGGCCGCCGCCGACCTGCAAAGCACCGCGGACTTCCTGTTCAAGGTCAAGGCGCTGCCGGCGCCCTTGGCCACCGCGACTGTTGTCGACACTTCCTTTACCCAGGCCCTGAGCCAGTGACGCCTTGCCGGGGGCAGGTCACAGGCCCCGGCGCATTCAACGCCCTTCGTGCTGGCGCCGATAAGCCCCCGGCTGCACGCCCACGGCCTTGGCGAAGGCGCGGGTAAAGGCCGCGACCGATTGATAACCCACTGCCGCGCCGACCTGTTCCACGGTGTGGTTGGCCTTGAGCAACTGGCAGGCATGGCGCATGCGCAGCGCCAGCAGGACCTGGCCCGGGGATTGCCCGGCCAGTTCGTTGAAGCGCTTGAAGAAGGCCGAGCGCGACAGCCCGGTACAGGCCGCCATGCTTTCCAGGGGCCAGGGTTGTTCGGGGTGTTCGATCAACTGTTCCAGCAGCGCCGCGAAAGCCGGGTGCCGGGCCAGCGCCACCAGCCCGCCGAGGCCTTGGTTGTCGGCCACCTGCTGGCGCAACACATAGAGGAACAGCAGATGGCTCAGGCGCTCCAGCAGCGCCGAGGAGGGCGCGGGCGTGCGCTGGCACTCTTGCAGGATCAGCTCGAACAGGGCCCGCGCCGCACTCAGGGACGGGTCGCCGGCGCGCAGCACGATCCAGTCCGGCAGGCCGTCGATGATCAGCGACGACAGCCCGGACTTGAAATGAAAGAAGCCGCAGACCAGGCCCACGCCATCCTCGGCCTGATCTTGTGCGTGAGCGTCGAGCGCCTGCATGGCCCTGCGTGGCAGTTCAAGGGCGGCGCCATGCGCTTGGGCGCTGGACAGGCGATAGTCCAGGTCGCGCAGCAGGAACAGCGCATCCCCGGCATTCAGGCGCTGGGCCGGCTCCTGGCCCTCGATGTGCAGCCAACAATGGCCCTGCACGATCAGGTGGAAGCTGGCCCGGGCCAGGCCGTGGGTGCTGGCGTGCCAGCCGCCGCAGTAGCGGCCGACATGGAACAGGCTGGCGTCGAGTTCGAGGCTTTCTAATAACCAATCAACCAGTGGGCTGGACGAAATCATCTAATGGAAACACTCAGGAGCAAGTAATCGCTACTTTAGAATATGGATCGGAATTCTTATAACCAACAGACTGGCCGGACACCAACACAGCAGGAGTCCACCGCATGTCGCGCATCACTCTACACAGCCTGCAAAGCGCTCCCGAAGCGGCCCGGCCGTTTTTGCAGAACGCCCAGAACAACTCGGGGTTCATCCCCAATCTGCTGGGCATCCTGGCCAATGCCCCGGCGGCGCTGGAGACCTACGTTACGGTATCGGCGCTCAATGGCAAGGCCGAGCTGAGCCTGGCCGAACGGGAGGTGGTGCAACTGGTGGCTGCCACCACCCACGGTTGCGATTTCTGTGTGGCCGGGCACACTGCGGTGGCGCAGAACAAGGCCAAACTGCCGGACGAAGTGATCAGCGCGTTGCGTGAGCAAAGCCCGGTGCCGGAGGAAAAACTGCAGGCATTGGCTGCCTTCGCCGCCGAGGTGATCGCCACCCGCGGCAATGTCAGCGAGCCGACGTTCGCGGCGTTCAAGGCCGCCGGCTACAGCGAGGGCAATGCCCTGGAAGTGATACTCGGGGTGAGCCTGGCGACCCTATGCAATTTCGCCAACGTGTTCGCCCGCACGCCGCTGAACCCGGAACTGGCCAAGTACCGCTGGCAAGCGCCGCAGCAATGATGCAGCGGCTGGATTCAAGGCACGGCCGTTTGGCCGGTGCCGCGTAAAAAGGAGAAAACCACATGCTCAACCCCGCATTCAGTCAATGGCTGGACGCCGAGGCCCAGGCCCTGGATCTGGGCCACTGCGACCCACAGCAGGTGCTGGCGCGACTGGCCGAGGCGCAGGTGCTGCGCATCGGCATTCCGGCCGGGCAGGGCGGTAGCGACGGCGACCTGGGCGACGCCGTGGAGGCGGTGGCCGCGGTGGCCAGCCGTTCCCTGGCGGCGGCCTTTGTGTTCTGGGGCCAGCGGGCCTTTATCGAATACCTGCTGCACAGCCCCAACGCGGCCTTGCGCGAACGTCTGTTGCCGGACTTGCTCAGCGGCGAACTGGCGGGGGCCACCGGGCTGTCGAACGCCATGAAGTTCCTCTCCGGCATCGAGGCCCTGCAAGTCCGCGCGCAGCCACGGGCTGGTGGTTGGAATCTGAACGGGCGCCTGCACTGGGTGACCAATCTGCGCAAAAGCGGTTTTGTGGTGGCCGCGGCCATCGAGCACGAGCAGGGCGGCGCGCCCTTTATCCTGGCGATCCCCGCGGGCCTGGCCGGCTTGCAACGTTCCGAGGACCTGCAACTGATGGGCTTGCAGTCGAGCAACACCGCGGCGCTGGAACTGCAACAGGTCGAGGTCGGCCACGACTGGTTGCTGCACGAGGATGCCAAGGCCTTTCTGCCAGCGGTGCGCCCGGCATTTCTCGGCCTGCAATGCGGCATGGCCATCGGCCTGGCGCGGCGCGCGCTGGATGAAGTGCAGACGCACCTGCACAGCGGGCGTTCGATTCTTCGCGAGCCGTTGCAGGAGCAACGCCAGCAGTTGGAGGAGAGCGTCGCCGAGCTCAAGCGCGGCTTGCTGGAGGGGCGTTTCCTGACCCAGCCCGCAGCGCTGTTCCGGCTGCGCATCGCCCTGGCCGAAGCTGCCGCCAATGCCGTGCAGCTGGAGTTGCAGGCCAGTGGCGGCAAGGCCTACCTGAGCGAGCATGGCGGCGGTTTTGCCCGGCGCTGGCGCGAGTCGGCCTTCGTGCCGATCGTCACGCCGAGCCTGGTGCAGTTGCGCGCCGAGTTGCAGCGCCAGGCCCGGGACGCGGCGGCATGAGCGCGGCCTTGCTCGAAGCCCGGCAGATCAGCCTCGGCTACCCCGGTGAAGCAGGCTGGCAAGCGGTGCTGGAAGGCTTCGACTTGCGCTTGCAGCCAGGGGAGGTGGTGTCGATCCTCGGTCCCAGCGGCGTCGGCAAGTCCAGCCTGTTGCGGGTCCTGGCCGGCTTGCAGGCGCCCCACAGTGGTAGCGTCAGCCTGCTGGGCCAGACGCTGGACGGGCCGCATCCACGGGTGGCCGTGGCGTTCCAGGACCCCAGCCTGCTGCCCTGGCTGAACCTGGAACACAACGTCGCCTTCGGCCTCGACTTCGCTCGCCAGCCGGCGCTGGACGCCCGGCAGCGCCAGGCGCGGATCGACCAGGCGATCGCCGAGGTCGGCCTGCAGCATGCCCGCGGGCACTACCCGGCGCAGCTGTCCGGCGGCATGGCCCAGCGCACCGCGCTGGCCCGTTGCCTGGCGCGCCAGCCACAGGTGCTGTTGCTCGACGAACCCTTCGGCGCGCTGGACGAAGTGACCCGCGCCGACATGCAGCAACTGCTGCTCAAGGTGATTGCCGAGCACCGCACCGCGGCGCTGTTGATCACCCACGACATCGACGAAGCCCTGCTGCTTTCCGACCGAATCCTGCTACTGGGTAACAGCCCGGCGCGGACCCTCGGCGAGTGGCGCATCGACCTGCCTCAGCCGCGCGCCGAGCTGGTGGAAGAACTGGGCGCCCTGCGTATCGAGATTCTCAAAACCCTTCGGCGGGCGAGCCGCGCTGCACAACCCCAAGCCTTGCTGCCTCAGCCCGCACCTCTGTCTCTGTAGGAGCGAAGCTTGCTCGCGATAAAAATGTCAGTGCGGCGCAGGGTCCCAGACACCCCGTCAGCGTTGAGGTCATTCGCGAGCAAGCTTCGCTCCTACATAAGAGCCGGACGAGCCGGATGAGCCGCAAAAGGCGGTAATGGCCGGGTTCAACCCCTTGCCCGAATGATCGGAGATACACCATGTGCCTGGATGACTTCACCCACAGCCGTCGCGACTTCCTCAAACTCAGCGCCTTGCTCACCGCCGGCGGCGCCTTACCGTTGCTCAATAGCCTGCAGGCCCGCGCCGCCGCGGAGCCGGACGCGCCGGTGCGCATCGGCTACCTGCCGATCACCGACGCCACGCCCTTGCTGGTGGCCCATAACAATGGCCTGTTCGAGGCCGAGGGCATCCGCTCCGAGCGCCCGGTGCTGCTGCGCAGTTGGGCGCAGGTGATCGAGGCGTTCATTTCCGGGCAGGTCAATGTGATCCACCTGCTGTCACCGATGACCGTCTGGGCCCGCTATGGCAGCCGGGTGCCGGCCAAGGTGGTGGCCTGGAACCACGTCGGCGGCTCCGGCCTGACCGTGGCGCCGGGCATCACCGAGGTCCGGCAGCTGGGCGGGCAGGCGCTGGCGATTCCGTTCTGGTACTCGATCCACAACGTGGTGGTGCAGCAACTGTTGCGCGACAACGGCCTGACCCCGGTCAGCCGGCCAGCCAGCAGCCCGCTGGCGGCCAACGAGGTCAACCTGCTGGTGCTGCCGCCGTCGGACATGCCGCCGGCCCTGGCCAGCAAGCGCATCGCCGGCTACATAGTCGCCGAACCCTTCAACGCCCTGGCCGAGGAACTCAAGGTCGGCCGGGTGCAGCGCTTTACCGGGGATATCTGGCGCAACCACGCCTGCTGCGTGGTGTTCATGCACGAGCAGGATTTGAATAACCGCCCCGAATGGTCGCAGAAGGTGGTCAATGCCATCGTCAAGGCGCAGCTGTGGACCCGCGACCACCGCGCCGAGGCCGCCAGTCTGCTGTCCCGCGACGGCGCCAACCGCTACACCCCGCATGCGCCCCAGGTGCTGAGCCGGGTCCTGGCGCCGAGTGCCAGCGAACGCCAGCAGTACCTGGCCGACGGCGCGATCCAGCACGCCCAGTGGGACGAGCAGCGCATCGATTTCCAGCCGTACCCGTTCCCCAGCTACACCGAGGAACTGGTCAAGCGCCTCAAGGACACCCTGATCGAAGGCGACAAGGGCTTCTTGGCCAGCCTCGACCCGCAACACACCGCCCGCGATCTGGTGGACGAGCGCTTCGTGCGCAACGCCATCGCGTCGGTCGGCGGGCTCAAGGCATTCGGCTTGCCCGACAGCTTCGAACGCAGCGAGGAGTTCAGCCTCTGATGGCCAAGCGATCCGCATCGAACCTGCACGGGCTGCTGGGCGTGGCGGGGCTGCTGGGCCTGCTGCTGTTGTGGTGGCTGGGGGTGCGCCTGTTTGGCAGCGCCGACGGGCTGGCGGCGCGCTTTTCGCCGGCGGCGACCCTGGCCAGCCTGCTGGAACTGCTGGGCCGCGCCGAGCTGTACGAGCATGTGCTGGTCAGCCTCAAGCGCATCCTGGTCGGCCTGGCGCTGGCCTTGCTGGTGGGCGTGCCCCTGGGCCTGCTGATCGGCAGCTACCGCCATCTGGAGGCGGCCACCACCCCGGCGTTCCAGTTCCTGCGGATGATCTCGCCGCTGTCGTGGATGCCGGTGGTGGTGATGCTGATGGGGGTAGGGGACCAGCCGATCTACTTCCTGCTGGCCTTCGCCGCGGTCTGGCCGATCCTGCTCAATACCGCGGCCGGGGTGCGCCAGCTCGACCCGCGCTGGCTGCAACTGAGCCGCAGCCTCAGCGCCACCCGCTGGGAAACCCTGCGCAAGGTGATCCTGCCCGGGGTGCTGGGCCATGTGCTGACCGGCGTGCGCCTGGCCATCGGCATACTGTGGATCGTCCTGGTGCCTTGCGAAATGCTCGGGGTCAGCGCCGGCCTGGGTTATTTCATCCTCGATACCCGCGACCGCCTGGCCTATTCGGAACTGATGGCCATGGTCCTGCTGATCGGCGCCCTGGGCTTTGCCCTGGACAGCCTGGCCCGTGGTCTGCACCGGCGCTGGACGCACTTGCCGTAACGCCGCGACGGGCGCATTGTCAGTGGGAAGTCTGAAGTCATGCTGGCGTTCGATCCGGCGTTGACGCACTGGCGTATAGAGAAGCGGGCGCCGGTGGCCGGCGTGGGCGTCCAGCCTATCTGGAGGTGCGCCATGAGCCAGTATCAACGCTTGTTGCTGGTCATCGACCCGGCAATGCGCCAGTCCCCCGCGATCCCGCGTGCCGCTGCCCTGGCCAAGGCCAGCGGGGCGAGCCTGCATATCGCGGCCTTGCTGAAACCGGCGTCGATTCTTTCCCTGTTCGAGCACAACGTGCGCAATGAAGCGCGCGAACGTTACCGCCTGGGGCACCAGGAATGGTTGCAGGAGGAGGTGCATCGCCTGCGTGGCCATGGTGTCACGGTCAACGGCGAGGTGACCTGGGCCGACGACCTGCTGGAGGAAATCCTGCAGCACGTCGCGGAAATCCAGCCCGACCTGCTGATCAAGGACGTGCAGCACGAACCGGCGCTTAAACGCGCCTTTCTCACGCCGATGGACTGGCACCTGCTGCGCCAGTGCCCGGTACCGCTGTACCTGATGGGCCGCCACGGCCATACGTTGCCGCAAATGGTGGTCGCGGCGGTCGACCCGTCACGGCCGGAGTACCAGCACAACGGGCTCAACGACCGGATCATCCACGAAGCCAACAGCCTGGCCCTGCAATGCGATGCCGAGCTGCACCTGCTGCACGCCTATGACGTGTCGTCGGTCTACCTGGGCGATGCCGGAGGCGGTGGCCTGGTGCTGGCGGACCTGACCCGGGAACTGCGGGTGACCCTGGAAAAAGCCTTCCTGGAACTGGCCGAGCGTTATGGCGTACCCGAGGAACGCCGGCATTTCATCCTCGGACAACCGGTCACCGTGCTGGCCAACTTCGTCACCGAGAACCAGGCCGATGTGCTGGTCATGGGCCGCGTGCATCGCCAGGGCCTGGAGAAACTGGTGGGCAGCACCACCGAGCACGCGCTGTATCAGCTGCCCTGCAGCCTGCTGGCGCTGTAGCCGGGCGCCTTGGGAGGTGAGACATGAGCGAATATCCGTCATTGCAGATGACCCTGCGCAACCGTCAGGCCGCCGGGCAAGGGCTGGTCGCGCCGTTGCAGAAATACAGTCGCCGGCCCGAGGTGATCGTGCTGGCGTTGCCCCGGGGCGGGGTGCCGGTGGCCTGGGAAATCGCCCGGGCCCTGGAGGTGCGGCTGGACCTGATGCTGGTGCGCAAGCTTGGCGTGCCCGGCCATGAAGAACTGGCGATGGGCGCCATCGCCAGCGGTGGTATCCGCATCCTCAATCAGGACGTCCTGAGCAGCCATCACCTCGGTGATGCCGAGCTGCAAGCGGTGACCATACGGGAAACCCAGGAGTTGCAGCGCCGCGAACGGGTCTACCGTGGCGACCGGGCCGCGCCCGACCTGCGTGACCAGGTGGTGATCCTGGTGGACGACGGGCTGGCCACCGGCGCCTCGATGCACGCCGCGGTGCAGGCGACGCGCCTGCAGCACCCGGCGCGGATCGTGGTGGCCGTGCCCCTGGGGCCGCAGGAAACCGTCGACACCCTGAGTTTCGAGGTCGACGAGCTGATCTGCCCGATCACGCCCCTGTGGTTCGTGTCGATCGGCAATGGTTACGCGGACTTTGCCCAGACCTCGGACGAGGAGGTGATCGACCTGTTGCAGCGTGCCTGGCAGCGGCCCTGCGAAGGCGGTTCGGCATGAAGGCGCGGGCTGCCTGAAAGCGGGCGCTCCGGAACCAAAACCGCCGTTGCCCCTCCAAGCTGTGCCCGGCGCTGCGTGCAGGCCGGGCGAGGGATCCATGGGCGACGGATTTTTGCCATTGAGGTGACGACCGCAACGGTCCGGCACAGGGCAAAACATGAAACAAAGCTTCAAGCTTCTCTGCGCATTGTTGCTCGCCGCTGGTCTGGGCGGTTGCATCGCTGCCCCCATCGAAATGACCGCGCAGACCGAGCAACGCCTGCGCGCCCAGGCGCCGATCCGCTTTCTGTTGACCTTCGACGACGGCCCCAGCGCTTCCAGTTTCTACAACCCGACCGAACGGGTGCTCGACGACCTGCTCGACAATCCACTGCAACCGGCGATCAAGGCGGTGTTCTTCGTCCAGACCCGCGCCTCGCGAGCCGGCGGCAGCGACATAGGGCGGCGGATAATGGCCCGCGAGCACACCGAGGGCCATGTGCTGGGCTTTCATACCGCCACGCCGAGGCACACCAACCATCGCTCGCTCGACCCACCGGAACTGGAGGCGTCCCTGAACGACGGCAGCGCTGATATCGCACTGATCACCGGCGTGCCGCCGAACCTGGTGCGCCCGCCATTCTGGAACTACGACAAGCGCACCTTCGCCGCCTACCAACGGCATGGCCTGCATGTGTTGCTCACCGACCTCAGCGCCAACGACGGCAAGGTCTGGGGCTTCAACGCCAGCCCACGGCGCCGGGCCAATATGCTGCGCCAGCTGTCGGAAGTGCGCGAACGCATTGCCCTGGGCCAGTTGCCGACGGTGGACGGAGTGATCCCGGTGGTGGTGACCTTCCACGACCTCAATCGCTACACCGCCCGCCACACCCGGGAATACCTGCAGATCCTGCTCGACAGCGCCCAGGCCACTGGCCTTGCGACTGCGCCCAAGCCGTTCTACGACGATACCGCGGCGCTGCAACGGGCGGTCATGGCCCGTACCGTCACCAACAGCGAACAGCCGGTGCGGTTGCCGGGGCTGTGGAACTGGCTGTGGGACAGGAATTCCCATTGAGCAGGCGTGACCGTTCGCATTGGACAAGACATGACCGTCGGTCCGCCAGTGCCTCGCCAGGATCGAATAAAACGCTGGTTTTACAGTCACATGGGTGGTTGCAGGCGCCGGCGCCGCCGGTTCGCACAGGGCCCGCTGCGTTGCCGGACTGCTTTGCCAACCCATCGTTCTGACCCAGGTTCTAGGACACTTCCATGAAGCGATTCGCGACACTCACCCTGACCCTTTGCTCCACGCTGCTGCTGGGTGGCTGCTACCCCCATTGGGACGACGGCCGACGCTACGATCGCGACCATGACGGTTGGCGCGACCACAGCCGTTATGACCGCGACTACTACCGCGACCGCGATCGTGACGACGACCGTTACGACCGCCGCTACGACCGGCGGGACAAGGACGGGCGCTATCGTCGCGACCGTGACGATGACGACGATGATGATTGAGTCGCCGGGCGCTTTTCGCCCGACCTGACAACGGCGCCCGAGGGCGCCGTTGTTGTTTGCCCCGGGTTGGAAAGGGTGCAATTCGCTCGCTGCCCCCGAAAGATCGCAGGCCGCGGGGTAAATTGTTCCGCCAGCGCTTCGTTCCACTCTCAATATGAAATGTTATCTGATAACATTTCGTCGTCTGATCGTTCACTCCCGCGCGCGCCTCAAAAAGGGCGCGCTTGCGTCTGGGCCGGCCATTTGCCAGACCCGGGCGATAACGGCCCACGAAGCTTCGACCGACAGCGGGTTGCGCGCGCAAGGCAAAGCCCTGTGCACGACAGCCCCCAGCAGACAACCCAAGCACCGCGCGGCAATGCCCGCCAGAGGCAGGCGCGCAGTCTTTCCCCGAGCAATTGCAACGCCATCAGAGCGTGGGGAGGCGATTCGTTGAATGAGAGTCCAAAGGAGCACACGACAATGCCAATGAGCATGGCAAACACCCCCACTGGGCCAGCCCCTGTACCCCGAAGAACCATCCCGAGCCCGCGTCCCGCCGCGACCGTCCTGCCCAGGTTTAACGACCTTCCACACAAGTGACTGATATGACTCTTTCTACTGGATTGGCAGGGCAGGCGGGCGTTGCGTCCCCTGCGCTGGCGGGCAGCGTGGCCAAGGCCAATACGCGGATGCTGGCGATCGACGCCCTGCGTGGCTTCGTCATGCTGTGCATGCTGGTGGACCACGTGCGCGAGACCTTCCTCCTGCATCGCCAGGTCACCGACCCGATCGACGCCCTGAGCGTGACCCCGGACCTGTACTTCACCCGCATGCTCAGCGAGATCTGCGCGCCGGTGTTCATTTTCCTCACCGGCCTGTCGGCCTGGCTCTACAGCCAGAAACACAGCCTCGGGGAAACCTCGGTGTTCCTGCTCAAGCGCGGCCTGTTCCTGGTGTTCCTCGAACTGACCTTCGTCTGTTTTGCCTGGAACGCCGAGTTCCCGCCCAAGACCCTGTGGCTGCAGGTGATCTGGTGCATCGGCATCTGCATGATCGTGCTGGCCGGCCTGCTGCACTTCAAGCGCAGCTGGCTGATCGTGCTGGGGGTGGCCATCGTCGCCGGGCACAACCTGCTGGATGATGTGGTGGTGGGCCCCGAGTCGCCGTTCTTCGTGCCCTGGTCGATCCTGCACCAGCGGGTGTTCATCGACATCACCGAGTTCACCCGCGCCCGCACCACCTACCCGGTGTTGCCATGGATCGGCGTGATCCTGCTGGGCTGGGCCATCGGCCCGTGGTTCGGCAAGGACGTGCAGCCGGCGGCGCGCATTTCGCGGCTGCTCAAGGTCGGCGGCGGCCTGCTGGTGGCCTTCGTGTTCATCCGCTACCTGAACGTCTACGGCGAGAAACCCTGGGTGCAGACCGGCGATGCGCTGCGCACCTTCATGAGCTTCATGAGCGCCAAGAAGTATCCGCCGTCGCTGATGTTCCTGATGCCGACCCTGGGCCTGGGGCTGATCCTCCTGGCGTACTTCGAGAAGGTCCAGGAACGCTGGTCGACCGCGCAACTGGCGATCTACGGCGGCGCGCCGATGTTCTTCTACCTGTTGCACCTGTACGTGCTCAAGGCTATGTACCTGGTGGCCGTGGCCATCTGGGGCGCCAACCAGGGCACTTACTACGGCTTCGACAACCTGTCCGGCGTCTGGCTGTGGAGCCTGATCCTCGGCGTGCTGTTGTTCTTCCCGACGCGCTGGTTCGCCGGCCTCAAGCAGCGTCGCCGCGATATCGCGATCCTCAAATACCTCTGAGTGGGATCCCGGTGGTGCGCCCGTATAGCGGCGCACTGCCTCTTATCGCCCGCCATTTATCGATTTTCGGGAGTTCCACAGTGAAGACCTTGACCCGACACACCCTGTTGTTGGCATTTTTTTGGCATTGGGGAGGCCAGAGCCTGCTCGCGCTGGCCGCGGAGCAGGACAATGCCAAGGGCTTTATCGAAGACAGCCAGTGGAGCCTGTTCAACCGCAGCCTCTACGACCGTCGCGACTATCGTCACGGCTCCTTGAGCAATGGCGCGCGCAACGCCTACAAGCCCCGCGCCGAACGCAGCGACCTGGCCGAGGAGTGGGCCTACGGCCTGATGGCCGACTACAGCTCCGGTTTCACCCAGGGCACGCTCGGCTTCGGCCTGGACGCCCATGTGTATTCCGGCTGGAAACTCGACAGCGGCGGTGGCCGGGCCGGCAAGGCGCGGTTGCTGGGGGTGGACAACGACGGCCATCCCAAGGACGAATTCAGCCGCGGCGGCGCGGTGGCCAAGCTGCGTTTTTCTTCCACCGAACTGCGCTACGGCGAGCAGCGGGTCAAGACCCCGGTGTTCGGTTCCTCCGACAGCCGCCTGCTGCCCGAGACCGCCACCGGCTGGTTCCTCACCAGCCGCGAGCTGAGCGACACCACCCTGTACGGCGGCCACTTCAACGAAAGCACCGACCGCAACGCCACCAGCCACGACCAGGGGTTCGTGGTCAATTATTCCAATGGCCAGCAGGGCGACAGCTTCGACCTGGTCGGTGTGCGCAATACGGCAATCAAGGGCCTCAACGCCAGCCTGTTCAGCGCCTTGTACGAAGACACCTGGCGCCAGCAGTACCTCGGCGCGCTCTACAACCTGCCGTTGAGCCCGGGCCAGGACCTGACGTTCGACTTCAACCTGTACCGCACCCAGGACACCGGCAAGGCCCTGTCGGGGCGCATCGACAACACCACCTGGAGCCTGATGTCGACCTACAAGAGTGGCGCCCACAGTTTTGGCCTGGGCTACCAGAAGGTCGACGGCGACACGCCTTACGACTACGTCACCCGCGGCGCGATCCTGCTCAGCAACGCCGTGGCCCTGTCGGACTTCAACGCCCCTGAGGAAGCCTCCTGGCAGGCCCGCTACGACCTGAACATGGCCGGCTACAGCGTGCCCGGCCTGACCTTCAGCGCCCTGTACGTGCGCGGCAGCGGCATCGACGGCAGCCACATGGACCCGCGCGGCGGCTACGCCTGGCTGGGCTACGGCGAAGGCGGCAAGCACTGGGAACGCGACCTGCAGGCCAAGTACGTGGTGCAGTCCGGCCCGGCGAAAAACCTCGCCGTCACCCTGCGCCACGCCGTGCACCGCGGCAATAAAGCCCAGGCCGAGCTGGATGCCGACCAGCTGCGGCTGGCGATCGAGTATCCATTGGGCGGCAGGTTCTAGGGCCCAGGCACGGCCCGTCAGCGCCCGGCCCCTCCTTGCGGAGGGGTTTTCATGGTCCGGACATTTATTGCCCGGGGCTTTATGGCCGGGCGCCGTTAATGCTGCTATGCCTTGGAGAGCCCTTCAGGCTTTACCGCAGCAGTTGTCATGACACGGACGTAGGGTGACACCGGTCCTCGCCTGGCCGATTGGCCGCGCGGGAACCTCACTTGACTGCCATGGGGTAACCAGGTCGTGGAGAACACAAGGATCAAGGCGCGCCAGCTGATCGTCTGCATCGATGGCACCAACAACCGTTTCAGTGACGAACCGACCAACGTGGTCCGGCTGTTTCGCTCGCTACCCAAGGACAGCGAAACGCTGCTGGCCTATTACGACCAGGGCGTGGGCACCTTCGGGCTCAGCGAAACCCTGTTCGAATGGCAGAAGGTGCCGTCGCGCATCGCCGGGCTGATGTTCGGCTGGGGCATCAAGCGCAACGTGCTCAATGCCTACCGCTTCCTGATGGAGAACTACAGGGACGGCGACCAGATCTTCCTCTTCGGTTTCTCCCGCGGCTCCTACGCGGTGCGGGTGCTGGCGGCGCTGCTGCATACCATCGGCCTGTTGCCGGCCCATCAGGTCCAGCTGATGGACTTTGCCTGGTCGCTGCTGACCACTCGCTTGAAATCCGCTGATAATTCCAAGCCGAATCGCCAGCGGGCCATGAGTTACACCTGGTGGCGCATGAGCGCGGATAAAAAACCGGATTTCGATTTGATGGAGGCGTTCAAGGGCAGCTTTGCCCGGAAGGTGAGCATTCACTTTCTCGGGCTGTTCGACACCGTGAGTTCGGTGGGCTGGGTGTACGACCCGCTGATCGTTCCCTACACCCGCCGGAACAAGGACGTGAAGATCATCCGCCATGCGGTGTCCCTGGACGAACGCCGCAGCTTTTTCCGCCAGAACCTCTGGACAGAGGACGAGGGGGTGAACCTCAAGCAGGTCTGGTTCGCCGGCGTGCATTCGGATGTGGGCGGCGGTTACCCCGCCGGCGAATCGCAGCTGGCGTTGATTGCCTTGCGCTGGATGGTCGGCGAGTGCCTGGAGGCCGGGTTGAGCATCGATGCCGAAGCCTGTCGCGCAGAACTCTATCCACCCTCTGTGCTACAGGATCCGCTGGCCCAGGCCCACGATTCCCTGACCCGCAACTGGCTGATCGCCGAGTGGGTGCCACGCCTGGTCTGGAACTCGAAGACCCACAAGCGGGTCCGTGAGTACGGTTCGATGCCGCCGTTCGGCAAACCCAGGTCGCGGGAGATTCTCACGGATAAACCAGGGCAGAAAGTCCGGGTGCATGACTCCGTGGCCGTCCGCCTGAAAGGCTCCCTGGCCGACGACCAGCCCTGGGGCAGCCAACTGACGTACCAGCCGGAAAACCTGTTGCGCATCGATGCCGCGCTGATCGAGCAGGTGGGCGACTCGCCGAGGCTGGATGAGTACAACCTCTAGGGTCGCTCGCCCACTCACTGCCGATGCCGGCGCAGCAGCTCGATCTGCTGCGCCGGCACCTGCTGGCGCAGGGCTTTGTACAGGGCGCGGGTTTCCAGCAGGTTCCAGATCCGCAGCAGGGTTTCCAGGGCGTCCAGCGGCTTGCTGATGAAGTCGCGGGCGCCCAGGGCCAGGGCGCGCAGGCGGGTGTCGCGGGTGGCGTCGGCGGTCAGCACCAGGATCGGCAGGTAATCGTGGGCCGGGATCCGCCGGTTGAGCTGTTCGAGCACGGCGAAGCCGTCGAATTCGGGCATGTGCAGGTCGAGGATCACCAGGTCCGGCTCGAAGCTGTTGAACAGCTCCAGGGTGCGCAGCGGCTGGGTGCTGCTCAGCACGTTGTGCAGGCCTTCGCGGGCCAGCAACTGCTCCATCAGCTCGAGGTTGGGGCGCTGGTCGTCGATGATCAGGATGCGCAAATCGTGGTTCATGCGGGCTCCGGTAAATGTTGCTCAAGGTGGGCGAGAAACGCCGGGATATGAATGGGCTTGGTCAGGATCGCCGTGGCCCCGGCCTGCAACAGGGCGCGGTGGGTCAGGGCGCTGGCGTCGGCGGTGATCATCACGACCGGGGTGCTGGCGGTGGTCGGCGACTCCCGCAGCCGGCGCAGCACTTCCAGGCCTGCAAGGTCCGGCAGGCTGACGTCCAGCAGGATCAGTTGCGGTGCATGCTGGCGCGCCAGGTCCAGGCCCATCTGGCCCTGCATGCTCGACAGCAGGCGAATGCCCGGGCGGCGTTGCAGCAGGGTTTCGATCAGCGCCAGGCTCGACAGGTTGTCTTCGATGCACAACACCTGGCCCCGGTATGCCCCAGCCTCGACCCGGGCCGGCAGTACCGCCGTCGGTTGTTCCAATAGCTGTTGCTCCAGGGCCTGGCGCGCGCCGGTCGCGGCCACCTGGACAAAGGGCAGTTGCAAGGTAAAGCAGCAGCCCTGGCCCGGCGTGCTGTGCACCCGCAGGCTGCCGTCCATCATTTCCAGCAGGCTCTTGCTCAGGGCCAGGCCCAGGCCGGTGCCTTCCACCCGCGGGTCGGCGCCCAGGCGTTCGAAGGGCCGGAACAACTGGTCCAGGCGCTCCAGGGGAATGCCGGCGCCGGTGTCGCTGACCGCCACTTCGACCCGGGTGTCCAGCACCTTGACCGCGATCCGCACCTGGCCCTGGGGCCGGTTGTACTTGATGGCGTTGGACAGCAGGTTGAGCAGCACCTGGATCAGCCGCTGGCGGTCGGCGATCACCCCGCTGTGCTCGCTCAGCGCGGGCAGGGCGGCCAGCTGGATGCCGGCGTCGGTGGCCATCGGCGAGACCAGGGTCAGGGCCTCGTGCAGCACCGCGGCCAGGGCGATCGGCTCGACATTCAGCGCCAGGTGCCCGGCCTCGATGCGGGCGATGTCCAGCACCTCGTTGATCAGGGTCAGCAGGTGCTGGCCGGCGCGCAGGATATGGCCGACCTGGGGCCGTTGGCCGCTCGGCGAGTCCATGTCCAGCAGTTGCGCGAAACCGAGGATGGCGTTGAGCGGGGTGCGCAGTTCGTGGCTCATGCGCGAGAGGAATTCGCTCTTGGCGCGGCTGGCGCTTTCGGCTTCCTCGCGGGCGGTACGCAGGGCGATTTCCGCGGCGCGGCGGTCGGTGATGTCGCGGGTGATCTTGGAGAAGCCGCGCAACGCGCCGCTGGCGTCGTACTGCGCGGTGATCACCACGCTGGCCCAGAAGCGGCTGCCGTCCTTGCGACAGCGCCAGGCCTCCTCCATGTAATGGCCGTCGCGGGTGGCTTCGCGCAGGGCCATGTCCGGGTGCGCCGGGCATTCTTCCGCCAGGTAGAACAGCGAGAAGTGCCGGCCGAGGATTTCCTGTTCGCGGTAGCCCTTGATCCGCTCGGCGCCGGCGTTCCAGGTGGTGACCCGGCCCTGGGTGTCGAGGGCGAAGATCCCGTAGTCCTTGACCCCGTCGATGATCAGCCGCAAGCGTTCTTCGTTGTCGCGCAGGGCCCGCTCGCGCTCGGCCAGCAGTTGCCCGGCTTCCACCAGGCGGGTGCCGAGCTGGCCGATTTCGTCCTGTTCCGGGGCTTGCGGCCGCAACGGTTGGCCGAGGGCCAGGCGCTGGGCGTTGCCTTGCACCTGCTGCACCCGGGCGACTATGCCCTTGGACAAGAACAGCACCGCGACAATCGCCCCGAACAGGCCGCAGAGCGCCGCCAGCAGCGTGGCCAGCAGCAGGCGCATGCGGGTCGCCGAGGCCGCGGCGCTGCGTTCGGCGAGCAAGCCATCTTCGCGGACGCGCATGGCGCTGATCTGCTCGCGCAGCACGTCGAGCACCTGTTTGTTCTCGATCAGGATCGCGGTGATGCTGGCGCTGTCGTCGGGCCGGCCGTTGCGCAGGGCCACCAGGCCGTCGAGCTTGTGGCCGATCAGCGGGGCGATGGCCTTGAGGTGGTCGCGCATGCGCGCATCGCGAATGTTGCTGTCCAGCCGTTGCAGCGCGGCCTGGATCAGCGGCTGGGCACGTTCGTAGCTGGGCAGGAAGTCTTCGCGGCGGGTCAGCAGGTAGCCGCGCACGCTGGCCGCCGCTTCGGCCAGCAGGGTGTGCACGGTCTGGATGTCGCCCTGCACCAGCAGCACCCGGCGCACGTCTTCCTCGGCGCGGGCGGTCTGGCGTTCGGTGATGTAGATCAGCACCAGCGACAGCAGCAGGATCACCAGCGGCAGGGAGATCACCACCAGCGCCTTGCCGCGCAGGGGCAGGTCGAGCCAGTGCCGGCTGGCCAGGAGCCTCATGGCCAGTCTCCCGCGGGCTGCGCCACCAGCCCCAGGGCGATGCCGCGCACCGCGGCCTGGGTGCGGTCCGCCGCGCCGAGCTTGCCGATCACCCGTTCCACATGGGCCTTGGCGGTGCCGGTGGTGATGCCGAGCTTTTCGCCGATCTCGCGGTTGCTGAAACCGCCGGCCACCAGCCCCAGCACCTGGCGTTCACGGGCGGTCAGGGCGACAACCTGGGCAGCGCCGCTGCCGCCGGCGTTGCGTTCGGCCATGCGCCGCAGCAACCGGGCGCTGACGCTGCTGTTGAGGGCTTCCTCGCCCTGGGCCACCCGCTGCAGGGCGCCGAGCACTTCGCCACGGCTGGCGTCCTTGAGCAGGTAGCCGACGGCGCCGGCGGCAATCGCTGCTTCCAGGTGGTCGGGGCTGTCGTCCATGGTGAAGATCACCACCTTGATCGCCGGTTGCCGCTGGTGCAGCAGGCGCGCGGCGCCCAGGCCGTTGAGCAGCGGCATGCGGATGTCGAGGATGGCGATGTCCGGTTGCAGGCGCTCGCACAGGTCGAGGGCTTCCTGGCCATCCCGGGCCTGGCCGACCACCTCGAACTCCGGGTGGCCGGCCAGCAGGGCGACAAAACCGGTGCGGGTGACTTCATGGTCGTCCGCCAGCACCAGGCGCAGGGCAGGGTTCATGGCTGTTCTCCAGCAGCGGGCAGCGGCACCCGGGCCAGCAGGCGGGTGCCGTGGCCGGGGGCGCTGTGCCAGGACAGCTCGCCGCCCAGCAGGCTGGCGCGCTCCTGCATCGCCGCCAGGCCCAGGTGCTGGCCGCCGCAGTTGGACAGCGGGGTGCCCAGCGCGAAGCCGACGCCGTTGTCTGCCAGCGCCAGCGCGGCCTGGCCGTCGGCCAGTTGCAGGCTCAGTTCGACGCGGCTGGCGCGGGCATGCTTGAGGATGTTGTTGATGCCTTCCTGGGCGATGCGGAACAGGGCGATCTCGCTGGCGCCCGGCAGGCGCGCGCTGGACTGTTGCCGCCAGTGCACCTCGAGACCGGCGTCGCGCAGGCGGTCGGCTTCCTTGTCGATGGCCTTGTACAGGCCAAAGTCGTCCAGCACGTTAGGGCGCAGGCCGCCGATCAACTGCCGGCCCTCGCCGACGCAGCCCTGGGCCAGGGTCAGGATGGTCTGCAGCTCGCTGTGCAGCTCTTGTGGCAATGTCGGGCAGCGTCCGGCAAACCCCTGCAGGCGCTGGTGCAGCCCGGCCAGGGTTTGCGCCAGGCCGTCGTGCAGGTCGTAGGCCACGCGCTTGCGTTCGTCTTCCTGGGCGCTGAACAGCCGGTGCACCAGTTCCGACATGGTGCGTTCCCGGGCTTGCAGGGCCTGGAGCAAGCGCTGGTTTTCCAGGTGCGCCGCCAGCAGGGTGGCCAGCAATTGCAGGGATTCCAGGTCCTCGCTGTCGGGTGCGGCCAGGGCCACGCTGTTGGCCAGCAGCAAGGCGCCGAAGGCCTGGCCGTCGGCGCCGGGCAGGGGAATGCGCAGCACCTGGGGCAGGGCGGCATCGGTCTGCGGCAGCCATTCGGGGTGCAGGGTCGCAGACTTGGCCAGCTCATGCAGGGCGGCCAGGCGTTCGCTGCCGCCGTGCTGGGCGGTGGCCTGGGGCGGCTGGGCGGGGTGCCATTCCAGCAGCAGGCCGTGGTCCATCGCCATAAAGGCACAGGCCCGTTGCAGGGCGCGCTGGCGCATGGCTGCGGGCGGCAGTTGGGTCAGTTCCTGGCCGGTGTCCACCAGCAGGCGCAGGCGCGCCGCGCGGCTTTGCGCCTGGCGATACTGGCTGCGAATGGCCAGGGCGCTGCCGGGGTCGTGGGTCGGGCTTTGCATGAAAAACAGGCTCCAGCGTGAAGGGCGTGCGCTCGCGAGCAGGCATTAGACCCGCTTGCCGGCTGTGGGCCTATCTGCCGAATGGCATAGGCCGCCGGCACCGGTTGGCCGATGGCGAGGCCGCAACGGGTGGGCAAAGTGGGCGCATTGAAACCCACTGGAGCCTTCCGATGAAACTGCCAACCACCGCCATTGCCCTGTTGCTGGCCCTGACCGCGCCCCTGGCCCAGGCCCTGGACGCCACGCCTTATGTGTACCGCACCGTCGCCGAGCAGCCGCAGAACCAGGGCGACCGGGAGATCGCCGGCCTGTTCGATCGCTGGAACGCGGCCCTGCAAACCGGCAGCGCAAAAAACGTAACCAGTCTTTACGCCGCCGACGCGATCCTCCAGCCGACCGTGTCGAACCAGGTGCGCACCACCCCGGCGCAGATCCAGGACTACTTCGAGCACTTCCTCGCGGGCAAGCCGGTGGGCCAGATCAACTACCGGGAAATCCGCCACCTGGGCACGGATGCGGCCATGGACAGCGGCGTCTACACCTTCACCCTGCACGAGGCCGGTGGTGCGACCCGCCAGGTGCAGGCGCGCTACACCTTCCTCTACGAGCGCATCGACGGCCAGTGGAAGATCCTCAACCACCATTCCTCGGCCATGCCCCAGGCGCAGCCGCCATTGCAGGCCAGCCATCGCTGAAAAGGCGACCCCTTCTGTAGGAGCGAGCTTGCTCGCGATGGCGTCCCGACAGTCACGCAATCCGTTGACTGATCCACCGCTATCGCGAGCAAGCTCGCTCCTACAAGGTTCAGGCGGCTTCAGCCTTCCTGGCGATAACGCCCCGGGGTCATGCCGAACCAGCGGCGGCAGGCCTTGTGAAAGCTGCTCTGGTCGCGAAAGCCGAGCAGGGCGCCGATGTACTTGACGCTGCGCGCCGAGTTGCGCAGGAAACTGTGGGCCAGCATCAACCGCGCCTCGTCGAGCAGCGCCGAGAAGTGCATGTCTTCGTTGCCCAGGCGTCGCTGCAGGCTGCGGCTGCTGACCCCCACCAACTGCGCGATGTGCCGCAGGTCGCTGGGCCCGCCCTGGGCCAGGCGCTCGGACAACACCCGCCTTACCCGCGCGGTCATCGAGCCGTCGAGCAGCAGCTTGAGGCGGGTTCGCGCGTATTCCATGTGCAGCACATCCAGGGCCGGGTCGGCGCTGGGCAGGGCCATGGCGCAATCGCGCGGGCTGAAGCTCAGGCTGTTGTAGGGCGCCTCGAACTGCAGGTTGGCGCCCAGCAGGTGCTCCAGGGCGCGGGTGTCGGGCGGTCGCGGGTAGGTGAAGCTCGCCGCCAGCGGTTGCGGCTTGTGCCCGGGCAGCAGCCAGTGCACCAGGCCCAGGGTCTGCGCCGCGCCGGCATCGATGAAGGCCCGCGGCACTAGGCCCGGTTCGAGGGCGATGTCGAAGCCGATCAGGGTGACGGCCTGGGGGCTGCGCTCCAGGCACAGGTAGAAGCCGTTGCTGACCAGCGAGTGATAGTCGACCAGGCGTTGCAGCGCGGTGTCCAGGGTGGCGCCGGACATCAGCGCGTAGCCGAGCACTTCCAGGTTGGCCGGGTGGGCCTTGGTGTACGCCAGCAGGCCGAGGTCCGGGTTGCCGCACAGCTGCACGGCGTCTTGCAGCAACGCGTAGACCAGCTCCAGCCTGACGCCCATGGGGTTTTCACAGGCCTCCTGGTGGCTGCTGCCGTGGCGCTTGAGCAAGGCCTCGACCTTGACTCCGGCATCGGTCAGGACATCGGCAAGCACCCGGAAACTGGTGCCGGTCATTCTGTGCATAGTACTTCCTGGACTGGTGGCTAATTGATGTCATTGGCGCTGGCGCATGATCGCAATAAACCTCGGGCCACAGTCGAGAAAGGGCGGTGCGGTGTTTCCAAGGACAAACGAAAGGTATCCGGGAACACTTTCGAGCCGTCCGGGCAGGGGGGATCATAAATAGCAATGAGCCATTATCACGTCGGGCGCGCCGACGCATCCTGGCCAAGCCCACCCGGCGCGCTGTCGCCGCTTCGACTACGGATCTGTCATGCAAAGCGTCAAAGACTTCTATCGGGAACTGGCGCAGGGGCGACTGGCGCTGGCCTTCCAGCCGGTGGTGCGGCTGCCCGACACCAGCCGGGTGCTGTACCTGGAAGGTTTGCTGCGCCATGTCGAACAGCCCGGCAATGGCGTCTACCCGTTCGCGATGCTCGAACGCCATCAGCTGATGCGCGAGCTGGACCGCAGCGTGGTGGGGGGCGTGATCGAGCGCCTGCTGGAGGACGAGCACCTGCGCCTGGGCTGCAACATCTCGGCGCAGAGCGCGATCGTCGATCCGTTCTGGTCCGCCACCCTCGCGCAGTTGCGCGACGCCCCTTCAGTGGCCGCGCGGCTGGTGATCGAAATCACCGAAAGCGCCACGCCGCCGAGCACCGAGGCGGCCATCGAGTTTGTCCTGTGCCTGCGCGAGCTGGGTTGCCGGGTGGCGGTGGACGACTTCGGCGCCGGCCTCGGCACCCTGGAGTTCATCCGCCGGACCTGCCCCGACATGGTCAAGATCGACCAGGGTTACCTGCAACGCGCCCGCAGCGAACCCAACAGCGTGCAGACCCTGAAACACCTGGTACAGCTGTGCAAGACCCTGGCGCCCTGCGTGATCATCGAAGGCATCGAGAGCGAAGCCGACCGCGCCCTGGCCACGGCCTGCGGTGGCGAATGGGGCCAGGGCTACCTGTTCGGCCGGCCACGGCTCGACCGCCTGGGCGTGCCGTGCCGGTTGCGTGGGGTGGTGGCCGAGCGAGTGGTGGCGGACTGAGCGGGGGCGGTTTGCCGGTGCTTGTCAGAGATGACGGCGGCAGTCCATTCACCCATGCCGCCAGCGGCAGTCCGCGGCTTCAGTAATAAACGCCCTTGGCGTCGTAGGGCAGCAGCACGGTATCGACCGCCGCATCTACCGGCAGGCTTACCACCGCCACCAGCGGGCAGACGATGCTCATCCAGCAGTAGATAGTGGCGTAGCCGTCGTAGCCGCGGGCGTCACGCATGGTCAGCAGCTGGATATTTTGCTGGGTGCCTTTGTAGAAGTCGTAGGAAATGTATTGATTGCTGGCACGGGCCATCAGGGTGCCGCAGCCCGAGAGGGCGAGTGTGCCGAGCAGGACGAGAGCAGTGAGCGCTTTGATGATGCCATTCCTTAGCAAGCCGATTTGCGGCGCGCATCTTCGCATCGCGCGAGGTATCAGGCCAGCTTGAATGGCAATGTTCGCAGTGAGCTGCCGGCGATGACGGGGGCGCAGTTGAAATCGCCTTCGCCGGCAAGCCTGGCTCCTACGCAAGCGCGTGCCAGCCGCACATTAGCGAACGCCCTCCGACCCCGTAGGAGCCAGGCTTGCCGGCGAAGGCGTCGGGCGCCTCAGCCGAGAAACCGCGGGCAAAGCCGTTGAGCTTTCAGCCCAGCACCTCGCGCAACCGATGCCACAGCATGCCCAGCGCCAGCAGCGGCGCGCGCAGGGCCGGGCCGCCGGGGAAGGTCATGTGCGGCACTGCGCTGAAGATGTCCAGGCCCTGGCTGTGGCCGGCGTGGATGGCCTCGGCCAGCAGGCGCGCGGTCCAGTGGCTGACGTTGAGCCCATGCCCGGAGTAACCCTGGGCGTAATACACGTTGGGGTACTGGCGCAGGCGCCCGACCTGGGGAAAACGGTTGGCGGTGATACCGATCTTGCCGCCCCATTGGTAGTCGATGCGCACATTCGCCAGCTGCGGGAACACCTTGAGCAGCTTCGGCCGCATATAGGCGCCGATGTCCGCCGGGTCGCGCCCGGAGTAGTGGCAGGCGCCGCCGAACAGCAGGCGCCGGTCCGCCGAGAGCCGGTAGTAGTCGAGGCCGACCTTCTGGTCGCACAGCGCCAGGTTCTGCGGGATCAGTTCGGCGGCCAGGGCCGGCGCCAGGGGCTCGGTGGCGATGATGTAGCTGCCCGCCGGCAGCACCTTGCCGGCAAGGCGCGGCTCCAGGTCATCCAGGTGGGCGTTGCAGGCCAGCACCAGGCTTGCGGCGCGCACCGTGCCGCTGGCGCAACGCACCCGCACGCTGTCGCCGTGGATCAGCTCCAGCACCGGGCTCTGCTCGAAGATCCGCACCCCCAGCGTCCGGGCCAGGGCGGCTTCGCCGAGCACCAGGTTGAGCGGGTGCAGGTGCCCGGAACCCATGTCCACCAGGCACCCGGCATAGACCGAGGACGCCACCACCCGGGCCATGTCCTGCGGGGCGACAAGGTGGGTTTCATGCACGTAGCCCAGGGCCGCGAGGTGTTCCTGCTCGGCCTGGAACGCGGCGAACTGGGCCGGGGTGTTGGCCAGCTCGCAGAAGCCCCAGCGCAGGTCGCAGTCAATGCCGTGCTCGCGCACGCGCTGGCCGACCAGCGCCACCGAGTCGATGCCGGCCTGCTCCAGGTAACGCACGCCCTCGGCGCCGACGTAGCGGGCAAAGCCGCTGACGTCGTGGCCGATGCCGCGGATCAGTTGCCCGCCGTTGCGCCCGCTGGCGCCCCAGCCGATGCGCCGGGCTTCCAGGAGAATCACCGAGAGGCCGCGCTGCGCCAGTTCGATGGCGGTGTTGACCCCGGTGAAACCACCGCCGATCACGCAGACATCGGCGCTAAGGTCGGCATTCAGCGGCGGGTAGTCCGGCAGCGCGTTGGCCGAGGCGGCGTAGTAGGAGCGGGTGTGTTGTGCATGGCTGTGCTGGTTCATTGGTTGGACTTCACTTTGCTCCAGGCGCGGGTCATCAGGCGCATGGTCTGCGGGCTCTGGGTGCTGGAGATGTACAGCTTGTCGAGCACCGCCTGGGGTGGGTAGACCTCGGGGTTGTTCACCAGCTCGGGGTCCATGTATTGCTGCGATGCCGGGTTGGGGTTGGCGTAGCCGACATAGGCGCTGACCTTGGCGATCACTTGCGGGTCCAGCAGGTTATTGATGAAGGCATGGGCCTCCTTGGGATTGCTGGCGTCCGCCGGGATCGCCAGCAGGTCGAACCACAGGTTGCTGCCTTCCTTGGGAATCGAATAGGCGATCTTCACCCCGTTCTTGGCTTCCTTGGCGCGGTTGGCGGCCTGGAACACGTCGCCGGAATAACCGAAGGCCAGGCAGATGTTGCCGTTGGCCAGGTCCGAGACGTACTTGGAGGAGTGGAAGTAGGTGATGTAGGGACGGATCGCCAGCAGCTTGGCTTCGGCTTTCTTGTAGTCCGCGGGGTTTTCGCTGCGCGGGTCCAGGCCCATATAGTTGAGCACCGCCGGGAACACCTCGTCCGGCGAGTCCATCATCGACACCCCGCACTGGCTGAGCTTTTTCAGATTCTCCGGTTCGAAGAACACCGCCCAGGAATCGATGCTGTCGATGCCCAGCACCTGCTTGACCTTGTCGACGTTGTAGCCGATGCCATTGGTGCCCCACAGGTAAGGCACCGAGTACTGGTTGCCGGGGTCGTTCTGCTCCAGCAGGGCCAGCAGTTTCGGGTCGAGGTTCTGCCAGTTCGGCAGCTGCGCGCGGTCCAGCTTGAGAAAGGCCCCGGCCTTGACCTGCCGCGCCAGGAAGTGGTTGGACGGCACCACCAGGTCATAGCCGGTGCGCCCGGCCAGCAGCTTGCCCTCCAGGGTTTCGTTGGAGTCGAAGACGTCGTAGATGACCCGGGTCCCGGTCTTGGCCTGGAAGTCGGCGAGGGTGGTCTCGCCGATATAGTCGGTCCAGTTGTACACGCTGACTGTCGATTCGGCCTGGGCCGTGGCGCCGAACAGCACCGTCAGGGCCAGCGGAACCACTGATTTCCATAGACGCATAGCGATACCCCTTTTTGCGGTTGTTATGGTGTTTGCCAAATTCATGAAGCCCTGTAGCCCTGTAGCCGCTGCCGAGCCTGCGAGGCTGCGATCGGCGGCGCAGCCGACGCAAAACCAGTGCACGCGGTACGCCTGATACAACGCGATTGCCGGGTTGGCGATGGCTGCGCCATCGATCGCAGCCTCGCAGGCTCGGCAGCGGCTACAACGGTGTGCGCGGCAGCGCCCGAATCGCGTAGGCCTCAGACGCTGAGCAACAGGAACTCGCGCTCCCAGGAGCTGATCACGCGCTTGAAGTTCTCGTGCTCGGCGCGTTTCACCGCGACGTAGCCGCGCACGAACTTGCTGCCCAGGTAGCGCTCGATGGTCGGGCACTCTTCCATGCGGGTCAGGGCGTCTTCGATGGTGATCGGCAGGCGCAGGTTGCGCCGCTCATAGGCCCGGCCTTCCACCGCGGCGCTCGGCTCGATGCCCTCGACCATGCCCAGGTAGCCGCACAGCAGGCTGGCGGCGATGGCCAGGTAAGGGTTGGCGTCGGCGCCGGGCAGGCGGTTTTCCACGCGCATGGCTTCCGGGCCGGAGGTCGGCACGCGCAGGCCGACGGTGCGGTTCTCTTCGCCCCATTCGACATTGACCGGCGCCGAGGTGTCCGGCAGGAAGCGGCGGAACGAATTGACGTTGGGCGCGAACATCGGCAGCACCTGGGGGATGTACTTCTGCAACCCGCCGATATGGTGGCGGAACAGCTCGCTCATGCGGCCCTCGGCGTCGGCGAAGATCGGCTTGCCGGTGGCGCTGTCGACCACGCTCTGGTGCAGGTGCATGGCGCTGCCGGGTTCGTCGGCCACCGGCTTGGCCATGAAGGTGGCGGTGACGTTGTGCTTGAGCGCGGCCTCGCGCAGGGTGCGCTTGAACACGGTGATCTGGTCGGCCAGGTCGAGGGCGTCGCCGTGGCGGAAATTGATTTCCATCTGCGCCGGGCCGTCTTCGTGGATCAGTGTATCGAGGTCCAGGCCCTGGGCTTCGCACCAGTCGTAGACATCCTCGAACAGCGGGTCGAATTCGTTGGCGGCGTCGATGGAGAACGACTGGCGTCCGCTTTCGGCCCGGCCGGAACGGCCCAGCGGCGCCTTCAGCGGCAGGTCCGGGTCTTCGCAGCGCTGGGTCAGGTAGAACTCCATCTCCGGCGCGACGATCGGCTGCCAGCCCTTGTCGGCGTACAGCTGCAACACTTTCTTCAGCACGTTGCGCGGCGACAGCTCGATGGGGTTGCCGAACTTGTCGAAGGTGTCGTGGATGACGATGGCGGTCGGCTCGATGGCCCAGGGCACCAGGTAAATGCCCGAGGCGTCGGGGCGGCAGACCATGTCGATGTCCGCCGGGTCCAGCAGGTCGTAGTAGATGTCGTCGTCGACGAAGTCCCCGGTTACCGTTTGCAACAGCACACTTTCCGGCAGGCGCATGCCTCGCTCATGCAGGAACTTGTTGGTGGGCGCTATCTTGCCGCGGGCGATGCCGGTCAGGTCGCTGACCACGCATTCCACTTCGGTAATCTTGTGTTCTTTCAGCCAGGCAGACAGCTGATCGAAAGGGGCATTCATAAGGACCTCGTCAATGATTGTCGGTGACGCGCCAGCACTTGGAGTCGCCCATCAAGGCTTCCCCTGTGGCGCGTTGACGACTATCTTGGGCAAGCCTCGCGGTTCCATCTATCCACTTTAAGCAGCACCAAAGCGCACCAAAAGAGTGCGCAAGGTCCCTTCATGACAGCGTCGACAGCTCTCCAGGTCCAGGCCTTCAACACCTTCGATGTGGCCGATCAGATCCGTGCCACCCCGGGTTGGGTGCAGCATTACCAGCAGATGTCGCCCGGGCATTTCGCCGGGCAGGTGCGCTATCTGGACCTGCAAGGGGTGCAGATCTACGAGGAATGCATGAACACCCGGGTCGAGCAGAATTTCAGCGCGCCCGAGGATTCCCTGGCGTTCTGTTTCGATCGCAGCGACAACGCCCTGTACCTGCTCAATGGCGAGAGCCGCAACATCTGGATCACCCCGGAGAACTACCAGGAAATCGCCGTGGTGTTCGGCCCGGAATTCGTCCGCGGCCATGGCCTCGACGCGCAGCGCCTCGACGGCCTGTTCCTGGCGCCGCTCAACTGCGGGCAGAACGCCTTGTTCAGCCGCTGGCTCAGCACGACCCTGACCCGCCTGTCGCAGACCCTCGACCCACCCAGCCGCGAAGCCCTGACCCAGCAGTTGCTCGAGGACTGCCTGTTTATCCTCGACAACGCCTGCGTGCGCCTGGACGGTGGCGGCCTGCGCCGGCGCGCCGAGGAGCGGGCGATCATGCAGCGGGTGGCGCAGTGGGCGGCGGACGGCCCGGAAGACAGCCTCAACCTGCTGGAGTTGGCGCAGGTGGCCGGGGTTTCCCTGCGCCAGTTGCAAGGCGCGTTCAAGGCCTTCGCCGGCATGGCGCCGACCCAGTGGCTGCGCCTGCGCCGGCTGAACAGTGCGCACCGCGAACTGCTGCGCCGCGGTCCGGACGAAACCACCGTGGCCGAGGTGGCCATGCGCTGGTCGTTCTGGCACCTCGGGCGGTTTTCCAGCAGCTACCGCGCGCTGTTCAAGGAACTGCCGAGCGAGACCCTGCGCCGCGGCCAGCGTTGAGCTATTCCTGACCGCGGGCCCGCAGGGTCGGCGCCATTTCCAGTGTCATGCGCGGGGATGCCTGTCTGCCGAAGGGCGGCGCTGGCCATTGCGGCTCGGCCGCGGCGGCTTGGGCTGGTCATCCTCGTGCGCGCTTCCCACAGGGTGGTCGCGCAGGTAGCGCCACAGTGCCTGGGCGATGGCATCGCCGTTGCCCCCCTTGCCGAAGACCTGCTGGCCGATGCTCAAGCCGAGCTGGCGGTAGCTTTCGAACTGCGCCTCGTCGAAGAACTGGTCGACGGTGGGCTGGTTGGGGAAGGACGTGTTGATCAGCGCGTAGTTCTGCACATCCGGCGATACCGAGGGGATCAGCCGGGGCTTGAGCACCAGGATGCGACTGACCAGGGTGTCCGGCTCGGTGCAGGCGTAGACGTTGAGCAGCAGCGCGCAATGCGGGTCCGCCGGCGACGGCGCGATCTTGAAGTCCTCCATGCGCCCGAACACTTTGCCCAGTACATCGTCCCCGACGATCTCTGCGTCTTCCCTGATCTCCAGGCCGTGGTCGATGCGCGCCAGGCGGATGAGATTGCTCAGATCGTCGAACCGGTAATCGGGATCGCAGCCACAGTCGCACATCACGATCAGCTCGACCTGGCGCTCCTGGCGCAGCAGTTCATAGGCCGCCGTGTTCTCGAAGTGGCCGCCGTCCGAGAGGTACTGATAGGCGCGCCGATGGCCATGGAAGTGCGCGGTCAGTTCGTAGAACAGGTAGGTCTGGGTCGGCAGCCAGCGCGACAGCTTCAGGCCCAGGGATTGCCTGGGCTTTTCCGGTTTAGTGTCGATAAAGCGGCTGGGCCACCAGTTGCCCAGGCGCACGTTGGCCAGGCCCAGCAGCAGCGACATGCCCAGGCTGGTGGCGCGCCCCAGGCCGGTGGTGAAGGCCGCGCCGGAAACGCCGATCCACTGGCCGATGGTCAGCGGGTAGGCGATTTCCGAAGCGGGGATATTCTCCAGGTCGCGCTGATAGACCTTGCCATCGAGGATGAAGGCCCCTTCGCCCTTGACGCTGCCCGGCGCCAGGCACAGCGGCTTGCCCTTGCGGTCGCGCTGCACCAGTTGCTCGGCGGGGTCGACCGTGAGGTTCATGGTCACGTTGATCAGGTGCAGCGGGCCGGCGTTCGGCGTGCCGTAGTAGTGCTCGACGCTGATGTCGTCGTTGCTCAGTGGCTCGGCCACGCTCATGTGCTTGCGCCGTTGCTCGGGCGTGCCGTCGAAGCGCTTGCCGTTGGTGGCGCCCATGTAGGCGCGGACCAGGCGCGCGCTGTAGTAGGACTGCAACGACGAGGTATTGAGGAAACCGACGAAGCGGCTGCTGACCCAGGTCAGGGCCGCTGCCACCCCGGCCAGCAGGGCCAGCCGCAGCACATAGCCGTCTTCCTGCAGGCGGATGCTGCCATCGGCGGTGACCCATATCACGAACAGCATCCACGCCAGGCAGACCGCCGCCAGCAACAGCAGGCCGCCGACCAGGCTCATGACCTCCAGGGGCAGCAGGCGCAGCCAGTCCGGCAGGCTCTTCTCGTCCCGCAACAGCGCCAGGCGGCGCACCAGCCAGATCAGCAGCGGGAGAATGCCGATGGAGCCCTGGGTCAGGGTCTGCAGGTGCAGGTAGATTGTTTCGGAGAGCGACACCAGGAACGCGGCGAACAGCAGTACCCCGAGAGCCATGATGATCTGCGACAGCACCCGGGTGACCTCGACCCGGTAGTTGCGCACGGTAAAGATCCCGTCTTCGTCGTTGGCCTTGCGGGTGCGGTATTTCAGGCGCCAGATCAGCAGCCAGGCGTAGGCGATGCCCAGCAGCGCGATGGCGGCGAACCCGAGGAACAGGTGGCGCACGTTGGGCCTGTCGTCCGGCTGTTGCAGCAGGGCCCAGATGCCGATGAAGACCAGCGCCATCACCGTGCAAGCCACGGCCGCCAGGTTGCTCAGGGCCGGAGGATTGCTCAGGCTGTTTTTCGGCAGCACCAGCCAGTAGGCCAGGCAGCAGGGCAGCAAGCCGAGGAGGAACACCGCGCCGGGCAGCAGGAACAGATTGGGCAGGTACTTCACTTGCAACAGCATCAGCAACGACAGGATCAGGACGATCGGCATGCCGATGACGAAGTGCAGCGACAGCCAGTTGCGCCAGGTGATCGCCAGGGCGTAGAGCGCGTCCCCCGAGCCGGTCGGGGTCAGGTAGCGGCCGTTCTCCCGGAGCCAGGCCGTGGGGCCCTTGCCGATGTCTTTGTCGCTGGCGTTGGCGTAGTCGGTGTGGGTGCTGATACGTCCCGGCGGCTCATAGTGCAGGACCTCATAGGCGTTGACCGCCGCGGTCCTGGCCGCTTGCTGGGCGGGCGACAGGTGCGAGGCTTCGGCGCGCTCCTGGGCCTGCTCCCGGCGCAGGCGATTGGGGATGAACAGGCTGGAGAAGAAACTGCCGATATAACCGCCGCCGCTGACCGTGCAGAGGTAGTCGAAACGCGGCAGCAGGGTGGTGGTGAGGTTGTCTTGCGGTGTCTTCGACGGTCGTGGGTTGGCCTGTTCCGGCGCATTGGCCCGGGCCATCGCCTGCAGCACCCCCAGGCAAAAGGTGGCGCTGCGGATGCCGCCCCCGGACAGCGCCAGCCCCCAGATCCTGGGAGGCTGGCCGGCCGGCGCGGCAAGGTATTTGAGACCCAATGCAGTACGGCGGTTCTCGATGCGCTTCCTTTCCCCCTCGTAGTGCTGGGTCGAGTCCATGATTGCTCCTTGCAAACTGAAGTAGTGGCATTGTGCAAATAGGATTAAAGCAGAACGCCGTCACATTTTTCCGAATACAAGGAGCAACTCGGGATGAAGTTCACGAAATATTCTTTATTTAGAAATGTAATTAAAAATCATCGGCTTAGAGAGTTAATGCGGCTGTATCAAGATCTATGAATGTCTTGACCGCAGCCTGCAACCGCCGTGTAACTTGCTTGTTACTTGAGGTCACTACTTTGCGTGGGTCGCTATTTCCCGCCCTGTAACTTCAAGGAATTCAACCGCGTATGCCTACTCTCACTCGCAGGAAGCTCATGCAGGCCGCCGCCATCGGCTCGGCCTTTACCTTACTGCCAGACTCCATCCGCCAGGCCCTGGCGATCCCCGCCAACAACCGCACCGGCACCATCCGCGACGTCGAGCACGTGGTGATCCTGATGCAGGAAAACCGCTCCTTCGACCATTACTTCGGCACCTTGCCCGGGGTCCGCGGTTTCAGCGACCGCTTCACCATCCCGCTGCCCGGCAAGCGTTCGGTGTGGGAGCAGCAGGGCATTGGGCGAGTGGTGTTGCCGTACCACCTGGACAGCTCGCGGGGCAACGCGCAGCGGGTCAACGGCACGCCGCATTCGTGGATCGACGAGCACGCGGCCTGGGGCAGCGGGCGCATGAGCGCCTGGCCGACCTTCAAGACCAACACGTCCATGGGCTACTACCGCGAGCAGGAGTTGCCGTTCCAGTTCGCCTTGGCCAACACCTTCACCCTGTGCGATGCCTACCACTGTTCGGTGCACGCCGGGACCAACCCCAACCGCCTGTTCCACTGGACCGGCACCAACGGCCCGACCGGCGCCAACGTGGCGGCGGTGGTCAACGAATGGGACGGCCCGGGCGCGGTGGACGTCGGCTACACCTGGAAAACCTACCCCGAGCGCCTGGAAGAGCGGGGCGTCAGCTGGAAGATCTACCAGTACCTGCCGGACAACTTCGGCGACAACCCGCTGGCCGGCTTCCGCCAGTACCGCCGCGCCAGCGTGGCGGCCGGCAACCCGGCGCAGCCGCCGGAAGACTTCACCGCCTTCGTGCCGTACAGCGATGCGCTGAATGCCCGGGTGCCGCTGTACAAGGGCAATGGCAACACCTTGCCGGCCCGTAGCGGCAGCGACCTGGAGGGCATGATCGCCGGGTTCCGCAACGATGTGCAGCAGGGCAAGCTGCCCAAGGTCAGCTGGATCGTCGCCCCGGCTACCTATTCCGAGCACCCGGGGCCGTCGAGCCCGGTGCAGGGCGGCTGGTTCACCCAGGAAATCCTCAAGGCGCTGACCGACAACCCCGAGGTCTGGAGCAAGACCGTGCTGCTGGTCAACTACGACGAGAACGACGGTTTCTTCGACCACCTGCCGTCGCCCTCGGCACCTTCACGCCGCTTGGACGGCAGCTTCGCCGGCAAGTCCACGGTGGATTTCGACAGTGAGGTGTTCACCCACCCGGCGCCACCGGGGACCACCCAGCAACCGCGTCCGGACGGCGGCATCTACGGCCCCGGCCCGCGGGTGCCGATGCTGGTGCTGTCGCCCTGGAGCCGTGGCGGCTGGGTCAACTCCCAGGCGTTCGACCACACCTCGGTCCTGCAATTTCTCGAGAAGCGCTTCGGCGTGCGCGAGCCGAACATCAGCGCCTGGCGGCGCGCGGTGTGCGGCGACCTGACCTCGGCCTTCAACTTCGTCAATCCCAACAGCGAAATCCTCCCGCCGCTGCACACCACCACCCGCCAGGCCGCGGACCTTTTGCGCCAGCGCCAGGAACAACTGGCCCAGGTGCCGCTGCCGGACCCCAGCCGCCAGCAACTGCCGCAGCAGCAACGCGTGGCCCGGCCATCGCGGGCCTTGCCGTATCGGCTGAATGTCGAGGCCAAGGCCAAGCGCAAGGCGTTGAGCCTGACCCTGAGCCTGCAGAACAGCGGCGAGCAGGGCGCGGTGTTCCATGTCTACGATCGCCTGCACCTGCTGGACATTCCCCGTCGCTATACGGTGGAGGCGGGCAAGCAGCTCAAGGACAGCTGGCAGACCGCGGGCCGCTACAAGCTGTGGCTGCTGGGGCCTAACGGCTTCCACCGCAGCTTCCACGGCAACCTGCTGGAGCGCCAGCCCGAGGTGTCGATGTTCAGCCGCGGCAACAACCTGCAGCTGACCCTGAGCAACCCGGGCAAGGAGCCGGTGTCGATCACCATCGAGCGTTGCCCCTACACCCATCAGGGGCCATGGCGTTTCGACGTGCCCGGGCGCAGCGAGGTCCACCAGATGTTCGCCTGCCAGGCCAGCGGCGGCTGGTACGACCTGACCCTGCGCGGCGAGGGCGGCTGGCTGCGGCGCCTGGCCGGGCGCCTGGAAACCGGTGCGCACAGCATCAGCGACCCGTTGATGGGCGTGTAAACCGCGCACCCGTGCCCGGCCCGCAAGGGGCCGGGCGCTGTTTCAGCAGCCGACCGGGTGCTTCACCTGGATCACTTCAGCCCTGGGACCCTGGTTCCAGAGCACCCGCCGATGTTCCCCAGCAGACGAAAACCAGAACCCAATCACACGAAAGGACTTGGTTTGCCTTATGAATATTAATTAGAATCAGTCTCATTTGAATAATCCTTCGCGCAGGGCTCTTGACATGATTGAAGCAGCGACGCCACCGGAGCAAAGCCTACATGCCCTGTACCGCGACCATCGCAGCTGGCTCGAGAGCTGGTTGCGCCAGCGCATGGGCAACGCCTGGGATGCGGCGGACCTGAGCCAGGACACCTTCCTGCGCGTGCTCACCAGTTCCCAGCAACTGGTCGACCTGCGCGAGCCGCGGGCCTATCTGGTGACCGTGGGCAAGCGCCTGCTGAGCAACTTCTACACCCGGCGCAAACTGGAGCAGGCTTACCTGGACGCGCTGGCCAGCCTGCCCGAAGACAGCGTGCCGTCCCCGGAACAGCGCTGGGTGCTGCTGGAAACCCTGCAAGCCCTCGACGAATTGCTCGACGGCCTGCCGCCCCTGGTGCGCCGGGCGTTTCTCTGGAGCCAGCTGGAAGGGCTGGGCTACCGCGAGATCGCCGAACGCCTCGACGTCTCGGAACGCACCGTCAAGCGCTACATGGCCCAGGCCTACGAACATTGCCTGCTGGTGGAGCTGTGATGCGCTCGGCGCCGTCCAGCGAAACCCGCGAGGTGGCCCGCGCGGCGGCCCAGTGGCTGGCGCTGCTGGAGTCCGGCGCGGCCAACGCCGACGATCACGCGCGCCTGCAGCACTGGCGCAACAGCAACAGCCAGAACGAAAGCGCCTGGCAGAAGGCGCAGCTGCTGCGCCAGCGTTTCTCCGCGCTGCCCTCGGCCCTGGCGCTGGCCACCCTGGATCGTCCCGAGCCGTCGCGGCGCGCGGTACTCAAGCGCGCCCTCGGCGTCGCCGCACTGGTGCCGACCGCCTGGCTGCTGGGGCGCCAGTTGCCCCTGGACGTATGGCGCGCCGACCTGCAGACCGGCACCGGCGAACATCGCAAATTATCCCTGGCCGATGGCAGCGCCTTGCAGTTGAACACCGCCAGCGCGGTCAACGTCGACCTGGGCGCCCGGCAGGTGACCCTGGTGCGCGGCGAGATGGCGCTCAAGGTCACCGGCAGCGCGCCGCTGACCATCCAGGCGCCTTATGGCCGCATCGTTGTCAGCCGCAGCGAAGTCTGCGTGCGCCTCAATGAACATGATTGCCGGGTGTCGGTGGTCAGCGGCTCGGTGCAGCTGCAACCCTTGTTCGGCCCGCAACTGCAGTTGGGCGAAGGCCAGCGGGTGCGACTGCGGGTGGACGGCGCCGGGCAGATCGATGCCTTCGATGCGCAGTTGCCGGGCTGGCGCGACGGCGTGCTGATGGCGCAGAACCAGCCCCTGGGGGATTTCCTGCGCGAGCTCGGTCGTTATCGCCCGGGCCTGCTGCGCTGGGAACCGGAACTGGAAGCCCTGCGCGTCACCGGCAGCTTCCGTCTCGACAACACCGACCGCGTGCTGTCGCTGCTGGCCGCCAGCCTGCCGCTGGAGGTGCATTCGCGCACCCGTTATTGGGTCACCCTGACTTCGGCCAAAGAAATCCCGCCGACAAACCCCCCGCAAAAAAATATTGGCTGAAGCCTGTCCCTTTTTTTCGCCTCGCCGGTCATTCCAGGTAAGTGAACAAAAAAACGAGAGCTTCCTCCCATGCCCGTAGTATTGCCATACCGTTTGCGTCCGGTTTCCCCCGGACTGTTGCAGTTGGGCCTCATCCTGACACTCAGTTCCAGCCCGTTATTCATCCAGGCCAGTTGGGCCGACGACGCCGCGCGGCGCAGCTATCAGGTGCCGGCCGGCCCGCTGAGTGCCGCGCTGACCCGTTTCGCCGGCCTCGCCGGGGTCAACCTGTCGGTGGACCCGCAGCTGGTCAGCGGCCGCAACAGCAGCGGCCTGTCCGGCGAGTACGGGGTGGAGGAGGGCTTTGCCCGCTTGCTGCAAGGCTCCGGCCTGCAACTGCAACCGGTGGGTGAGCAGGCGTACATCCTGACCCCGGCTCCGCAAGGCAGCAGCCTGCAACTGGCGCCGACTTCGATTCTCGGCGCCAGCGGCGCGACCGACAGCGACGTCTTCGCCGGTGGCCAGGTGGCGCGCCGTGGCTCGCAAGGCCTGCTGGGCTCGAAGGACTTCATGGAAACGCCGTTCAGCATGACCACCTACACCAGCGAAGTGGTGAAGAACCAGCAGGCGCGGACCCTCGGCGACCTGATCGCCAGCGACCCCTCGGTGCGCGCCACCAACCCGGCGGGCGGCCGCTACGAGCAGTTCACCATCCGCGGCTTCAGCCTGTTCAACAGCGATGTCGCCTACAACGGCCTGTACGGCGTGCTGCCGACCTACACCATCGACATGGAAATGGCCGACCGGGTGGACATCCTCAAGGGCCCGACCCAGTTGATCAACGGCATCTCGCCGCGGGGCAGCGTCGGCGGCGGGATCAACGTGGTGCCCAAGCGCGCCACCGACAAGCCCATCACCGAATTCACCGGCAGCTATGCCTCCGACAGCCAGCTCGGCGGCGCGGTGGACATCGGCCGGCGCTTCGGCGAGGACAACAAGTTCGGCGTGCGCCTGAACGCGGTCAAGCAGTCCGGCGACACCGAATGGGATCACCAGAGCGTCGACCGCGAGATGGCGGTGCTGGGCCTGGACTTCCGTGGCGAACGCCTGCGCCTGTCGACCGACATCGGCCACACCGAGCGCGACACCGACGCGCCCCAGGAGCGGGTGCAGATAGGCGCCAACGCCAAGGTGCCGGACGCGGATGACGTGCGGCACAACTATGCGCAGTCCTGGAGCAAGGCACGCACCAAGGACACCTTCGGCACGGTCAACGCCGAATACGACGTCAACGACTCGATCATGCTGTACGGCGGCGTCGGCGCGCGCAAAAGCAACCACGACTTCCTCCGGCATGCCGTGTCGATCACCAACGACGCCGGCGACTTCAGCGTGCAGCCGCGCGACTTCACCCGCGACGAAAACGTGCGCACCACCACGGCGGGCGTGCGCAGCTGGTTCCACACCGGCCCGGTGAGCCATGAGGTCAACCTGGCGGCCAGCTACTTCTACATGGATTTCGAAAACGGCGGCGCGCGCTATGCCGCGTCTCCCAGCAACCTCTACAACCCGCGGCCGACGCCGACCCCGTCGCGGCCGACGCGTTTCGACCCCAAGGTCTACACCGAGAACCGCTTCAGCGGCGTGGCGCTGTCCGACACCCTGGGCTTCTTCGATGACCGCCTGCTGCTGACCCTCGGCGCGCGCTGGCAGCGGGTCAAGGTCGACGACTGGAGCGACGGCGTCAAAGGCGACACCGCCTACGACGAGGAAAAGGTCTCGCCTTCGGGTGGCCTGCTGTTCAAGGCCACCGATCAGTTGTCGCTGTACGTCAACTACATGGAAGGCCTGAGCCAGGGCAAGATCGCGCCGTCGACCTCGATCAACGAAGACGAAATCTTCCCGCCGTTCATCAGCCGCCAGGTCGAGGCCGGCGCCAAGTATGACGCCGGGGCCTTCGCCCTGACCGCCGCGGTGTTCCGCATCAAGCAGCCGGCCTACGAGACCAACGCCACCACCCGGGTCTTCGGCCCGAACGGCAAGCGCCAGAACGACGGCGTCGAGCTCAGCGTGTTCGGCGAACCGCTCAAGGGCTTCCGCCTGCTGGGCGGGGTGATGTACATCGACAGCGAACTGAAGGACACCACCAACGGCACCTTCGACGGCAACCGCGCGCCGGCCACGCCGAAGTACAACGTCAACCTGGGGGCCGAATGGGACGTGCCGAAGGTCCAGGGCCTGACCCTGACCGCGCGCGGCATCTATTCCAGCTCGCAGTACCTGGACCAGGCCAACAGCAAGGAAATCGACTCCTGGGAACGTTTCGACCTGGGCGCGCGCTACGCCTTCAAGCTCGACGACAAGGACATCACCTTGCGCGCCAATGTCGAGAACGTGCTGGACAAGCGTTACTGGAGTTCGGCCGGGGCCTCGGACGACAGCGAGCCGGGCTTGACCCTGGCGACGCCACGGACCCTGTTGCTCTCGGCAACCGTGGGTTTCTAAGAAACGATGCGGACTGGCGCCACAGGGAAGGGCGCACCGCCGTGTTGGTCATGACCGGTTCCTTTGGTCGAGGAAGAAAGTATGCCCGTTATCAGTTGATCAACTTGCTCGCCTCTTGAATGAGGTGTTGGCCATTTAATGGCAACTAATGAAGTTGTCGGAAAGATGGCAATAACATGGCAGTTTCATACGTCATAAATGACGTTTTACCAAGTTTATCAACTTGGTTTTCGGCGTGGGCGCGATAGTTGACTTATATCTGCAAGTAGCATGCGACTATTCCAAATAAGTTTGAATAAGTAGTTGCGTGTTTTTATTAATGATAATAATTTGCATGTCGAATTTAACGAGGGTGAACAGATGTTGAATGATGGCATATTGCGCACTAGTCCTCTGCAAAAGACCAATGCCGACTATCTGGCCCGGCAAGGCAAGTTCGAATCCAATGTGCGCAGTTATCCGCGCAAGTTGCCGCTGGCCATCGCCAAGGCGCATGGGGTCTGGGTCACCGACGTCGAAGGCAAGACCTACCTGGACTGCCTGGCCGGCGCCGGCACCCTGGCCCTGGGGCACAACCACCCGGCGGTCATGGCCAGTCTCGACAGTTTCCTGGCCTCGGGCCTGCCCATGCACACCCTGGACCTGACCACCGCGGTCAAGGACGCTTTCAGCGAAACCCTGCTCAGCCTGCTGCCGGGCCAGGGCCGCGACTACTGCCTGCAATTCTGCGGGCCGTCCGGGGCGGACGCGGTGGAAGCGGCGTTGAAGCTGGCCAAGACCCATACCGGGCGGCACAACGTCATCAGTTTCTCCGGGGCCTACCACGGCATGACCCACGGCGCCCTGGCGCTGACCGGCAATACCGCGCCCAAGCACGCCATCGCCGGCCTGATGCCGGGCGTGCAGTTCATGCCGTACCCCCACGAATACCGCTGCCCGCTGGGGATCGGCGGCGAGGCCGGGGTCGAGGCGCTGACCCATTACTTCACCCAGTTCATCGAAGACGTGGAAAGCGGCGTGTCGCTGCCGGCGGCGGTGATTCTCGAGGCGGTGCAGGGCGAGGGCGGGGTCAACTGCGCGCCGGCCAGCTGGCTGCGGGCGATCCGCGAAGTGACCCGCCAGCACGGCATCGTGCTGATCCTCGACGAAGTGCAGGCCGGCTTTGCCCGCACCGGCAAGATGTTCGCCTTCGAGCACGCCGGCATCGAGCCGGACATGATCGTCATGTCCAAGGCGGTGGGCGGCGGCCTGCCGATGGCGGTGCTGGGCATCAAGCGCGAATTCGATGCCTGGGAGCCGGGCAACCACGCCGGCACCTTCCGCGGCAACCAGATGGCCATGGCCGCGGGCCTGGCGACCCTGCAGGTGTTGCGCGAGCAGAACATCGCGGCCCTGGCCGAGCGCCGCGGGCAGTGGCTCAAGGAGCAGCTGATGGCCTTGCAGCCGAGCTATCCGGCCCTCGGCCAGGTGCGCGGGCGTGGCCTGATGCTGGGCATCGAGATCGTCGACGAACGCCAGCCGGCCGACCGCCACGGGCATTTCCCCTCGGACCCGGGCCTGGCCGTGGCCATCCAGCAGCACTGCTTCAAACAGGGCCTGCTGCTGGAGCGCGGCGGACGCCGCGGCAATGTGATCCGCCTGTTGCCGCCGCTGGTCATCGACGACGAACAGTGCCAGCAAGTTATCCAGCGATTTACTCGCGCAATGGCGGACGCCTTATTGCAGGCACGTGCTTGAAGTGCTGTTTTTGAAATGAAGCGTATTCGATGAAAGTGTGTCGTTTTTCACACTTTTAAGTCTTGATTGAATAACTGTCAGGTGACAGGTTTTTCTTGTTCAAGGTTGCAGGAAAGTGCAAGCGGACGAGTTCGTTCGACGGGTATCTGTCGGCTTTCGGTATGGCCGAAGAGCAACTAACTATTTGCCGCGACAGTACGCAGCCAGTGACCGCACGGGCTACTGTGGAGCATGTATGAATTATTCAGATCGCGATGTTTTATCAAAGCGTGTTTTATCGAAGATGGTCAGTGAGCTGGCGACCACTCGCGCCTTGCTCAATTGCCTGATCAAAGAGTTCGCCTTGCCGGAAAACTGCCTCAGTTACAGCTGGCCGACACAGATGCAGGGCATCGCGCCCGGCAGTTACCTGGACGGCCTGGAATGGAAGGGCATTCCGCTGACCATCGACCTGCCCAACCGGCAGCAGTTCTTCGTCATGGTCGACCGCCGCGACCACCTGGGCAGCCACCGTTACCTGTCGGACGTGTATGCCCGGCGCGAAGCAGGCGAGACCTGGCGCTGCCTGGCCTTTGCCGAGTTCGTCGAGCAACTGCTCGGCGCCTGCGAACACATGACCCGGGCCAGCAACGACGAGCTGCTGGACCAGGTGCTGCAAAGCCAGTCGCTGACCGCCGCCATCGTCGCCCACAACATGGACGGCCAGGGCCCGGCGCCGCTGAGCGGCTATCTGGCCAGCGAGCAGGGCCTGTGGTTCGGCCACCCCAACCATCCGGCGCCCAAGGCGCGGCTGTGGCCGGCACACCTGGCCCAGGAAACCTATGCCCCGGAATTCCAGGCCGAGACCGCGCTGCATCTGTTCGAGGTGCCGCGCCAGGGCCTGCGGGTGACCGCCAGCGGCCTCAGCGAAGAGCAGGTGATGGCCGGTTTCGCCGACCAGGGCCGGACGCGCCCGGGGCACGCGATGATCTGCATGCACCCGGTGCAGGCCGAGCTGTTCATGCAGGACCGCCGCGTGCAGCGCTTGCTGGAGCTGGGCGAGGTGATCGACCACGGGCCGACTGGGCCGCTCGCCAGCCCGACGGCCTCGATGCGCACCTGGTACATCGAGGACCACGACTTTTTCATCAAGGGCTCGCTGAACGTGCGCATCACCAATTGCGTGCGCAAGAACGCCTGGTACGAGCTGGAAAGCACGCTGATCATCGACCAGCTGTTCCAGCGCCTGCAGCGGACCCAGGCCGAGACCCTCGGCGGGCTGTCGGCGGTGGCCGAGCCGGGTTCCATGAGCTGGGCGCCGGCCCAGGCCAGCGAAGCCGACGCCCACTGGTTTCGCGAACAGACCGGGGCGATCCTGCGGGAGAACTTCTGCCGCCGCGCCGGTGCCGAGCGCAGCGTGATGGCCGGCACCCTGTTTGCCCGCGACATCCATTCGCGGCCGCTGGTGCATGACTTCCTGCAAGGCTTCAACGCCCGCGAACTGGCGGACGAGCAACTGGTGGACTGGTTCGACCAGTATCAGGCGTTGCTGCTGCGGCCGGTGCTGGCGCTGTTTTTCAACCACGGCGTGGTGATGGAGCCGCACCTGCAGAACACTGTGCTGATCCACGACCAGGGCCAGCCGCGACAGTTGCTGCTGCGGGACTTCGAGGGGGTCAAGCTCACCGACGAACTGGGTATGGCGCAGATCGAGGTCGGCCTGCACCCGCGGGTGCGCCAGTCGCTGCTGTATTCCCGCGAGCAGGGCTGGAGCCGGATCACCTATTGCCTGCTGATCAACAACCTGTCGGAAGCGGTGCTGGCCCTGAGTTGGGAACGCCCGCACCTGGCGCCGCTGATGTGGCAACGGGTCGAGCAACAGCTGCGGCGCATCCGTGACGAGCTGGTACGCCCGGCGCCGGAGCTGGACGCGCTGATCGCCGGCCAGCCGATTGCCTGCAAGACCAACCTCAAGGTGCGCCTGGCCGCCAAGGCCGACCGCCAGGCCGGCTACGTCAGCCTGAGTTCGCCGTGGAGCGAGGAGGCCCGTTATGGCTGAGTTGTCCCAGGCGGTCCTGCGCGCCATCGACCAGGCCCGGGCCGGCAGCGCCGATCCGCTGGCGGCCTTCATCTACGACCTGGACGCCTTGCAGGCCCATGTGCGCCAGGTAATGGCAGCGTTGCCGGCCGGGGTCGAGCTGTATTACGCGATCAAGGCCAACAGCGAGGCGCCAGTGCTGGCGGCGCTGGCCCCGCTGGTCAGTGGTTTCGAGATTTCCTCGGGCGGCGAGATCGAGCGGGTGGTGGCCTGTCCGACCCGCAAACCCTATGTGTTTTCCGGCCCGGGCAAGCTCGATTCCGACCTGCGCGCGGCCCTGGCCCATCAGGTGGAAGCCGTGCACCTGGAAAGCCTCAACGAGATCGAGCGCCTGCAACGCCTGGCCGAAGAAGCCGGGCGGGTGCAGCCGGTATTCATCCGCATCAACCCGCAGTTGCCGCAGAACCAGTCGAGCCGGCTGGCCATGGCCGGCACCGCCACGCCGTTTGGCATCGACGAGGCGGAACTGGCCGAGGCCGTGCAAAGGGTCGACCGCGCCAGCCACCTGCGCCTCAAGGGTTTCCATGTGCACGCCATGTCCCACCAGCAGTCGGTGGAGCGCCATGAGCAGTTGCTGGACTTCTACCTGCAACGCTGGCCGCTGTGGAAGGCCCTGGCGGCGCATCCCGAGCAACTGACCCACCTGAATGTCGGCGGCGGCATCGGCGTCGATTACCTGAGTGGCCAGCAGTTCGACTGGCAGCGCCTGTGCCGCTACCTGGAACGCCGGCTGGCGGAGCAGGGCAGCGAGGCACCGATCCTGCGCTTCGAGCCGGGGCGCTTTATCAGTGCTTTTTGCGGTTACTACGTGATCGAGGTGCTGGACACCAAGACCAGCCACGGCGAGCACTTCCTGGTGTGCCGCGGCGGCACCCACCAGTTCCGCCTGCCCGCGGCGCAGAGCCACGACCACCCGCTGATTCACCTGCCGCGCACGCCGCAGCCGGCGCACAGCACAGAGCAGGCCTGGACCGTGGTCGGCCAGCTGTGCACGCCCAAGGATGTGCTGAGCCGGGCCCAGCCGCTCAAGGGCGTCAGCGTCGGCGACCTGCTGGTGCTGCCGATGGCCGGGGCCTATGGCTACAACATTTCCCACGCCGACTTCCTCTGTCATCCACGGCCAGCGCAGCACTTCCTGCGCCAGGGTGAATTGCTCGAAGGAGCCGGTCTGTGAGTTTCAAGGCACCGCGCGCTTGGGTGGTGGTCAACGTGCTGCTCGGCACTATGACCGTCAGCCTCAACAACAGCTCGCTGAACCCGGCGCTGCCGGCGTTCATGCAGGCGTTCGCCATCGGCCCGCTGATGGCCACCTGGATAGTCGCGGCCTTCATGACCAGCATGGGCATGACCATGCCGCTGACCAGCTTCCTCAGCCAGCGCCTGGGCCGGCGACGCCTGTACCTGTGGGGCGTGGCGCTGTTTATCGGCGGTTCGCTGCTCGGTGCCCAGGCCGATTCCATCGCCCTGGTGATCGCCGCGCGGGTGGTGCAGGGGATCGCCAGCGGGCTGATGATCCCGCTGTCCCTGGCGATCATCTTCGCGGTGTACGCCAAGGACGAGCGCGGTCGGGTCACCGGCCTGTGGGGCGCGGCTGTGATGCTGGCGCCGGCGGTGGGCCCGCTGTGCGGCAGCCTGCTGCTGGAGTGGTTCAGCTGGCGCTCGCTGTTTTTGATGAACGTGCCGATCGGCGTCGTCGCGCTGCTGATGGGGCTTGCGGTCTTGCCGGCTTCCGAGCCGGCCGAGCGCAAGCCGTTCGACCTGGCCGGCTACCTGCTGATCGCCTCGGGCATCGGCCTGCTGATGATCGCCATCAGTCGCCTGCATCACGCCGCCGGGCTGATGGACCCTATGAACCTGGGAATGCTGCTGGTAGCGCTGCTGTGCCTGGTGGCCTTTGTCCGCCTGGAGCTGCGCCGCGAGGCGCCGCTGCTCAACCTGCGGATCTTCGCCCTGCGCGGTTACCGCCTGAGCGTGATCATCGCCGTGGTGCAGTCGGTGGGCATGTTCGAGTGCCTGGTGCTGCTGCCGTTGCTGGTACAGACGGTGCTCGGCTACAGCGCCATCTGGACCGGCCTGGCGCTGCTGTGCACGGCGGTGTTCGCCAGCCTGTTCGGGCGCATGGGCGGCAGCGCCCTGGATCGCCACGGGCCGCGCCGGGTGGTGTCCATCGGCCTGCTGCTGACCGGGCTGTCGACCCTGGCGCTGGGTTTGCTCCCGGCCAATGCGGCGATCGGCCTGGTGTTCGCGCTGATGATGCTGCGCGGCGCCGGCCTGGGCCTGTCCTACATGCCGGTGACCACCGCCGGGCTGAATGCCTTGCCCGAGCCGATGGTCACCCAGGGCGCGGCGATGAACAACATCTCGCGGCGCCTGGTGTCGTCCCTGGGCATTGTCATCGCCTCGCTGTGGCTGGAGTTCCGCCTGGTCGATGGCGGCGTGCAGGCCCAGGCGGGCATGTCATCCGCCATCAGCGAGGTGTTCGTGGCCACCGGCCTGCTGATCCTGCTGGCGTTGCCCTGCGCCTGGCGTTTTCCCCTTTCCGACGAGACCGCCGAGGCTGTGCCCGGCGCCCTCGAACACCGTTAACCCTTCTTCGCACAAGGTATGAACATGGCGACTGCAATCTTGACAACCTCAAGCCAGCCCTCCGGCCCCGGTGCCTGGCTGGCCACGGTGGATGGGCGTATCGACGAAAAAGTCCAGCAGCGGGTGGTCGGCCAGCTGTTGCAGACCCTGCTGTATGAAGGCGTGCTGCCGTTCGACAGCCAGCCGCTGGAGGGCGGCCCGCACGGCCATGACAGCGGCCAGCGGCGTTTCGTGGTGCTCGGCATCGACGGCCAGCAGCAGCGGGTGGAGTACCACTGCAACGGCCTGCTCAGCGCCAGCTTCGATTTGATCCGCCTCGATTCCGCCAGCCTCGAACGCCTCGACAGCCGTGGCCAGCGCAGCGTGCCGGACCTGCACCAGGCCCTGGCCGAACTGCTCGGCGACTACCAGGACAGCCCGCACCTGGGGCGTTTCATCCAGGAACTGGAGCAGACCCAGCTCAAGGATCTGCAAGCGCGCAGCCAGGGCTACCAGACCGAAAAGCCGGCCCACCAGCTGGACGTGGACGCCCTGGAGCAGCACTTCATGGACGCCCACAGCTACCACCCGTGCTACAAGTCGCGCATCGGCTTTTCCCTGGCGGACAACCAGGCCTACGGCCCGGAGTTCGCCGCGCCGATCGCCGTGGTGTGGCTGGCGGTCGCGCGCAACCGGGCCTCGCTCAACCATTCGCAGAAACTCGACTTCCCGGCCTTTATCCGCCAGGAACTGGGCGCCGAGCGCTGGCAGCAGGTCGAGCGACAACTGGCCAGCCAGGGCAGGGCGCTGGACGACTACCAGCTGCTGCCGGTGCACCCGTGGCAGTGGGAAAACCTGATTGTCTCGACCTTCTACCCGGAGCTGCTCAGCGGCGAGCTGATCTACCTCGGCACCTCGGATGACCAGTACAAGGCCCAGCAGTCGATCCGCACCCTGGCCAATGCCACGGCCAAGCAGCGGCCCTACGTCAAGCTGGCCATGAGCATGACCAACACTTCCAGCACGCGCATCCTAGCGCGGCACACGGTGTTGAACGGGCCGATCATCACCGACTGGCTGCAACAGCTGATCGCCAGCGACAGCACCGCGCGCCAGCTGGATTTCGTGATCCTCGGCGAAGTGGCCGGGGTCAGCTTCGACTACCAGCACCTCCCTCCGTCCCGCAGTCCCCAGGCCTACGGCACCCTGGGGGCGATCTGGCGTGAAAGCCTCCATCAGTACCTCAAGGCGGACGAGCAGGCGGTGCCGTTCAACGGCCTGAGCCATGTGGAGAACCGCTACGGCACAGGGCCGCAGCAGCCGTTCATCGACGCCTGGATCCGCCAGTACGGCCTGCAGGCCTGGACCCGCCAGCTGCTGCAGGTGACGGTGCCGCCGATCATCCACATGCTCTACGCCGAAGGCATCGGCATGGAATCCCACGGCCAGAACATCGTGCTGATCGTCAAGCAGGGCTGGCCGCAGCGCATCGCCCTCAAGGACTTCCACGACGGCGTGCGCTACTCGCCGGCGCACCTGGCGCGTCCCGAACTGTGCCCGGAACTGGTGCCGCTGCCGGCCAGCCACGCCAAGCTCAATCGCAACTCCTTCATCCTTACCGACGATGTCAACGCGGTGCGCGATTTCTCCTGCGACTGCTTCTTCTTTATCTGCCTGGCGGAAATGGCGATCTTCCTGCGCCAGCACTACCAGCTTGACGAAAGCCAGTTCTGGCAAATGACCGCCGAGGTAATCCTCGACTACCAGGACGCCCATCCGCAGCACCGCGACCGTTTCGGCCTGTTCGACGTGTTCGCGCCGAGCTACGAGGTGGAAGAGCTGACCAAGCGCCGCCTGCTGGGCGACGGTGAGCGGCGCTTCAAGTCGGTGCCCAATCCACTTCATGCCTACAGGCCGCAAGCATGCTGAGAAGCAACCAGCTGAAACGCAAACTGGCGGCCGGGCAGGCGGTGTACGGGTTGATCAGTTCGATCCCGGCGCCGGCGGCCATCGAGCTGATCGCCGAGGCCGGGTTCGACTTCGTGATCATCGACATGGAACACGTGCTGATCAATCCGGAAACCGTCGAGCACATGATCCGCACCGCCGAGGCCTACGAGCTGACGCCGCTGGTGCGGGTCGCCGACCTCAACCCCAAGACAATGCTGCGCCTGCTCGACGGCGGCGCCCAGGGCATCGTGCTGCCGATGATCGAATCCGCCGAGCAGTTGCAGGCGGCGATTGCCGCCTGCAAATACCACCCGCTGGGCCAGCGCAGCCTCAACGCCGGGCGCCCCGGCAGTTTCGGCAAGCACAGCCTGGCGCAGTACGTGGGGCAGGCTAACGAGCAGATCATGCTGGTGGCGATGATCGAAAGCGCCGCCGGCGTGCGCAACGCCGCGCAGATCGCCGCGGTACCGGGCCTGGACATGATCCTCGAAGGCGCGGCCGACCTCTCGCAATCCCTCGGCATGCCCTGGCAGATCGACCAGCCGGCGGTCCGGCAGGCGCTGCTCGATGCCTGGCAGGCGGCGGACCATGCCGGCGTGCCGTACTGCGCCATTCCCCGACAGCAGGGCGATCTGGGACGCTGGCGCGAGCGCGGGGTCCGGGCCTTTGTCCTCGGCGACGAACGCGGCATTGCCTTTCGTGCTCTCCAGGCCAGGTTGGCCACCCTTTCTCTAGAAGGAAAATAATCCGATGAACTTCACAACCATGGCCGCCGAGCTGGTGATGCAGGACCTGATCGATTGCCTGCTCGCCGAAGACTTCTTTGGCCGCGAACCCTTGCCGTTGCTGACCGCCAGCCAATGGCGCCAGGCCCATCCTGAAGCGCCAGCCCTTGAAGCCTCAATCCTTGAAAGCGCGGATGGGCAACAACGGATCTGGGAGTGGTGCTGCGACGCCCAGGAACAGCGCTTTATCAGCATCGCCCTGCGCCCGGGCATCACCCAGCAGTGGGAAAAGGTCCCGGGCACGCAGGTTCTGGCCCGCCAGGAGCAACGCTGGACCGCCTTGGGGCCGGTGGACTTCATGCGCCGGGTGTTCACCGGCATGGGCCCGCGCTTCCAGGACAATGAAAAGGGCCTGACGCTGTTCCTCGAAGTGCTGCATATCAGCGTCTGGCAGACCGCCTTGTCCCTGGAGCACCGGGTCGACCACCAAGGCCTGATGGCCCAGGACGGCGCCACCTTTTTCCGCACCATGGAGCAGTGGGCTTCGCTGCGCGATCGTCCGTACCACCCGCTGGCCAAGGCCAAGCAGGGTTTGCTGCAGGCCGAATACCAGCAGTACCAGGCCGAGTTCGCCCAGCCGGTGGCGCTGAACTGGGTGGCGGTGCGCAAGGACCTGCTGCAAGGCGGCGCGGGCGTGACAGACCTGGAACAGGTCTACCCGGCGCGCTACCTGTTGCCCGAAACCTTGCAGGAACACCTGGCCGGGGAGCTGCGCGAACGCGGCATCGGTGACAGCCACGTGGCCTTGCCGGTGCACCCGTGGCAGTTCGAGCATGTATTGCCGGCGCAACTGGGCGATGCCTTCGCCCGCGGCGACTGCCAGCGCCTGGACTTCAGCGAGGCCACGGTCTTCGCCACCTCGTCGCTGCGCTCGATGACCCCCTGTTTCGCCAGCGCCGACTACCTCAAGCTGCCGATGGCCATCTATTCCCTGGGCGCCTCGCGCTACCTGCCGGCGGTGAAGATGATCAACGGCGGCCTCAGCGAGGCGCTGCTGCATCAGGTGCGGCGCCTCGACCCGGTGCTGGAGCAGAGCCTGCACCTGTGCGACGAGAGCAAGTGGTGGGCCTTCATGCCGCCCCAGGCGACCCTGTTCGACGAGGCGCCGCGGCACCTGTCGGCGATGGTCCGTGGTTACCCGCAAGCCTTGCTCGACGACCCGGACTGCCGCCTGCTGCCGATGGCCGCCCTGGGCACGCCATTGCCCGGCAGCAACCGGCACTTCTTCGATGAGTGGATGCAGTACCGCGAACTGCCGGCGACCCAGGCTTCGGTGCTGACCCTGTTCAGCGAGCTGTGCCAGCGCTTCTTCGACGTCAACCTGCGGATGTTCCGCCTCGGCATGCTCGGCGAGGTGCACGGGCAGAACGCGGTGCTGGTGTGGAAGGCCGGCCAGGCCCAGGGCCTGCTGCTGCGCGACCACGATTCGCTGCGCATCTTCGTGCCGTGGCTGGAGCGCAACGGCATGGCCGACCCGGAGTACCGGATCAAGAAAGGTCACGCCAACACCCTGTATCACCAGCGTCCCGAAGACCTGCTGTTCTGGCTGCAGACCCTGGCGATCCAGGTCAACGTGCGGGCGATCATCGACACCCTGGCCCAGGTCTACGCCGTGCCGGCCACTGCACTGTGGCGCACCTTGCGCCAGGTGCTGGACGCTCTGTTGCAGAGCATCGACTTCGACGACGAGGCGCGGGCGATGATCAGGCACCAGCTGTTCGAAGCGCCGCGCTGGCCGCAGAAGCTGCTGCTGACGCCGATGATCGAACGCGCCGGCGGCCCGGGCAGCATGCCGTTCGGCAAGGGCGAGGTGGTCAACCCGTTCCAGCGGCTGGCTTCCGATGCCTGACCCGGTGCTCCATCCTTGCAGGCGCACGCTGTTGCGCCTGTCCCTGGGGTTGCTGGCCTTGCCACGGATCGCCCGCGCCGAACCGCTGCGCCTGGTCACCCTGTTCCAGGGCGCCACCGACAGCGCCGTGGCGCTGGGCGTGACGCCCTGCGGCGTAGTGGAGTCTTCGAGCGAAAAGCCGACCTTCCGTTATTTGCGCCCGGCGCTGGCGAAGGTTCCTCATGTTGGCCTGGAAACCCAGCCTAGCCTTGAGGACATCGTGCTGCTGGAGCCGGACGTGATCGTCGCCTCGCGTTTTCGCCACCAGCGCATCGCGCCGCTGCTCGAACGCATGGGCACGGTGCTGATGCTCGAGGAAGTCTTCGAGTTCAAGCGCACCCTGGCGCTGATGGGCGCGGCCCTGAACCGTCAGCAGCAGGCCAGCAGCCTGCTGGGGCAATGGCAGCAGCGGGTGGCGCGCTTGCGCGAGCAGTTGCAGGTGACTTTCGCCGGGCGCTGGCCGCCCACGGTGTCGGTGCTGGATGTACGTGAAGACCACATCCGCAGTTACCTGCCGAGCAGTTTCGCCGGCTCGGTGCTCACGGAGCTGGGCTTCGCCTGGAACCCGGTCGCCCGCGAGTCCCGGAGCACCTATATCAAACTCACCAGCAAAGAGAACTTGCCCGTGGTCGATGCCGACCTGTTTTTTGTATTCCAGCGCGACAGCCAGGCGGTGCAGCACAACTATGAACGGCTGGTGCATTACCCGTTCTGGCAACAGCTGCGCGCCGTGCAACAGCAGCAAGTGTGGCGGGTCGATGGCATCGCCTGGAGTTTCTCCGGAGGGATCCTCGGCGCCAACCTGATGCTCGACGACATTGCCCGCCTGGTGGCGTCTTCATGAGCCGTGGGCTGAAACTCGGCCTGGCGCTGGTCGTCCTGCTGCTGTGCGCTGGCCTGAGCCTGGCGGCCGGGGCGACCTGGATCGAACCGTCGCAGTTGCTCAAGGGCCTGCTGCAACCGGACAGCCTCAGCGCCGGCCAGCAGTTGATCTTCAACAGTCGCTTGGCGCGCACCCTGATGGCCGTCGCCGTGGGTGCGAGCCTGGCGGTGGCGGGGGCGCTGATGCAGGCGCTGACCCGCAACCCGCTGGCATCGCCGGGGTTGTTCGGGGTGAATGCCGGGGCGACCTTCGCGATCATCCTGTGCTCGTCGCTGTTTGCCCTGTCGTCCATGAGCCAGTGGCTGTGGTGCGCCTTTATCGGCGCCGCGCTGGCCGGCAGCCTGGTGTGGCTGATCGGCAATCGCGGGCAGGGCAGCCTCAACCCGCTGCGCATCGTCCTGGCGGGGGCGGCGATCACCGCGTTGTTTTCCGCCTTCAGCCAGGCGCTGCTGGTGGTCAACGAGGAGGGGCTGGACACCGTGCTGTTCTGGCTCGCCGGCTCTTTGTCCGAGCGCGACCTGGCGCTGGCCGCGCCGCTGCTGGTGGGCGTCTTGCTGGCCTTGCTCGGCGCGTTGCTGCTGGCCGGGCAGGTCAATGTGCTCAACGCCGGCGAAGCCATCGCCATCGGCCTGGGGCAGCGCACCGGGTTGATCCGCTGGCTGATGAGCGTGCTGATCATCGGCCTGGCGGGTAGCGCGGTGGCGCTGGCGGGCAGCATCGGTTTCATCGGCCTGCTGGTGCCGCACATGGTGCGCAAGGGCCTGTCCATCGACCATCGCTGGTTGCTGCCGGGGTGCGCGGTGCTGGGGGCGATCCTGCTGTTGCTGGCCGACACCCTGGGGCGCCTGGTGATTCTGCCGCAGGAGGTGCCGGTGGGGGTGATGACCGCGTTGTTCGGCGCGCCGTTCTTTATTTTCCTGGCCCGTCGTGGAGGTCGTTATGAATAACACCCTGACCCTGCGCACCGCCGGCTTTTCGCGGCGCATCGACCTGGCGACCCTGTGGCGGCTGTTGCTGGCCGTGCTGGCGACGGCGCTGGTGATGCTCGGCGCCTTGTCCCTGGGCAAGCTCAACCTGTCGCCGCTGACCGTGCTGGAGCTGCTGTGGCGCGGCGGCGACGAGCGCCTGCTGTTCATCGTCGAGCAACTGCGCCTGCCGCGCCTGCTGCTGGCGGCCCTGGTCGGCGCGGCGCTGGCGGTGTCCGGCCTGATTTTGCAGAGCATCATCCGCAACCCGCTGGCGTCCCCCGATCTGCTGGGCATCACCAGCGGCGCCAGTGCCGCGGCGGTGCTGTACCTGTCGTTCTTTTCCCTGCTGCTGGGCCCGCAGTTCTTGCCACTGGCGGCGATGCTCGGCGCCGGGCTGGCGGCCCTGGCCATTTACCTGCTGGCCTGGAAGCAGGGCACCTCGCCGCTGCGCCTGGTGCTGATCGGTGTCGGCGTGTCGGCGCTGCTGGCGGCGGTGACCACCTTTGTCCTGGTGTTCAGCCCGCTGACCACCACCTTGTCGGCCTATGTCTGGCTCACCGGCAGCGTCTACGGCGCCAGCTGGCCGGAGCCGCGGGCCCTGGCCGGCTGGTTGCTGGCGATCCTGCCGTTGCTGGTGTGGCTGGCGCGCCAGGTGCGGGTGCAACAATTGGACGATGCCTTGGCCCAGGGCATCGGCGTGCGGGTACAGTGGCTGCGCGCCGGCCTGTTGCTGGTCAGCGTGGCCCTGGCCGGGGCGGCGGTGGCCTGGGGCGGGGCGATTGCCTTTGTCGGGCTGATCGCGCCGCATATCGCCAAGCGCCTGGTGGCCCCGGGCTTTGCCGGGCAGGCGGTGATGGCGGCGCTGGTCGGCGCCAACCTGGTGATGCTCGCCGACCTGATCGGGCGCACCCTGTTCCTGCCGCTGGACCTGCCGGCGGGGATCTTTGTCGCGGTGCTGGGCACGCCGTTCTTTCTTTATCTTTTGATCAACCAGCGGCACTAAGGAATTCCCGATGTCCTCGATGGCAACCCAGCAACTGACCCTGGGCTATCAGCGCCAGGTGATTATCGACGGGCTGGACCTGCAACTGCCGGCGGGCCAGGTGTCGGTGCTGATCGGCAGCAACGGCTGCGGCAAGAGCACCCTGCTCAAATCCCTGGCGCGGCTGCTCAAGCCGCAGCAGGGTTCGGTGATCCTCAATGGCGAGGATATCCAGCGCAAATCCACCGCGGCGGTGGCGCGCGAACTGGCGATCCTGCCGCAGATGCCCAGCGCTCCCGAAGGCATCACCGTGCGCCAGCTGGTGGCGCTGGGGCGTTATCCCTACCAGAACTGGATGCAGCAATGGTCGGCCCAGGACGAAGCCATGGTCGAGCGTGCCCTGTTGCAGACCGGGGTGCAGGCGCTGGCGGAGCGGCCGGTGGATGCCTTGTCTGGCGGCCAGCGCCAGCGCGTGTGGATCGCCATGACCCTGGCCCAGGACACCGAGATCGTGCTGCTCGACGAGCCCACCACCTTTCTCGACCTGGCGCACCAGATCGAAGTGCTGGACCTGCTGCGCGAACTCAATCGCCAGGAGAACAAGACCATCGTCATGGTCCTGCACGATCTCAACCTGGCCTGCCGCTACGCCGACCATATGGTGGCGGTGCACCAGCGCACCGCGTTCGCCCAGGGCCGGCCCGCGGAGATCCTGACCGAGGAACTGGTCAAGCAGGTGTTCGACCTCAACTGCCGGATCATCCCCGATCCGTTTTTCGGCACGCCGCTGTGCATTCCCTTTGGCCGGGAACTGCCGCAATGAATCTGCAAGCCGCCTTCAACCCGCAAGACTGGAGCGTGCTATCCGGGCCGCTGCGCCTGAAACCCATGGCCCAACGCGACCGCCAGCGCTCCCTCAGCGCCCGCACTTTACTCGACGATGAAACCTGTATCGCGCTGCTCGACCAGCTGGGGCCGGTGATCGGTTCGCCGACCCGGGCGATCACCGCCTCGCTGCTGGCCAAGCGTTTTTCCTTCCTCGCCACCGGCGCCTGCCTGTACGCCATGTCGGTGTGCGACCAGGGCCTGCTGCTGTCCCTGGACGATTGCGTGATCGAGTACGGCCATGACGACGGGCTCTGGACATCGTCGATGCCGCTGGCGGACCGGCCGCCCCAGGCGTATGCCGCGGGTGAGCGCGACGCCTGGCGCGTGGCGATTGTCGAGGCGCTGTTCGCCGGGCTGCTGGCGCCGCTGTGGCAGACCTTCAACCGGGTCAGCGGCATCTCCCGGCGCATCCTCTGGGAAAACACCGCGGTGCGGGTCTACTCGCTGTACGAAAAACGCATGGGCAAGGTCGAGGATCCGCTGATCCGCCTGCGCCACGAGGCGGACTTCGACTGGCTGCTGCAAGAGGCCGCGCCAGCGCTGTTCGGCCTGGACTACAACCCGCTGCGGCACTTCCGTCGGCCGCCGACGCAACTGGAGGAGGGCAAGAGCATCCGCTTTCGCCGCACCTGCTGCTTCTATTACGAGGCCACCGAGCCCGCCGAATACTGCTCGACCTGCCCGCTGCTGCGCCCGAGGAAATGCCGATGATCGCTCCACGCCAACACCACGCCAGCGCCGCCTTGCTCGAGCATTACCGCGGTATCGCGCCTTCGACCCTCGGCCACTTTGGCGACGAGGGTTACCTGCGCGGCATCCGCCCGCTGTTCGACGGGCTGCGCATGCTCGGCAATGTGGTGACGGTCAAGGTCTTCGCCCCGGATGGCGCCATCCTGCGCGACGCGCTGCTGCTCAGCGAACCGGGGGATGTGCTGGTGGTCCAGTGCGTGGGCGATCAGGAGTGCGCCTGCTGGGGCGAACTGCGCACCCTGGCCGGGTTGATCAAGGGCCTGGCCGGGGTGGTGGTGGAGGGCGCGGTCACCGATGTCGCCGCCCTGCGCGAGCATCGCCTGCCGGTGTTCAGCCGTGGCATCAGCGCCTACACCACCCGCGGCATCGGCGAGCAAGGGGAGGTCAACCTGCCTATCGAAGTGGCCGGGGTGCGGGTCAACCCGGGGGATATTGCCATCGGCGACGACGACGGCGTGTTCATCCTCGACCGGCAACGGGCCGAGGCGCTGTTGCCGCAGCTGCTGGCCAAGGAAGAGCAGGACCGCGAGCGGCGCGCGGCATTCTTGCAGCGCCTGGCTGCCACCCGCTGACGCGTCGGCAAACCGGCCGGGTTTGCACTTTTATAAGGCTCGCGGCTCCGGCCTTGCACCAGGCTAAGGCGATTCCTGGCCCGGGGTAGGCTATCCGGGAGCCTTGCAGAATGACCGCGCAACCCCGCCAGCACGGCCTTTCAAGGCGTGCGGCGCCGCCTGGCACAAAGGCTGCAAGACAGCCGTTAACGCCCCACCGCGCATGTCGCGGGCGGGCCGCCCCATCGGTCAACGCGGATCGATCGGCCAACCGGCCATGGGCACTCGGTGAGTCAGGCACAGCAGCCCGATCGCACACCGCAAATAACAGGCAAAGGCGCCTGGAACCGTGAGGTTTCAGGCGCTTTTTTTTGCTTTAAAAAAACCGTGATTGGCTTGGGTCGGGTGCTATTTATGAATGCCATTGTTGCCCCTTTGAACACACACAAAACCCTGATCGTGATCGGCAACGGCATGGTCGGACATCATTGCGTCGAACAGCTGGTGGCGCACGGCGCGCTTGAGCAGTACCGCCTGCACGTCTTCAGCGAAGAGCCGATGCGCGCCTACGACCGAGTGCACCTGTCCGAGTATTTCAGCGGTCGCGACGCCGAATCCCTGGCCCTGGGCGATGCCGCGCTGTACCGGACCCCGGGTCTGACCCTGCACCTGGGGGTGGCGGTGCTGCGCATCGACCGCGAGCACCGCCAGGTCATCACCGCCGCCGGCCCGGTGCACTACGACAAGCTGGTGTTGGCCACCGGGTCCTATCCCTTCGTGCCGCCGATCGAGGGCGCCGCAGGCGATTCGCGCCTGGTCTATCGCACCCTGCAAGACCTCGACGCCATCCGCGCCGCGGCCGCCAATGCCCGGCGCGGCGTGGTGGTGGGCGGCGGGCTGCTCGGCCTGGAGGCGGCCAACGCCTTGAAGAGCCTGGGCCTGGAAGCCCATGTGGTGGAGTTCGCGCCGCGGCTGATGCCGGTGCAGCTGGACGAGCAGGGCGGTCGCGCGTTGAAGGCGCGGATCGAAGCCCTGGGCGTCGGCGTGCACCTGGGCAAGGGCACCCAGTCGATCAGCGCCGGCGAGCAGTACCGCTACCGGATGAACTTCGCCGGCGACGACTTCCTCGAAACCGACCTGATCGTGTTCTCCGCCGGGATTCGCGCCCAGGATGCCCTGGCCCGCGACTGCGCCCTGGAGATCGGCCCGCGTGGCGGCGTGGTGGTGGACAACCGGTGCCTGAGTGGCGACCCGCACATCTACGCGATCGGCGAGTGCGCCAGCTGGAACGGCAGTATCTTCGGCCTGGTGGCCCCGGGTTACCAGATGGCCCGCAGCGTCGCCGCCCAGCTGTGCGGCGAGCCGGGCGAGCCCTTCATGGGCGCGGACATGTCGACCAAGCTCAAGTTGCTGGGGGTGGATGTCGGTTCCATCGGCGATGCCCAGGGCCTGACCCCGGGCGCACGCAGCTACCAGTTCATCGACGAGGCCACCGCCAGCTACCGGCGCCTGGTGGTGGATGCCAGCGGCAAGCAGGTGCTCGGCGCGGTGCTGGTGGGCGACAACAGCTACTACGACACCTTGCTGCAATACATGCAGAACGGCATCGCCTTGCCCGCCGAACCGGCCGGCCTGATCCTGCCGTCCAGCGCCGGCGCGCCGACCCTTGGCCCGGGCGCCTTGCCCGAGTCGGCCACGGTCTGTTCCTGCCACAACGTGACCAAGGGCGCGATCTGCTCGGCCATCGACGGTGGCTGTTCCGAGCTCGGCCAGCTCAAGGCCCGGACCAAGGCCTGCACCGGTTGCGGCGGCTGCGCCGGCCTGCTCAAGCAGGTGTTCGAGCATGAGCTGATCGCCCGTGGCGTCAGCGTCGACAAGAGCCTGTGCGAACACTTCGCCTATACCCGCCAGGAGCTGTACGCGCTGGTGCGGGTCGAGGGCATCCTCAGTTTCGACGAGATGCTCGCCAAGCACGGCCGTGGCCACGTCGGCTGCGATATCTGCAAGCCGGCAATCGGCTCGATCCTCGCCTCGTGCTGGAACCAGCCGATCATGGACCGCTCCCTGGTGCCGCTGCAGGACACCAACGACACCTTCATGGCCAACATGCAGAAGAACGGCACCTACTCGGTGGTGCCGCGCATCGCCGGTGGCGAGATCACCGCCGACAAGCTGATCGTGATCGGCCAGGTGGCGAAGAAATACGACCTCTACACCAAGATCACCGGCGGCCAGCGCATCGACCTGTTCGGCGCCCAGTTGCACCAGCTGCCGGACATCTGGGCCGAGCTGATCGCGGCCGGTTTCGAGACCGGGCATGCCTACGGCAAGTCGACCCGCACCGTGAAGTCCTGCGTGGGCAGTACCTGGTGCCGCTACGGCGTGCAGGACAGTGTGCGCATGGCCCTGGAGATCGAGGACCGCTACAAGGGCCTGCGTTCGCCGCACAAGCTGAAGTTCGCGGTGTCCGGCTGCACCCGCGAATGCGCCGAGGCGCAGAGCAAGGACGTCGGCGTGATCGCCACCGAGAACGGCTGGAACCTGTATGTCTGCGGCAACGGCGGCATGCGCCCGCGCCACGCCGAGCTGTTCGCCACCGACCTCGACGACCAGACGCTGATCCGCTACATCGACCGCTTCCTGATGTTCTACATCCGCACCGCCGACCGCCTGCAACGCACCTCGGTGTGGCGCGAAAGCCTGGAGGGCGGCCTGGATTACCTCAAGGCGGTGGTGATCGACGACAGCCTGGGGCTGGGCGCCGAGCTGGAAGCGCAGATGCAGCTGGTGGTGGACCGCTACGAATGCGAATGGGCCAACGCCCTCAAGGACCCGGAAAAGCTCAAGCGCTTCCGCACCTTCGTCAACGACCAGCGCCCCGACCCGGACATTCATTTTGTCGAGGAACGCGGCCAGCGCCGGCCGATCATGGCCGCCGAACTCAACCTGATCCCTGTCACCGAGGAGGTGCTCTGATGAGCCTGTCGCCAAGCCTGCAACCTATCGAAAGTGGATTCGTCGAGCAGCCCGGCGTGCAGTGGCAGGCGGTGTGCAGCCGCCAGGACCTGGTCAGCCACAGCGGCGTGGTGGTCTGGCACGACGGCGCCCAGGTGGCGCTGATCTACCTGCCGGATGCCGCGCAGCAGACCCTCTACGCCATCGACAACCATGACCCGCAGTCCGGCGCCAATGTGATCGGCCGCGGCCTGGTGGGCTGCATCAAGGATGAGCTGGTGATCGCCTCGCCCCTGTACAAGCAGCACTTCCGCCTGGCCGACGGCACCTGCCTGGAATACCCGGAGCAACGCCTGCGCACCTGGCCGGCGCGGCTGCGTGGCGACGTGGTGGAAATCGGCGTGCGCTAAGCCGCGCGCAACCCAGATCCATGCCTGACTCCGCGCCTTGTGGCGCGGGGCCGGAACCCCTGTTGCTCAAGTATCGGAGACGCCCATGAAAACCGCTGCTCAGTTGCTGAAGTTGAAGGCCGTGGAAAACCGCCAGGTGCACAGCATCGGCCCGGATCAGATGGTGCTCGAAGCACTGCAGATGATGGCGCAGAAAAACGTCGGCGCGCTGCCGGTGATGGAAGCCGGGCAGGTGGTCGGCGTCATCAGCGAACGCGACTATGCGCGCAAGGTGGTGCTGCAAGGCCGCTCATCGGTAGGCACCCCGGTCCGCGCCATCATGAGCGCCCCCGTGGTCACCGCCGACAGCCAGCACAGCATCGAACGCTGCATGGCCGTGATGACCGACAGCCACCTGCGCCACCTGCCGGTGCTGGACGGCGAGCAACTGATCGGGCTGCTGTCGATTGGTGATTTGGTGAAGGAAGCGATTG